>VAXB01000039.1 GCA_005883995.1 Actinomycetota bacterium
TCTACCCGCCGGGCTGGGCTGGCTGGGAGGCCGGTGTGAGCTGTGACGCGGTTCATTGGTGCGCAGCGCTCAACATCGACAGCCTCTCCGAGTCGCAGGTCGACAACACGACCCAGAACTCGCAATGCCTGAACAAGGCCGGGATCGAGCCGGTCAGCTTCGCGTTCATCACGAAGAGCGGCGTTCCGCAGGCGTCGCCGGATCCGCTCACCGACTTCACCTCGCCGTTCGCAGCATCGACGGTGGATCCGTCGAAAGATCTCTTCATGGGGCCGGGCGACACGATCGTCCTTGACATGCACGACACGCCGGCCGGCTTCCAGGTCGTGATCCACGACGTGACAACCGGCGAAACCGGCTCGATGACTGCGAGCGTTGCGAACGGGTTCCGCCAGGTGCTGTACGAGCCGAAGGGCAACTGCCACTCGGCGCCCTATGCGTACCACCCGATGTACGCCAGCTCGAGCGAGCACACGCGGCTGACGTGGACGGCGCATGGATACAACGTCGCGTTCTCCGACGAGATCGGCCACTTCGAGTACTGCGACGTGGTCAACAATCAGAAGTGCCACAGCGGCGGTGCGACCGATGCGAGTGCCGACGGCGATGACAACTACTGCTTCGCCGCATCGCTGTCGCTCCTCGTGCAGGTGTCCGGCTGCACGGACACGGACGTCGATTTCGACGGCCCGTCGTACCAACCGACGGCGTGGCCGGGAACCGGCAGCGCGCGTCCCGTGCCGGACCCGATCGTGTTCACGAGCCCCCTCTTCGACACGTCGAACGGCACATCGAACTACGACCGGATTGCGTTCGAGACCGACCTGCCGCGGATCGAGGCTGCCGACCTCGGCGGTAGCTGCGACCGGTCGACCGGCACCGGATGCACGAATCCTCCGCCGGGCGCGAACTTCTATCCGATCTACACGACCGGAACGCTCGGAGGCCAATGCGTCTGGCAGGAAGGCGGCGCGTCACTTCCGGGGACGACGAACACGTTCGGCGGCAACTCGACCGCCGAGTACGGCTCGTTGCTCTCACTCGCCTATCCGATCCCCGGCGGCGTCGTGTCCCGCTACAACAACTACAGGAACACGCTCACGACGAATCCCTGTCGGGCGTAAGCGATCTCGGCCCGGGGGCGCTGCGCATGCGGCGCCCCCGAGCCGGCACGGCACTCAGCTTCGTTCGAGGGCCAGTGTCGGCTCGGACGCCGCCTTCGCGCGCGCGGCGAGGGTGCCGATCAGCCGCAGCGGCAATCGACGCCCCGCTGCCGACTCGAAATCGGGGAGCTCACCCGTCAACAGGTCCCGGATCACCGACCACACCTGGGGCGAGGTCGCAACGCGGTACGTCGTCTGCGGGAAACGATCGAACGCGCGCTTCAGCACCCACGACGCCCAGTGGTGCGAGCGCAGCCGCCGATCGAGCGAGTCCTGGTACGCGTGGAGATCGCTCGCGTCGCCGTTCAGGACGGCGATCGTCTGCTGCATAGCGAGCTCCGCGCTGACGAAACACTCGTACATCCCGTCGCCCGTGAGCGGGTCGACCAAGCCCGCGGCATCGCCGATCACGCAGGTTCGACCGCGGGCAACCGTCGCACGCGGGACCTTCATCGGCAGGCGATGGCCGCGGATGCTCTCGAGGCGGTCGAACGGGAGCCCGTACCGGCGGCAGAACTGCTCGAGGCAGCCGCGGAGCTGCGTTCCCTGGCTCAGCCACCCGCCGACGCCGACGTTGATGTGGTCGGCCTTCGGGAAGATCCAGCCGTAGCCGCCTCGCATCACACCGAAGTCGACGACGGCTCGGCCTTCGTACCGAGACACATCCGCAGCGGTGCGCGGCAGGTTGCCCTCGAGCGCGATCCCGGTCGCGCGAATCTCCCCCAGGCGCAGGCTCTGCGCGGCCGTTCCGTTTGCGCCGTCGGCGCCGATCAGCACGTCCGCGTGGTAACGCTCACCGTCGATGACGGCGGTCGTCGCCGGGCCGTCGAGCGTGACGCGGCCGACGCCGTCCCGGACGTCGACGCCCGCGGCAGCTGCCTGCTCGACGAGGTAGTGGTCGAGGCGAAGGCGCTGCGTCATGTACGCGATCGGCGCCGTGGACTCCCGTGCCCGGAGCGTGCCGTCCGCGCCGACGAGATCCGCGACGGTCACGACGTCCTCGACGACAGGTGACACGTCGCACGGCAGGTTGAGCGCGGCACGGCGAGTTACTGCGCCCCCGCACGGCTTGTCGCGCGGAAACCGCGCCCGATCGACGAGGAGGACGTTCGCCCCGGCGCGCGAGAGCCGCAGCGCGCAGGTCGACCCGGCCGGGCCGGCGCCGACGATGACGGCGTCATAACGGTGGGTCACGCACCGCTTGTACCACGTTATGGGCCGAAAAACGGCCCCGACGGCTCAGCGAAGGCGGCCGAGCGGCCTGTCGATGGGTCGACGGAGAGGAGAACCGTTTCTTTCCCGGTGACGGAAACGGCGCAGCGGTCGGGGCGCGGCCGTACCTCGGCCAGCTCTGCCCCACGAAGGGCGTCGACGACGTCGGACATCGGCGGAAACGGGATCCTAGATCGTAGGTAGCGTCCGACGCCTGGACGGCGGTCGGATCGAGGACGGTCTCGCGGCCGGCGCGGTCGCGGCCGTCGTCAGCGGTCTCCCGTCGACCGTCTGGGAGCTCGCCCGGCGTGGCGATGCGCTCCGGGCGACAGCGGCCACCGGATCAATCTTGCTGCCGCGCGAGACACGGAGGAGCCGGCTGGTCGCGGCGGCGGTGCCGGTGCATGTCGCCGTGTCGCTCGGCTGGAGCGTCGTGCTCGCGCACGCCCTGCCGCGCCGCCCGACGCTCGTGCAGGGCGTCGTTGCAGGCCTCGCGATCGCGGCCTTCGACCTCGGGACGATCGGGCGGACGTTCCCGCGGATCCGCTCGCTTCCGCTCGGCCCGCAGCTCGCCGATCACGCGCTCTACGGCGCGGTCGTGGCGCGCGTCCTCGCGGGACGGCGATGATCTCGGCGTGAGCACCGTCCTTCGGCGGATCGCATATCCGCTTCGGCTCTCGTGGCTCCGCCTGACGCGCCGCGGCGAGCGCGTCCTCCTCGTCGGCCTCGGGATCGCGTGCGGCGCCGCACTCCTCGCCGCCGTCCTCGCCGGGAGCCTGATCGCACGGGACCGCAGCCTTGCGCGCGCGACCGCGCGCCTGCCTCAGACCGACCGCGTCGTCCGCCTCCTCTGGGGCGGGATCGGCAGCGGCGCGCCGAACGACCCGGCCCGGATCGACGCATTCGCGCGTTCCGCGGTTACCCCACTGGCCGGCCGGCCTGTCCGCGCGATGCTCCTCCGCCAGAGCGAGAGCAACGGGCACCTGTTCGACCTTGGCGCGATCGACGGACTGGCGCCGTTCGTCCGCCTCACCTCAGGTCGCCTCCCGAGGGCCTGCACGCCGTCGCACTGCGAGGTGATCCAGATCGGCGGGAGCGGGCCGATCCCGCCGATCGACGGGCTGCGGCTCGTCCGGGTCGGCCGCGGCGGGCTCGCCTCGGCGGTCCCGCTCGGCAACCTGATCACCCGCGAGACGTACAGGTCGGTCCTGAGCTCGTCACTCCGGTACCACACCGCCGCCACGCCGCCGCTTCTCCTCGCCGAGGGTGTCCGCGGGCTGGCGCGGGCGGCCGTATTCGGGCCCACGTACCGCAGCTACGTGTGGACCGTTCCGCTGGGTGCGCACGACGTCCATCCGTGGACACTCGACAGGTTCGCCGAACAGGTCCAGCGCCAGCGTTCGCGTGTGGAGGCGCAGTCGCTCGCGTACGACCTGATCGCGCCGGTCGACGAGCTGCGTGCCGCCGAAGGGACCGGGACGGTCGCGGGGCGCCGGCTGCTGCTGATCGGCGGCGAATCGGCGGCCTTGCTGCTGGCGTTCGCCGTCCTCGCCGCGACCGGGCTCCGTCGCGACGCCGAGGCGGAATGGCGGCGCTTGACGTGGTACGGCGCGCGCCGTTGGCAGCTCGCGCTCGTCTCGACCGCCGAGGTGGCCGTGGTGGCCGCCGCCGGTGCTGCAGTCGGCTGGGCGGTAGGCGCAGGCGTCGCCGCGCTCGCTGCAGGACGCGCCCACACGCCCGCTGGCGCCGTTCTCGCACACTCGGCCCTGTCTCCGCGCGGGATCGGCTTCGCGGCGATCCTCGCCGCCGCGGCGACTGTGGTCGTCCTCCTCTCCCTTCGCGCCGGCGCTGCCCGCGTCGGCGGCGTGACCGTGACGCCGGTCGACGTAGCGGCGGCGGGGGCGCTCGTCGCAATCGTGATCGCCCTCGCGCGCGGTGCCGCCGATACGAACGCGCTCGCGCAGGAACGGGGGACCGGCGGCGTCTTGCTCGTCCTGCCGGCGCTGATCGCGTTCGTCGCAGCCGTCATCGCCGCGCGCCTGCTCGGGCCTGCACTCGCCCGACTCGAGCGGCGGGCCCGCGGCGCGCCCGCACCGATTCGGCTCGCTGCACTGTCGCTGGCCCGGAGCCCCGGGCGTGCAGCCGTCGCAGGCGCATTTCTCGTCGTCAGCCTGGGGCTCGCGCTGTTCGCCGAGGCGTACCGCGCGACGCTCGTCCACGGGCAGCAGGACCAGGCGTCGTTCGTCGCACCGACGGACGATGTCGTTCGCGAGAACCTGACGCAACTGGTGCCCGTCCTCCAGGCCGCACCGCTTGGCCGATTCAGTGCGATCGCGCCGGGAACGCGTGCGTTCGCCGTGCTCCGCGATTCGGGGAACGTTCGCCGACTGCAGGCGACGCGGTCAGTGGATGTCCTCGGGATCCCTGCCGACGCGCTGCCGAGCCTGCGTTGGCGGAGCGACGACGCGTCGCGCTCGCCGCGGACGCTGGCGCGACTGATCCGGCCCAGCGGCGAGGTCGTATTGCGAGGCGTCGCGATTCCGGCGGACGGGCGGACGCTGACACTCCCCGTCCGCACTCGCGGTGACGATCTCGCCGTCCGCGCGGTGATCGTGACGCCGCTCGGGACCGCAAGCGGCATCGCGCTCGGAACGACTGGTGCGAGGAGGCTTTCCGCGCCGATCCCGCGCGGCGCTCGCGGCGGCAGGCTCGTCGCGCTCACGTTCGAACTCACCGGCACGGGACTGCACGGGGTGCCGAACGGCGGCCAGAACGCCGCGCCGATCGCCGAGGGACGGATGCGGCTCGGCGTCCCCCGCGTCGACGGCAAGCCGCTTCCGTTCGATCGTCGCACGTGGAGCGGCACCGGTGGGATCACCGACATCGGCGGCGGCCGGCTCGACTACGTCGTCACGGGCGGTACCGTCGCGCGGTTCCGCGCCCGGCAACCGACCGACGAGCACCCTGTCCCTGTGGTCGTGACACAGGCGCTCGCCGACGCGGCAGGGCCGGGCGGGATCCTGCCGATCGAGGTCGGGAACGGGACGATCACGGCGAAGGTCGTCGCAACCGCCCGCCGCATTCCGACCGTCGACGGCGACGCCGTCCTCGCCGACGCGGGGACGCTCGCGACCGCGCTCGACGCGGGTGCACCGGGCGCAGGCGCGCGAAACGAGGTCTGGGTCGAGGCTGCGCGCGGCGAGCAGGCGCGGCTCGACGCCGCCTTGCGCCGGCCGCCGTTCGACATCCTCGAGGTGACGTCCCGGCGTGCTGTGCTCCGCGACCTCGAGTCGGAGCCGCTCGCGCGCGGCACGCTGACGACACTCGCGGCCGCGGCGCTCGTCGCACTCGCTCTCGCGCTGCTCGGCCTTCTGCTCGGCGTCGTCGCCGATCTCCGCGACGAGCGCGGCGAGCTCTTCGACCTCGAGTCGCAGGGCGCTCCGCCGTCGACGCTGCGGACGCATCTCCGGCTGCGGACCGCGCTGGTTGCGTCGGCCGGCGTCCTCGGCGGCATCGTGACGGGCGCGGTCCTCGCCGCGCTGATCGTCGCGCTGGTGACGCTGACCGCGGGCGGGGGATCTCCCCAGCCGCCTCTGAGGCTCCGCCTCGACTGGCCGGTCGTCGCGCTCGGGATTGGGCTTTACGCGCTCGTCGGCGCCGCCCTCGTCGCGATCGCGACGCGACGCGCGTTCCGCGCGGACGTCGCCGGCCGGTTCGCGGAGGCCGGAACATGACACCGGCGGTCGAGGTTCGGGATCTTTTCCGCGTCCACCAGACGCCGGAGGGTGACGCGGCCGCGCTGCAGGGGCTGTCGCTCGTCGTCCGCGAGCAGGAAGTCGTCAGCGTCCTCGGCCCCAGCGGCTCCGGCAAGTCGACGCTGCTGCGAATTCTCGCCGGCCTCGACCGGCCGTCCGCCGGAAGCGTCCGCGTGTTCGGGACGGAGCTCGGAAAGCTGCCGGCCGCCGACGTCGGCCGGTATCGCACCAGCACCGTCGGCTACGCAGACCAGCACTACGCACGCGCGCTGTCGCCGGAACTGACGGCGCGCGAGCTCGTCGCGCTCGAGCTCGGGCTCGCGGGAGCGCCGCGGCTCGTACGAACGCGACGCGCCGACGAGCTGCTCGAACGCGTCGGGCTCGCAAACCGCCGGGACGCGCACCCGTCCGAGCTCTCCGGCGGCGAGCAGCAACGCATCGCAGTCGCAGCCTCGCTCGCACATCGTCCACGGCTGTTTCTCGCCGACGAGCCGACCGGCGAGCTCGATGCGGCGAGCGCCGCGCTCGTGTACGAGACCATCGTCGTCCGGATCCGCGACGGCCGCGTCAGCGAGGAGTCCGCACGCGCGGACGGCGGCGACGAATCGATCGTCGTCGGCCGCGGTGGCTGGCTGCGGCTGCCGGAGGAGCTTTTGCGCCGCTCGGGGATCCGAGAGCACGCGACGGCGCGGCTCGACGGCCGCGAGATCCGCGTCAGTTCCGCCGATGCGGATCTCGTACCGGAGACGGCTCCGGCCGAGCAGCACCGGCAACGCGTCGTCGACCGGACCGCGGCGCGCCTGCAGGGCGTCACGAAGGTCTACGGGGCTGGGGCGTCGGCGCGGACGGCGCTGGACGCGGTCGACGCCGAGTTCCGCGCCGGCACGGTGACCGCGGTCACCGGCCCGTCGGGGTCGGGCAAGACGACGCTTCTGCACCTGCTCGCGGGGCTCGAGCTACCGACCGCCGGGACGATCGACGTCCTCGGAACGAACGTCGGGACACTCGACCGGGCGCGGCGTGCAGCTGTCCGCCGGAGTCACATCGGCTACGTCGGCCAGCAGCCTGGCCTGATCTCGACGATGAGCGCCGTGGAGAACGTGGAGCTCGCGCTTGCACTGCGCCGGCGCGCTCGCGACAGCGCGCGCGAGGCGCTCGTGGCCGTCGGGCTCGAGGAGCGGGCCGACCAACGCGTGTCGCGGCTTTCGACGGGTGAGCGCGGTCGCGTGGCGATCGCTCGTGCCGTAGCGGCGCGGCCGGAGCTCCTGCTCGCCGACGAGCCGACCTCGCGCCTCGACCAGGCGAACGCGCTTGCGGTCGGCGCGCTCCTCGTCAATCTCGCCCGCGAATCAGGGACCGCCGTGGTCTGCGCGACGCACGACCCAGTCCTGATCGAGCAGGCGGACGAGGTCCTGCAACTCGCGTAGGCCAAGCGTCCCCACTACGCATACGATCAAGGCGTGGGCAACCTGGACCGCGTTGCGCGCCACCGTCGAGCTGCAGCAACGCACGAACGCGCTGCCGAGTGCCACGGCGCGGCCGCAGCCTTCTGGGCCGATCACGACGACGAGCCCCGTGCAGAGCTCGAACGCAGGAACGCGCGCATCGAGAGCGATGCAGCCGAGCTCGAACGGGATCGGGCCGAGATCGAAGCAGCGCGGGGCGACGCCGGCTAGTGCTGAGGCGACTGGTAGTTCTTCGCCATCGCCTGCAGCAGGTGCCAGGCGATCGAGCTGTGCGACTCGACGAGCGGCTTGAAGTCCCAGGAGGTCATGCCGTAGCAGCGAAGGTCGGTCTCGGCCGTGATCGTCGCCGTCCGGGGACTATCCGTCAGAAGTGCCACCTCGCCGAAATAGTCGCCGGGGCCGAGGGTCCGTCGTTCCGCCCCGCCGATCGTGACCTTTGCCGACCCGTCCTCGATCACGAAGAAGCCGACGCCGCCCTGTCCTTCCGAGGTCACTCGGTCGCCGGCGCGGAACGTCCGCTGCTTCATCGAACCGGCGATTCGCTCGAGATCACGCCGCTCGAGGCCGTCGAAGATCGGCACCCGCTGGATCAGTTCGACCGGTCCCTGCGCCACGGAGCGATTCTATGCCGTCATGCTTAGCGCGATGAAGGTAACCGTCATCGGCTGCTCGCCCGCCTGGCCGAATCCAGGGGGCGCACAATCGGGGTATCTGGTCGAGGGGTCGGGCCGCCTCCTCCTCGACTGTGGCCCCGGCGTGCTTCCGCGCCTGCGGGAAGCCGAGGGGTGGCCGCGCGTCGACGCGATCGCGATCACGCACTTCCACCTCGATCACTGGGGCGACATCGTGCCTTGGGTCTGGGGTGCGCAGTACGGCCCCGGCCGCGATGTGCCGCGCGTCCAGCTCTGGGTCGGCCCGAACGGGAGGGACGAGCTGCGGCACTTCGGCTCGCATTTCGGGAACGAGACGATGTTCGAGAGCGCCTTCGACCTTCACCAGTACGAGGACGGCGAGCCGTTCATGGCCGCCGAGCTGGAGGTCACGCCGCACCGCGTCCCGCACTACGAGATCGAGACCTACGCATTCCGGGTCACCGACGGAAAACGGACGCTCGCGTACTCTGGAGACTCCGGCCCGAGCGACCGCCTCGTCGACGTTGCCGAAGACGCCGACCTGTTTCTCTGCGAAGCGACGCTGAGGGAAGGCCGTGAGGCCGGCAGTCTCCGCGGGCACCTGTCCGCGGACGAGGCCGCCGACGCGTACCGGCGGTCGCGTGCGCGCCGACTCGTGATCGTGCACCGGCCGCGCGAGCTCACGCTGGACGGCGGCCTCGAGCGCGCCGCCGACGGCGACGCGTTCGACGTTTAGCGGTAAGCGTCCGGCAGGCGAAACGCGAGCTCGCCGAGACGGCGGTAGCCCGCGACGGACGGATGGTCGCCGTCCGTATGCGCCCACTCCGGCTTCATCCGTCCCGGCCTTGCGGGGTCCTCGAGCGTGTCGTAAAACGAGAGCAGCGTCGCGGGCTCGTCGCGTGCGAGCTCTGCGATCCGTGCGTTCAACGCGCGGATCGGCGAATCGGCGTCGGGCCAGCCGTTATTCCACGGGAGGACGTCGCAGATCGCCATCTGCAGGCCGAGCTCGCTCCCGCGCACGAGCATCGCTCGCAGGTACGTGGCTGCCTCGTCGACGTCGCGACCCTGCGCGATGTCGTTGATCCCGCCCTGCACGACGAGGACGCGCGCGCCGGTCGCCGCGTCGTCGAGTCGCGCCGCGATCTCGTCCGTCCGCTCGCCGTAACGGCCATGGTTCCGGAAGTCGATCCGCGGGTCCGACAGCGCAGCCCAGTACTCCCACTGCGAGGTCTCGTCGCCGCCGCGCCGGGAGTCGAAGCCCGGCGATCCTTCGGTGATCGAATCGCCGAGCGCCGCGACGACGATCGTCGTCAGCTGCGCGGGTCGGTGCTCTCGGCGAGGCGCGCCGGATCGCCCTCGCGCTTGCGGACGATGTCGAAGTCATCCTGCCGCTCGACGACGTCCTCGACGTCGGGCGCTTCATGGCCGGGATAGATCGCGAAGAGCCGCGGGTCGTCGCGCACCCGTTCGTACTCGGCGTACGTCATCCGAACCTGTTGCGTGCACGTCGCGTCGCCGCATTCGCAGACGAGGTCGAGCGGGTGCTCCGTCAGCGCGAACGTCTGCGCGAGCTCCCCGATTCGCTCGTTGACCTCGCGAAAGACGGCTTCGTTCAGGCCGACGCGCTTCGCACGCTCGTCCATTACCGCGATTCTCTCAGGTCCTGCTCCGCGGGTCGGCTTCCTTCACGACCTCCGCTGCGAGGCCGCGCTTCACGACCACCTCGTAGCCGGGATGGCTCTCGACGGGGGTCGCCCAAGGGCCTGCCACCGCGCTGTGCCCCGTCGCGTTGAAGAACCAGGTCGGGTTCGCGCGGATCCGCTCGTACTCCGCCAGCGGCAATCGGACGATCGTCGTGCACGACGGCTCTGCGCATTCGCACAGGAACGGGATCGACTCGGTCACGTCGTGATCGGCCGCACGGTCGCGAATCCGCTCGTTTGCATCCCGGAAGATCGCGTCGTTCCGCGCGATCCGCACCGCGGTGGCATGCTCCACGCCGTAGCGGTTGCCCCCCAATGCCCGCGTGAAAACGTCGCGGCCGCCGCGGCTATCATTGTGGCGCAACGCCGATCGGTCGAGGGAGGGTCGTGCCAGAGGATGAACTGAGCAGGCGCGACATCGTCGTCATCGGCGCATCCGCCGGCGGTGTCGAGGCGGTCGGGACACTCGTCTCCCGGCTGCCGCCCGACCTTCCGGCCACGCTCTTCGTCGTCCTGCACATTCCGGCGAGCGGCACGAGCGCCCTGCCCGCGATCCTCACCCGCCGGGGCGAGCTTCCTGCCGCCCATGCCGTGGACGAGGAGCCGATCCGAACGGGGCGCATCTACGTCGCGCCGCCCGATCACCACCTCCTCGTCCAGAGGGACGTCGTCCGCGTGATCCGAGGGCCGAGGGAGAACGGCTATCGGCCTGCGATCGATCCGCTGTTTCGCAGCGCGGCTCGCGCGTTCGGCGCGCGCGTGACCGGCGTCGTCCTGTCTGGCGTCCTCGACGACGGAACTGCGGGCCTAGCGGTGATCAAGAGCAGCGGAGGGCGCGCGCTTGTCCAGGATCCCGACGATGCGCTGTACTCCGGGATGCCGTTCAGCGCGATCGAGTTCGTCGACGTCGATGCCATCCTTCCCGCGGGTGAGCTCGCGGGAGCGATCGTCGCCGCCACACGCGAAGCGGTCGTCAGCCCCGCACCGGTGCCGGAGCCGGCCCTCGCCGAAAACGACTTCGTCCAGATCGACCGGGGGGCGAGCCACGCGCCCCAGCCGGGCGAGTCCTCCGGCTTCACCTGTCCGGAATGTGGCGGGGGCCTCTGGGAGACCACCGAGGGACGGTTACCGCGCTTTCGCTGTCGCACGGGGCACGGCTACTCGATCGACACGCTCCTCGCGGGCCAGTCGAACGTCGTCGAGGGCGGCCTCTGGGCTGCGCTGCGAGCACTCGAGGAGCGCGCCGCGCTCGCGCGCAGAATGGCGGAGCGGTTCCGCAGCCGCGGCCGCCGTACCGTCGCTGCGCGCTTCGAGCGCCAGGCTGACGCGGCCGTCGAGCAAGGGATCGCGATCCGCCGCGCCCTCGACGAGATGGCCCCCGAGCTCTTGCCTGACCTGACGGCGGACGTGTCATGACCGACAGGGGCGTGACGCGTCAACCGGCAGGCGACCTCGAGCCCCTGCTCGCGTACATCCGCAGCGAAAGAGGCTTCGACTTCACCGGCTACAAGCGGCCGAGCCTGACCCGCCGGATCACGAAACGCATGCAGGAGAAAGGGTTCGCGGGCTACGACGAGTACCAGGCGCACCTCGCGGAGAACCCCGACGAGTTCGTCTCGCTCTTCAACACGATCCTGATCAACGTCACCTCGTTCTTCCGCGACGAGCTGGCGTGGGACTTCCTCCGCGAGGAGATCGTGCCGCGGCTGATCGAGGCTCGCACCGCCGACGAGGCGATCCGCGTCTGGTCGACTGGGTGTGCGACGGGCGAGGAGGCGTACTCGCTCGCGATGGTCTTCGCGGAGGCGCTCGGCGAGGACGCGTTTCGCCGACGCGTGAAGATCTACGCCACCGACGTCGACGAGCACGCGCTCGCGCAGGGACGCCGTGCGACATACGGCGAGAAAGCCGTGTCGGTCGTGCCCGAGGCCCTGCGTAAGCGCTACTTCGACCGCGCCGACGGAGGATTCGGGTTCGCGCAGTCCCTGCGACGGGCGGTCATCTTCGGCCGGCACGACCTCGTCCAGGATCCGCCGATCTCGCGGATCGACCTGCTCGTCTCACGCAACACGCTCATGTACTTCGACGCGCGGACGCAAGAGCAGATCCTGACGAACTTCCACTTCGCTCTACGCGACGACGGCTTTCTGTTCCTCGGAAAGTCGGAGGCGCTCGCCGCTCGGACGAGCCTCTTCGCGCCGATCGACCTGAAGCGCCGCGTCTTCGAGAAGGTCCCGAAGGTGATGCGGCGCGCTCGCGCCGCCGTCCCCGGCGAGCCGCAGCTGACGCCGGACGGCGTGGGCATGGTCGTGCGGACGGCTGCGTTCGACACGGCCCCGGTCGCTCAACTCGTCGTCGATCGCGACGGACGTCTGACGCTCGCGAACGCACAGGCGCGTGTGCTGTTCGGCCTCGCCGAGCGCGATCTCGGGCGGCCGTTCAAGGACCTCGAAGTGTCGTTCAGGCCGGTGGAGCTGCGGTCGCGGATCGAAGAGGCGCTCGGCAAGGGCGACTCGATCTCGCTGCGCGAGATCGAGTGGCGTACCGGCGCGGATGCGCGCTTCTTCGACGTCCAGCTGGCACCGCTCGCAGTCGTGACCGGGGAAGTCGTCGGCGTCGCGATCGCGTTCACCGACGTGACCCGCCACCGGCGACTCCAGGAGGCACTGCAGGAGTCTCGCCTGGAGATGGAGGGGGCGAACGAGGAGCTTCAGTCGACGAACGAGGAGCTGGAGACGACGAACGAGGAGCTCCAGTCGACGAACGAGGAGCTGGAGACGACGAACGAGGAGCTCCAGTCGGCCAACGAGGAGCTGGAGACGATGAACGCCGAGCTCCAGTCGACGAACGAGGAGCTGGAGACGATCAACAACGAGCTGCACGAGCGGAGCATCGAGCTCAACGAGGCCAACGCGTTTCTCGACGCCGTCCTCGGCAGCCTCGAGGTCGGCGTCATCGTCGTCAACGGAGAGCTCGAGGTCGAATCGTGGAACCGCGGCGCGCGAGAGCTGTGGGGTCTCAACGAGGAAGAGGTGCTGGGCCGCCACCTCCTCAACCTCGACATCGGCCTGCCGGCGGAACAGTTGCGTGCTCCTGTGCGTGACGCCCTCGCTGCGGAAACCAACGGCGCCTTCGACCACGTTCGCCTCGAGGCCGTCAATCGCCGCGGCCACACGCTCGAGTTCATCGTCACGCTGGCGCCCTTGCGGACCGCGGCAGGCCCGCCGAGACGCGTCATTCTGATGATGCAGCCTGTCGCCGCCGCAACGTGACGCGCCCGAAGATCGGCGTCAACGAGCTCACGGCTGTCGTCGACAGGCTTCCCGACGGCATCGTCGCAGTCGATCGCGACCTGGCGGTCAGCTACGTCAACCTTGCCGCGAAGCGCTTCTTCCACCCCCAGCGGCTGACGATCGGTGCGCCGTTGCCCCCCGCGTGGTTCGACCCGGAGCTGCCGTCGTTCGCGCGGACGCTCTTCGAGCCCCGGCGCTCGTCGGTCGACAAGGAGCTTCGCGTCGGCGACGAGACGTTGAATCTCGTCGGCATCTCCGCCGGTCGCGGCGCGCTGGCAATGCGGCGCACGAGCTGCTGACGCCGCTGACCGGGATCATCGGCGCCGCGCACGTGCTCGAGTCCGGCGCGAAGGAAGACCCCGTGATCCGCGACCGCTTCCTCGGTCACATCGCGCGCGAGTGCAGCCGCCTCGTCCGGATTGCACGCGGGCTGCTCGTCCTCGCGCGCGCCCGCTCCGGCGAGGAGCCGCCGCGGCCCGAGGTGATTGAGGTGCGGACGCTTCTCGACGACGTGATCTACGACGCCGACGGAGACAACGTCGACGTCCACTGCCCACCCGGCGTGTCGGTCTTCGTCGATCGTGACCTCGCCGAGCAGGCGCTCACGAATCTGCTCACGAACGCACAGCGGCACTCCGGAGACGGGTCCGTCGCGATCTCCGTCGACGAGCGGAGCAACGGCGTAGTCGCCATCAACGTCGTGGACACCGGCGGGGGCCTTACCCCCGAGCAGCTCGATCGGCTGCAACGCCGCTTCGCGAGCGGCGGCGGCCGCGACGGCGGCGGATTCGGGCTGGGGATCTCGATCGCGTCGCAAGCGCTCGAGACGATCGGCGGCAAGCTCACCCTGAGCTCCGATCCCGGCCAGGGAACCCGTGCGCGGGTCGAGCTCCCGGCCGCGAAATCGTGAGCGCGCGAATCCTCCTCGTCGAGGATGAGGAAGCAATCGCGGACGCCGTCGTCTACACGCTGAACAGCGAGGGGTTCGATGCGGACTGGGTCGACACCGGCGAGGCTGCGCTCGACCGCGCGCGCGCCGAGGCGTACGACCTGATGATCCTCGACCTGATGCTGCCCGACCTGTCCGGGTTGGAGGTGTGCCGAAGGCTGCGCGCGGAGAGCGTGTTGCCGGTCCTGATGCTGACCGCACGAACGGCCGAGGTCGACCGGGTCGTCGGCCTCGAGGCAGGCGCCGACGATTACGTCCTCAAGCCCTTCTCGATGCCGGAGCTCATCGCACGTGTCCGCGCGATCCTGCGGCGACGCGACCTCGATCGGTCGGAGGCGACGACTGGGATCCGCCGCGCCGGCGGGCTCGAGCTCGACGTCGGGAGGCATGCGGTCAGCGTCGACGGGCGAAATGTGCAGCTGACGAACTCCGAGTTCCGGCTGCTATCCCTTCTCGCCGAACGGCCCGGCCACGTGTTTTCGCGCCGCGAGCTGATGCAGCGGCTGTGGGACAGCACGTATGTCGGGGACGCGCGCGCCGCGGACGTTCACGTCGCGAATCTCCGGCGAAAGCTCGAGCTCGACCCACAAAACCCCGTGCGGCTCGTCACCGTTCGCGGCGTCGGTTACACGCTCGCAGAAGTGTGAGCTTCCCTTAACCGAAGGCTGGCCCGGCGCTCACGGCGCGCGGTCTACTCTCGAGTCATGTCGGTTCTGGAGCTTCGTGTCGCCTCGTCTCGCATCGGCGCACACACCTACGTCGTCGCCGTGACAGGGGAGCTCGATCTGTACTCGGCCGAGCAAGTGCAACGCGCGCTGGCCGAGGCGATCGACGACGCGGCAGAGTCGGTGGTCGTCGACCTCATGGGCGTGAGCTTCATGGATTCGGCCGGCCTCTCGGTGCTGGTCTCCGCGTCGAACGCGCTGCGCTCGTCCGGCGGGAAGCTCGTGGTTGCAGCCGACGACCGGCGCATCCTGCGCGTGCTCGAGATCACTGGGCTCGACCGGACGATTCACGTCGAGCGGTCCCTCGTCGAAGCGGTGGAGAATGTCGTCGGCGGTCGACTCGCGGGCTAACGGCGGCACGCGGCGTCCGCCCGGGCGTCCGCTGACGGCGTCGGGCGAGTCGTTCCTACGCATCGGCGTCCCTCCCGGTACCCCGGATGAGGCGCGCGCAGCGATCGAGCGGCTGCTCGAGCTGTCGAGCATCCTCGCGCGACGTGCAGCGCAACTGCAGGAAGCGCTCGACTCGCGGATCGTGATCGAGCAGGCGAAGGGTGTGCTCTGCGAGCGGTACTCGATCGACGCGGACCAGGCATTTCAGATCTTGCGCCGCGGCGCGCGGTCGAACCGGATGCGCATCCACGACCTCGCCGCCAGCGTCATCGCCTCGCGCACGACGCCGCCGGAGCTCTCGGTCGTCGGCCTCCCCGGCCTGGTCAAGCAGTAGCTAACGCGGGCGAAGCTCGACCACGAGCTCGCAGGTGAGCGCGTCGGCGATGTTCAGCAGCGTGTCGATCCGCGGCGGTCGCCCGCCGCGCTCGAGTCGCGCGATCGCCGATTGCGTCGTGCCGACCAGCTCCGCGAGCTCGCGCTGCGACATCCCGAGCTCCCCTCGCCGCGCCGCGACCTTGTCCGCGATCTGCGCGAAGAACCAGCCCCGGTCGCGCGTGACGATCTTCTCGTGCAGCCGTTCGAGCGTCCGCTTGTCAGTCCGGTGACGAACGCGGTCGGCCATTCGTTCCATCATAGCGTGCTTGCTATGCAGTTTCGACAAGCCGTGAAGCGCTAGGCGAGCAGCTTGCGGTGTCGCTGGAGCGACGCGAGGACGGCGTCGACGTCGTCGACGCTGTTGTAGGCGTGCGCGGAGATCCGGAGGTTCGAGTCTCGCTCGGACGTGACGATGCCCTCACGGCCGAGCGCCGCGACGAGGGCAGGCGCGTCCGTCGATTTCACGCAGATGAGCGCGCCGCGCCGTTTCGGGCGCCGCGGCGTCACGACCGTCGCCTTCAATTCGTCGAGCCCGGCGATCAGGCGTGAGTTGAGCCCGTTGACATGCTCACGCGTCTCCTCGATCCCGATTTCCTGCATGAGCCCCATGCCGGCAATGCCGGCGTAGATCGCCGGAACCGGCGGCGTCCCCGACTGGAACCTCGCTGCGGTGGCCGCGGGTGAGTAGTCGGTGTGGTCCATCTCGAAGATGTTCTGGTCGGCGAACCAACCTGTCGCAGTGGGCCAGATCTTGTCGACAAGGCCGCGTCGGCAGTAGAAGAATCCCAGCCCGGCAGAGCCGAGCAGGTACTTGAGCACGCCGGCACCGAGGAAGTCGACGTCCAGCGCCTCGACGTCGATCGGTAGCGAACCGACCGACTGAAATGCGTCGAGCAGCACGTACGCACCGCGTTCGTGGGCGAGGTCGACGATTTTGCGTACGTCGGTCGTCGCGCCGTTGCGGTAGCAGACGTGCGTGATCGAGACGAGCAGCGTGTCGTCGTCGATCGCTCGCTCGAAGTGCTCGATCGGGAGCGTCCCGTCCGCCGCTTCCGGGACGTGGACGACTCGCGCGCCGCGCGCCTCCTGCGCATGCCAGATCTGACCGATCGTCGGGAACTCCCAGTCGGTCAGGACGACCTTCGACCGGCGCGCAAAGCGAAACCCCGATGCGAGCGACGCGACGCCGGCGGAGAGGGAAGTCGTGACCGCGACCTCGTCCGCGGTCGCGTTGATCAGGCCCGCGAAGCTCGCGCGTGCCGCCTCCTGCCGCTCGACCCAGTACTCCCACGGCGCGCCCTTCTCGTCCCAGTCGTTCAGGTACTGGTCGTACGAGCCGCGCACGGCGTCCGAGAGCGCGCCCTGTGAGCACGAGTTGATGTAGACGCGCTGGTCGAAGATCGGAAAGCGGTGCCGGATACGGTCCGGCAGCGGCCCGTAGCGGAGCGGCCGCCGCCCGTTGTACGGCGTCGCGTCCGTCGCCTCCGCGCTTCGTTCCGGCGTGCTCACGTCCGAATTGTAGGTTCGAGCGACGGAACTGGTTCGTCAGCGCCCGAGATAGGCCTTTCGCAGGCCTTCGTCCTCCAGCAACTGCTTCGCCGGCCCCTCGAGCACGAGCCGGCCGGTGGCAAGGACATAGCCGCGATCGGCGATCGACAGCGCCATGTTCGCGTTCTGCTCGACCACGAGCATCGCGACGCCCGCCTGGTGCACCTGCTGGATGATCTCGAAGCTGCGCTCGACGAGGATCGGCGCGAGCCCCATCGAGGGCTCGTCCATCAGCAGGAGCTTCGGGTGCGACATCAGCGCGCGTCCCATCGCGACCATCTGCTGCTCGCCGCCCGAGAGCGTCCCCGCCAGTTGATGACGTCGCTCGTGCAAGAACGGGAACAGCGTGTAGACGCGTTCGAAGTCCTCCTTGCGCCCCTTGCCGTCACGGTTCAGGTACGCGCCCATCTCGAGGTTCTCGAGGACGGTCATCGGCGCGAACAGCCGGCGGTTCTCCGGCACGATCGCGATTCCGCGTGCAATCCGGTACGAGGTCGCGCGCTGCGTGACATCTTCGCCCGCGAACTCGACGGCGCCGGTGCGTGGCCGCACGAGCCCGAGGATCGTCTTCAGCGTCGTCGACTTGCCGGACGCATTGCCCCCGAGCAACGAGACGAGCTCCCCCTCGCCGACGTCGAGCGTGAGGTTCTGGAGGATGTGGATCTCGCCGTAGTACGTATTGACGCCTGCGAGGCGCAGCAGGCTCATTTCGTCTCCGCGCGCCGGAGACCGAGATACGCCTCGATCACGCGCTCGTCCGTCGCGACCTGCTCGAACGAGCCCTCTGCGATCTTGACGCCGTGGTCGAGCGCGACGACGCGGTCGGAGATCCCTTCGACGACGTGCATGTCGTGCTCGATCACGAGGATCGTGTAACCGCCGTCGACGCGAAGCTTGCCGATCAGCTCCGTGATCTCGTGCGTCTCGGACGGGTTCATGCCGGCGGCCGGCTCGTCGAGGAGCAAAATCCTCGGCCGCGTCGCGGTCGCGCGCGCGATCTCGAGCCGCCGACGGTTCGCGTACGAGAGCGAGTACGCGGGCTGGTCCCAGCGATACCCCATCAGCCGCTGCCCGAAGAACGAGAGCCGCTCCTTCGCAAGCTCCTCGATCTCGCGCTCCTCGCGTCTCATCCCCGGCGTTCTGAGCACGGCACGGAGAACGCCTGCGCGCGTGTGCCCGTACGCGGCGGCCATCACGTTCTCCTTGACAGTCATGTTCAGAAAGAGCCGCAGCGTCTGGAACGTTCGCGCGATTCCGCGACGCGTGATCTCGTGCGGCGGGAGGCCGACGACGCTCGCTCCGTCGAGCAGGATGTCGCCGGCGTCCGGCCGGTAGATGCCGGTGATCAGGTTGAACAGCGTCGTCTTGCCGGCCCCGTTCGGCCCGATCACGCTCACGATCTCCCGCTCGTCCACGTGCAGCTCGAGGTCGTTGATCACGGTCAGGCCGCCGAACGCCTTCGTCACGTCGCGAAGCTCCAGCAGTGCCGCCATCACGCGATCTCCACGCGCGACGTCCCGAGCAGCCCCTGCGGCCGCGCGGCCATCAGCGCGATCAGCATCGCGCCGAACACGATCAAACGCGTGACCGCCGGTTGCTCCGAGAGGAGGTTCTCCCAGACGAACGACGCGAGGTAGAGCACGGGAATGAGCGCGATCGCCCGCCACCAGCCCTTGATCAGCGTCAGCACGAGGACGGCGGCGACGAGTCCGACATATGCGTACTTGGCGGATGCGCCGGAATGAGCGGGAATCACCGTCCAGTGGCTCATGACGCCGCTGAGGCTTCCGCCGTTCGTGACCGCCCCGCTCGTCGCCGACGGCTCGAGCGCGTGCACGATCGCATGGACCGCGAAGCCGAACGCAACCGTCCCGGCGAGGACGACGGCGACGCGGATCCAGGGGCGGATGCGCGCGATGACGACGGTGATGAGCGCGAGGTAGAACAGCCACCGCCCGAGCGAGGGGTTCGGATTGCTCCCCGAAAGCAGCTCGTACGAGACGTTGATCACGGCGGCGCCGATGAACATTCCGATCAGTGAGCCGAGACCACCGAGGATCATCACGGCGTAGATCGTGATCAGGATCGAGATGTCGAAGTCGCCGGGAAAGACCCCGGTCTGGTTGGCCGCGAAGATCGTCCCGGTGAGGCCCGCAATCGCGGCACCGAACATGAACGCCATGATCTTCAGCCGGTTGACGGGCATCCCCATCACCTCGGCAGCGAGCGGGTCTTCGCGCAACGAGCGCCACGCGCGGCCCGTCCTCGACTCGCTGATGAAGTAGAGCGCGCCGATCACGAGCAGGAACGCGATCAGCGTGAACCAGTAGTAGTGGCGCGTCGTGGTCAGCTTGAAGCCGAAGAAGTTGAGCGGATCGACGTTGGCGATCCCGTTCGCGCCGCCGGTGAGGCCCTTCGGATTCGCCGCGTTGACGAAGACGACGAACGCCTGGCCGAAGAAGAGCGTGACGATCGCGAGGTAGTCGCCCAGGAGGCGCCGCGACGGCAAGCCGAGCAGAAGGCCGAGGAAAGCGGCCCCGACCATCACCACGGGGATCGCGATCTCGGCTTGCCAGTGGATCCCGTACTTCGGAGACGCGAGGATCGCGTAGGCATACGCGCCGAATCCGTAGAACGCGATGAAGCCCAGGTCGAGGAGGCCCGCGAAGCCGACCGACACGTTGAGCCCGAGCGCGAGCAGCGCGTAGATCAGCGTGAACAGGCCGTAGCGGAACAGGTTCCCCTCGCTGAAGACGAATGGCAGGAGCGAGAGGACTGCGATGAAGACGACGATCTGGATCGGCCGCGGGATTGCGGCGACGGTCCTGACGAGCGGGCCGCGCCCGCGCTGGCGTTCCTCTGCCTCGGCGACCCAGTCGTCGACGCCGATGCGGGTGTGCGCGGCGTCGCCCGGGGTCGCCGGAACCGGCGAGATCTCGCCGCCGTGCTCCATCAGACCTTCTGCACCGCCGCTGTGCCCAGGAGGCCGCTAGGACGCACGAGGATGACGAAGATCAGGATCGAGAACACGATCAGGTCCTGATAGGTCGACGAAACGTAGCCCGTCGCGTACGCCTCGCCGAGCCCGATCAGCAGGCCGCCGAGCATCGCGCCCGGGATGCTCCCGATCCCGCCGACGACGGCGGCGGTGAACCCCTTCAAGCCGGCGGTGAAGCCCATGAAGTGGAAGATCTCCGTGAAGACGAGGCCGAACATCACGCCGGCCGCGCCGGCGAGCGCCGAGCCGATGAAGAACGTCGACGCGATCACACGGTCGGCGTCGATCCCCATCATCATCGCGGCCTCGCGGTCGTACGACGTCGCGCGCATCGCCTTGCCGAGCCGCGACCGGCGAACGAAGACGGTCAGCACGATCATCAGCACGACTGCTCCGGCAATCACGAAGATGCGCGTGGCGGAGATGAACACGGTCCTGATCGAGACGCCACCCTGGCCGATCAGGCCGAAGGGGTACGCGCGGAACTGCGCACCGAGGAGCAGCAGCGCGCTGTTCTGAAGGAAGAACGAGACGCCGAGCGCGGAGATCAGCGGCGCGAGCCGCGGCGCGTCGCGCAGCGGCCGGTACGCGAAGCGCTCGATCACGACTCCGAGAAAGCCACTGCCGAGCATCGACGCGCCGAACATGAGCGCCACGAGCAGCCAGACCGGGATCGTCCAGTTCGCCGCGCCGCCGAACAGCGTCAGGATGCCGTAGCCGATGAACGCGCCGACCATGTAGACGTCGCCGTGCGCGAAGTTGAGCAGCTTGAGGATCCCATAGACCATCGAGTAGCCGATCGCGATCAGCGCGTACACGCTGCCGAGCGTCACGCCGTCGACGGCCAACTGGAAGAACAGCGACCAGTGGCCCGGATTCGTCAGCGCCTCCTTGAGCAGCAGCGCGACGACCGCAGCGATACCCGCGTAGAAGAGGACGTCCGCAGTCCGGCCCCGAACCAGGCGCAGGTTCATGAGCGGCAAGGTTCTCACAAAACGCGTGCGGCCCACCGGAGTGGGCCGCACGAGTCAGATGCTGGTCAGGGGCTAGCCGACCGGCGTGTAGTTGCCGTTCGTGACCTTGAAGAGGCCGAAGCGGCCGCCGTTCAGGTCACCGCGCGCGGTGAACTTGATCCGCAGGCCGATCACGGATGCAGCAGGCGGGATGTTCGACTTCCGGATGTTCGCGCGGACCTCGGCACGTGATGCCGAGCCGTTCGCGCACGCCTTGGCGACGGCGGTCGCGACGGTCTGCGCCGCGGCGTACGTCGGCGCACCGAAGAAGTCCGGCTGACCGCCGTGGCTCCGCTTGTAGCTCGCGATGAGCGGGCTCTTCGCCGAGACCGGGAAGTTCGACGCATATGCCTCCTGCGCCGGCTTGTAGGTCGTCGGGTCGAAGGTCCCGTCCGAGCTGAGCAGGATCTGCCGCTTGCCCTGCTCGCGCATCTGCTGCGCGAACAGCTGGGCCTTCGGCGGCAGCTGCCACGGGATGTAGACGACCTGGACGCTGCCCGGGATCCGCGAGATCAGCGCCGAGAAGTCCGACGCCTGTTGGCTGACGGAATCCCGCGACACGGTCGCACCGAGGTTCTTCAGCGTGCCCTCCGCGTCGGCCGCGAGGCCCGTGGAGTACGTCTCCTGGTCGTCGATGATCAGGACGTTCTTCTTCTTCAGCTTGTTGACGATGAAGCGGGCAACGGTCGGGCCCTGGACCGCGTCCGGCGGGACGACGCGGAAGAAGAAGCCCGAGCGGCTCCCGTCGGTCAGCGTCGTGCGGGTGGCCGAGCCCGAGACGTAGGCGAGGCCTGCGCCCTTGAGGATCGGCGTCGTCGCCACGACTTCCTGGCTGCCGGCCGGGCCGACCACACCGAGGATCTTCGAGTTGGACGCGAACGACTGAGCGACCTTCGTGGCCTCGGCGACGTTCGGCAGCTGCGTGTCGCCTTCGGTCATCGTGATCTTGAACTTCTTGTGCTTCGCGTTCCAGCGCGTGACGAAGAACCGCGCCCAACGACGCTGCGGCTGACCGAGCGAGGCAGCCGGGCCGGTGATCGGTGCTGCGAGCCCGATCGTCGCGCCCCTCTTGCAGCTCACGAGCGACCGCGACGCGGAAGACGCCGCCGCCGGTGCGCTCGACTTGGCGGTCGCCGACGTCGCCACGACCGCGACGACCGCCGCGACCATTGCGACAAGCGCCGCAACCAACGCTGATCTTCGTTTCACTCTCTATCTCCTCCTTGGGGGACTAGCCAGAACGTATGACGTTCGGCGCCGCTAGTTGTTGTCCGGGTAGTTGCGCGAGGCCGGGCTGTCTGAGGGGTGGAAGACGCCCATGATCCGCATGGCTCCGGGCCCGCTGTTCTCGATGCAGTGGACTTGGCCGGGGGCAAGGTGGAAGCACGAGCCGGCGCGGAGGGGGATCTCCTCCCCGTCGACGTGGGCCACGCCCGTGCCTTCGACGACGTACCCGACCTCGTCGTACGGGTGGCTGTGGAACGGTGCCTTCGACGGCTGGACGATCCCGATGAACTGCGTGACGTCGGCGCAGCCGGCGTCCTGGTTGATCAGGTACCGGAAGGTCCGCTCCACGGACGCCTCCTCCTCCGGTTGCTCGCCGAAGCGGACGACCACCTTTCGATCCGCGGGCGCGCCGTCTGTGGCCTCCCGCGTTCGGACGCCCACGACGACGAGGTCGTCGGGCCCTGGATTGTCGAACGTCGGCCGTTCGCCCGCCTGGATGAAGACGCCGGCGTCCGGCTCGAGCTCGTGAGGCGTGCCGTCGAGCTCGAGGGTGCCGCGGCCGGAGACGACGTAGAGAACGGCCTGGCCGCGTTCCAGCGGCTGCAGCTCGACGCGGCCGACGGGAATCACGGTCACCGCCTGTTCGAGACGGTCGCAGCCGTTGCTCGCGTCGAACGTCGTCCGCACCTCGGCGCCTTCGACGACGTGCGGCGCGACGTCGTCGGGGTGGACGACCGCAGTCACTCGCTGAGTGTAGAACGGTGGCTAGGCAGTGGCGTCGAGGAGGCTCAGCTCGAGCGGCTGCACGGCGTCGCCGACACGCACGATTCCGGCCTCGAGAACCTCGCCGTAGACGCCGAAGTCGAGCTCCCGCTGCCCGCCTCGTTTGTTGGTGAAGCCGCGGTAGGACTCGATTACGCGCAACGTGTCGAGATCCGGAACACCTGTCTCCGGGTTCTGCGTCGTGATCGCGCAGCGCCCGACGGTTCCGCTGAGGACGACGAGAGCCTCGCCGATGCCAACGCGCCGGCCGAGCCACTCGTCCTCGCCGTGCGCGGCGATCCCGTCGACCTGGAACAGCATCCTGAAGCGGCGGCCGTCGACCGGCTCCGTGTCGCCGGCGCCGGCAGCGAGCGCGCGCAGCGATGCCTCGGAGATCAGCGACACGTGACCACGCGCACGGTCGACGGCGGCGCCCGGCGCCGACTGGATCAAGCGGAGTGGGCGGCCCGCCCAGCTCGAGAGCGCGTCGGCGAACGGGCCGACGACATCGTGGCCCGTGACAGGCCGGCCGTAGAAGTCGACCGTCACGGCGTCGCCGAGCACGACGTCGGCATCCGCGATCGTTCCGTCCGGAAAGGTCAGCGTCAGGTGCCCGCTGTCCGCGTCGTAGACAGGCTTGATCTGCACGAGGCGCCCGTTGCGGATCTGGTTGTAGCGCCGCCCGCTGGCGTCGACGATGTGGAAGCGCCGGTTCGCGGCAACACCGGTGTGCTCGAGGACGACCTCGTCCGGGTGCACGAGGGCGAGTCCCTTCACCGGAGCGATCGAGATGCGCGTGACCGTGGCAGCCATGGCCAAAGCGTAGTACCGGTGCCAAGCACCGCGCCTCGACCGTGACAGATGTGGGCTTCAGGCCTTCGCTTCGACGGTCACGTCACGGGGACCCAGGTCGAAGACGTAGAAGTCTCGGCCGGTCACGTGGACCGCGACGTTGTAGACGGGGACCGGGCCGATCGCTCCCTCGAAGCTGCCCGCGTGGGCGTGGCCGTGCAGGACGATGTCCGGGCGATACTCGGCGATCGGCGCTGCGAGGCGGTCGCAGCCGAGGTACGTCCAGATTCCCTCCGGCTCACCGTGCAGCGTGTCGGACGTCGGCGCGTAGTGCAGGAGGACGATGCGAAGCGCGCAGTGGGCGATTTCCTGCAGCCCGCGCGCGATCGCGTCGACCTCCGTTGTCGTCTCGGCGTAGACGCGGCGCAGGAGCGGCTCGCCGAAGTCCGGCAGCGCCGAGCCGGGAAAGCCGCCGACGAACCCCTTGACGCCGACGACTCCGACCGACGTCTCCGCGAGCTCGAGGACGGTCGCCTCCCGCTCGAGCAAGGTCACACCGGCGCCGCGGAGGATCGCGGCGACCTCCGCGCCGCGGCCGGCGTGGTGGTCGTGATTGCCGAGCACCGCACAGACCGGGATCTCCAGGCCACGACACGCGGCCGCGAGCGCCTCCGCCTGCTCGGGCTCGCCGTGCGTCGTCAGGTCGCCCGCGAGCAGGACGAGATCCGCGTCGGTCTGCACCGCGGCGAACGACTCGGTGATCCGTTCGCGCGTCGCTTCCGAAGCGTGCACGTCGCCGGCAGCCGCGATTCGAACCATCTCCTCATGTTGCACTTCGAAGCGGGACGGGAAACGGCCCGCAGATGCCGCGCGTCGACGAGGAGAGCTTCGGGCAGCTGCTCGATGCGATGAAGAAAGCCGGCGGTGTCCTGAACGACGCCGGCATCCGGTGGGCCCTCGGCGGCGGGCTCGCGGCGTGGGCGCGCGGCGGGCCGGAAACCGAGCACGACGTCGACCTCCTCGTGAAGCCGGAGGACGCGGAGCGTGCGCAGCAGGCGCTCGCCGAGGCGGGCATGCGGCCCGAGAAGCCGCCCGAGGGATGGCTCCTCAAGGCGTACGCAGACAACGACGTACTCATCGACCTGATCTTCGATCCGCAGGGCGGCCCGGTGAGCGACGAGACCCTCGATCGCGCCGACGAGCTCGAGGTCTACGCGATGCGGATGCGCGTCGTGCGCCTCGAGGACGTTCTCGTCCAGAAGGTCCTCGCGCTCAGCGAGCAGGAGCCGGACTTCAGCAGCGTGCTCGAGCTCGCGCGCTCGCTCCGCGAGCAGGTCGACTGGAACGAGGTGTTGGAACGGACGGGCGAGTCGGCGTTCGGAAAGGCCTACTTCACGCTGCTGGACGAGTTGGCGATCGTTCCTCGGCCGGCGTCGACGACTCCGCCGGCGCCTGAGGCTTCGGCACAGGCGCAGTCTCGCCCGTGAGGATCCCCCAGAGCTTCGCCGCAGCGCGCCGGGCGACGAGCGTCGAGAGCACACCGAGCCCTGCTGTGAGCAGGCCCCACATCCGCTCCTTCCGCTGACGTTCCTTCGGGTCGGTCGTCGCCGTCTCGTACAGGCTCTTCAGATCGTCCGCGAGCGCGCGGAGGTCTTCGGCGAGTGCGTCGCGTCTGTCCACGTAGTCCTGCTTTCCCGGCCAGTCCGACCTAAACCGTCCGCATCAGAAGAAGAACTGCGACCACGCAGTCCACCAATCGTCCGCGCGCGACACGAGCGTCAACCCGTCGACCTGCTCGACGCCGCGCCGGTTCCGATACTCGACAACGCGGTCCGGCGTCGTGAACGCGATCCGGATCTCGCAGGGACGGCCCGGGTCGTACGGACGCACGGCGTTGAGGTTCGCGAGCGCTTGCGCCGCGCCGGCTTCGATCGCCTCTCGCGCGCGCGCCGGTGTCAGGTTGCGGGCGCTGAACCGACCGAGCCCCGCCTTCACCGACACGGTCGTCAGCCCGGTGCCGAGCAGCTCCGTCGCCTCGCGGCAAACCGCGTCGTCGCCCGTGACGAGGAGAACCGGGCATCCCCACGCGCCGCAGAGCGCCGCGTTGATGCCCGTCTCCCCCACGGACGTCCCGTTGAACTGCAACTCGCGCCACGCCTGCCCCGAAACGGTGTGCGACATCACGCCGTCCGGCGTCCCCGCCTTCGCATGCATCGCGACGAAGAGCGCTGCGTCGCAGCCGCGCTCGAGGAAGTCCGTGTACTCCGTCCACTCCTCCTGCACGACGAACTCGCAGTCGGGGTCGAGCTGTTCGGGAATCAGCGAGTTGAACGACCAGTGCTTCCCGGCGCCGTGGCAATCCATGACGACGATCTCTGTTGCACCCGCTTTCTTCGCACCGCGCACGGCAGCATTGATCTCTTCGGTGTACAGCTTTCGGCCCTCGTGGTACGCGACGTCGCCGGCGGCTCCGTCCGTCTGCGCCCACTTGACGATCCCGGCGACGCCTTCCATGTCGCTGACGATGAAGACCTTCATCGACGTGTGACCCTAATCGAGCGGCTCGTCTCGATTCGTGGTGACCGGACGGCTCGCGGCACGGGCTCTATGCTCCGCCTCCGTGGAAAGCGGCCTGAGCGGCAAGTGCGTGCTCGTCACGGGCGCGTCCGGCGGCATCGGCTCCGCGTGTGCGCGCTCGTTCGCGGCCGAAGGTGCGCGCGTCGCGCTTCATTACCACCGCGGGCGCGCCCGGGCCGAAGCCGTCGCGGAGGAGCTCGGCGGTGCGGCGATCCTCAACGCCGACCTGACGATCGAGGACGACGTGACGCAGCTGTTCGCTGCCGCGCGCGACGCGCTCGGGCGCGTCGACGTGTGCGCGGCCGTCGCAGGCGTCTGGCCGGCGGAGGACGTCCCGGTGTGGGAGCTGCCGCTCGAGCGGTGGCGCGCAACCGTCGACGCGAACCTGACGGCGTCGTTCCTGACGGCGCGTGCATTCCTGCGCGAGGTCGAGCGGAACGACGGCGGGTCGCTCGTGCTCGTCGGGTCGACTGCCGGAATCTTCGGGGAGGCCGGGCACGCGGACTATGCCGCGGCGAAGTCGGCAATCCTCGGCGGCCTCCTCCTCAGCCTCAAGAACGAGGTGACGCGCATCGCGCCGACGGCGCGTGTCAACGCCGTCGCGCCGGGCTGGACGGTGTCTCCGATGACGCGCGGGCTCGTCGACGAGGAGCGGATCCGCGCGATCTCGCGGACGATGGCGCTACGGAAGGTCGCGCAGCCCGAGGACGTCGCCCGCGCAGTCGTCTACCTCGCCTCGGACGAACTGTCGGGGCACGTCTCGGGCCAGGTCGTAACGGTCGCCGGCGGGATGGAAGGCCGCGTCGTTCACGAGGGGTAGGAACGCGTTCTAAAAAGAAGAGGCGGCCGTGTCCTCAGCGGCCGCCTCCGCAATCTCCGAAGCCGCAGGAGTGATTGCCGTCAGTCCCCTGGCCATGGAGTCTTCCGAGCTATCGGCAAAGGGCGTCGCGGGCTTTACCCCTGAATAACGCAAGCGGGGCCGCCGCCTGGCCCCGCCTGGGTCTCCGTGAGGAGACGTTCCGAAGGTTGCCCCCGCCGCATCGGGGCCCCACTCGGTATGCATGCTGAGTATCGATATAGAGGGCTACTTCATCTATCACCCGAACTCGGTTGACTGGCCCGGTTCACCGCGGCCGGACGGCCATGGCGGTTTCCGGCCCCTCGCGGGGTCAGACCCAACGAGGTGTCGGAAAGAGACATTCCGGCTGCAAAACGCGGCGTTCTGCCGCGGCTGACGGACATGTCCGCGGCCCCGTCGGTTAGACTCGGAACCGGACGCGGGCATGCCCGCTCCGCATCGAGAGAGGCTGAGGGAACCGGGCCTGTTGAAGCCTCGGCAACCTGCTCCGCCGGAGCAAGGTGCCAAACCCGGCCCGGGCCCCGCCCGGACGGATGTGTCGAGCGACCGCGAAGGAGACGCAGTGTCCGCAACCCAGACCCGAAGCCGCTTCCTGGAGCGCCTCCAACACGGGCCCGCGATCGTCGCGGACGGAGGGATGGGCGCGCTTCTGAGCGCAGCCGTGCCCCGGCTGCGGTGCCCCGAGGAGGCGAACCTCCGCGCGCCGGACGCCGTCGTCTCGCTGCACGTCAGCTTCATCAACGCCGGCGCCGAGTTGATCGAGACCAACACGTTCGGTGCGAACCGCCGCAAGCTCGGCCACCACTTCCTCGAGGACGATCTCGAGCGGATCAACTCCGTCGCGGTGAAGCTCGCCCGCGACGCGCGCGAGGTCACCGGCCGCGACGTCTTCGTCGCCGGGTCGATCGGCCCGATCGGTGAGCCGCTCGCCTCCCGCCTTCGACGCGACATCTTCGGCGAGCAGGCGTCGATCCTCGAAGGCCGCGGCGCCGATCTCTTCATGCTCGAGACGTTCTACGACCTCGGCGAGCTCGTGGACGCCGTCGAGTCGGTCCGAAGCACGTCGTCGCTCCCGATCGTGGCCCTGCTCACGTTCGACGAGGGCGCGGAGACGATCGCGGGGACGACCGCGGACGAGGCGGCGCAACGGCTCGCGGATCTCGACGTTGCGGCGTTCGGCGCGAACCACGGCGCCGGACTGCTTGCTGCGCTCGCCGCGCTGGAGCAGATGGGGAAGGACGGGAAGCCGCTCGCGGCGCTTCCGAACGTCGGCCTCGCGAGCCTGGCCGGCGGCCGCGTGATCTACCCGCACGCGGCGCCGGAGTACTTCGCGGAGTTCGCGGCGCACGCGCGCGACCTCGGCGCGCGAGTGATCGGCGGCTGCTGCGGGACGACGCCCGCGGAGATCGCGGCGATCCGCTCCGCGCTGGAGGAGCATCGACAGCCTGCGGCCCCGCTCCAGTTCGACGAGCGCGAGCTCGTCGTCTCGCTCGGCGAGGAACAGCGCGAGACGGGACTGGCGCGGGCGCTGCGCGAACACGAATGGGTCGTGTCGGTGCAGCTCGACCCACCACTCGGCGGCTCGAGCGCGGGGCTCGTCGACGTCGCGCGCGGCCTCGCGGAGTCGGGACACGTGGGCTTCGTGGACATCAACGACAACGCGACTGCGCGAGCCGGGATGAACTCGCTGATGGTGTCGGCGACTATCGAGCGCGAGTGCGGCCTCGAAACGATCCCGCACCTGACGACACGCGACTGGTCGGTGGTGGGGATGGAGTCGCTGCTGCTCGGGGCGCACGCCGCGACTCGGTAGGGCTCACTCAGCTGATGACGAACCTGAACCGCGCCGAGGACTTCAACGGCCGACCGATCGACGCTCCGACCTCGTTCTTCCCCGGCGTCGCGGTGAACCCGACGCCCGACGACATCGGCGTCGAGATCGAGCACTTCCACCGCAAGGTCGAGGCCGGCGCGAAGTTCGCGATCACGCAGATCGTCTTCGACCTCGAGCCCCTCGACCGGTTCGCGGAGCGGCTCGGAGGCGAATGGCCGATCCCCGTGATCGTCGAGGTGTTCCCACTGACGAGCCATCGGCTGGCCCTGCGGCTGCACAACGAAGTCCCCGGCATCGTCGTGCCGGAACCGCTCCAGCACGCCTTGCAGGACGCCGGAAGCGACGCGGCGCGCCTCGGCTTCGACCACGCGCGGCGGCTCGTCGAGGAGGCGAGTCGTTTCGCCGGCGTCTGTCTCGTCGCACCGTTCCGGCGCCCGCTGCGCGTGCTCGAACTGCTCGCGTAGGCGCTTGTCCCCGCCCGCGCTACGGTGCGCAGCCGGCCGACGTCGCGGTCGCGCCGCGCTCGGCGGCAGCGAGCGCGTGCTCGACGAGCGCTGACGGAACGCCCAGTCCGCCGCGCGCGTTGACGAGCGACGCGAACACCGTCGTCTCGAC
>VAXB01000172.1 GCA_005883995.1 Actinomycetota bacterium
TCGCGATCGAAGCCGTCGGCGTGCCCGACACATTCGAGCTTTGCACGGCGATCGTCAGGCCGGGCGGGCATGTCGCGAACGTCGGCGTCCACGGCCATTCGGCGACGTTGCACCTCGAGACGCTGTGGATCCGAGACATCACGATCACGACGGGCCTCGTGGACACATTCACGACACCGCGGCTGTTGCAGCTGATCGCGGAGGGACGGCTCGACCCGAGGCCGTTCGCCACGCACCGGTTCGCGCTCGACGACACGCTCGACGCGTACGAGACGTTCGCGGCCGCGGCCGAGACGAATGCCCTGAAGGTCGTGCTCGAAGGCGACCATGCGAAGCGAGCGCCGGAGCGTGAGCGCGAGCTCGCGCCGGCCCTCGCCTGAGGAGAGGAGGAGCGATGAAGGTCAGAGACGTCATGTCGACCGAGCTCGTGACGGTGACACGTGACGTGCCGCTGAAGCAGGCAGCGTCGCTGATGCTGGAGCACCGCATCTCGGGGCTGCCGGTCGTCGACGGCGACCGCGTCCTCGGCGTGCTGTCGGAGACGGACGTCCTGTACAAGGAGACGAAGGCGCGCGACCGGCAAGGGATCGTCGACTGGGTGCTCCACTACGGCGACGATCCGCCGGCGGCGAAGCTGACGGCGCGGACCGCGGGTGACGCGATGACGTCTCCCGCCGTGACGATTCCGCCTGCCCGCTCGGTCGCCGACGCGGCGACGATGCTGCTCGAGCTTCGCATCGACCGCCTGCCGGTCGTCGACTCGGGCCGGCTCGTCGGGCTCGTGACGCGAAGCGACCTCGTCCGCGCGTTTGCGCGGACCGATGCCGCGATCGTCGACGAGATCCGCAACGACGTGCTCCTGCGGACGCTGTGGGAAGGCCCACACTCGATCTCGATCACCGTCCACGATGGCGAGGTCGTGCTCGCAGGAGAGGTCGAGACGGACACGATGGCCGAAATGATCGAGGCATTCGCGCGGCGCGTGCCCGGCGTCGTCTCGGTCGATTCGAAGCTGAGCGTCAGGGAAGCCGGCACACCTACGGCCCGGCCGCTGACTCCGGTGCAATGACCTCACGCGAGATGCAGCGGCGGTGGCGCGACGCGATCGACGCCGCCGCCGCCGCGCTCGCCGCCGGGCGGGAGGCGCACGAGCTGCCGGTCGCGCTGACGACGACGATGGCGCACCGGCTCGAGGAGGAACGCCGGTGGCTCCGGGGTATCCGGTGGAGCGACCTGCTCCTGTAGCCGATCGCGACGGCCGGACCACGACGCGCATGGGACCGCTGACCGGCGCGACCGTCGACCTCTACTGGCTGCCGCTCGGTGCCGGCGGGCATTGCGTCCGATTGAACGGTCGGATCTTCGAGGCGCTGAGCGCCGGCCTCGAACGGCGACCACGGAACGACCTCTATCACTCGGCGCTCGCGGTCCGCCTGTGCACGAGTGCGTTCGTGATCGAGATGACGCCGATTCGCATCGGCGACGGAACCGAACGCGGCGTTGTCGCCGAGGGCGCGGTCGGCAGCCGCTGGGCGCGGTCCCTCCCGATCTTCCGCTACGAGATCCGACGTTGGCGCGACGGCTTCATCCCCGACGTCGCAGAAGCCGTTGCGAGCCCACAGCGGCTCAGCGTCGACCCGCTCGTCGCGACTCGCATCCTGGAGCTCGTGCCCCGGGTTCCGACACCGGTCTGGGGTCGCGACGAGCTCCACGCCGGGGAGATGTGGAACTCGAACTCCGTCACAGCGTGGTTGATCTCGAGCAGCGGCCTCGACGTGGAGACGGTGCGCCTTCCCGCAAATGGCCGCGCGCCTGGCTGGCGAGCCGGAGTCGTCGTCGCGCAGCGGCAAGCGGTGGAAGCGCGGCTCCGCGTCGCACGGGTGTGGGACCGTCGCGACGAATCAGCGGAAACGCGTAGCGCGAATCGTCCCCGTCTCGGATGCCATTCGCGTCCGCGCGCGAGACACTCGGGCTATGTCCGGTAAGTCGATCCTCGTCGCGGAATCGGTGCGCAAGGTGTACCGCACCGGGGGCGACGAGGTCGTCGCGCTGCACGATCTCGATCTGACGGTCGCGGAAGGCGAGTTCCTTGCCGTGATGGGGCCGTCCGGTTCGGGAAAAACGACGCTGCTGAACTGCGTCTCGGGCCTCGACGAGATCGACGGCGGCCGTGTCCTCGTCGACGGCCTCAGCATCCACGAGCTTTCGGACAAGGACCGGACGAAGCACCGCGCGAAGGAGATGGGCTTCATCTTCCAGGCGTTCAACCTGATCCCGGTTTTCACCGTGACGGAGAACGTGGAGTTGCCGCTCCTCCTCGCGGGGACGAAGGAGCACGACGCTCGGGAACGGGCACGCGCGACCCTCGAGCGTATGGGGCTCGGGCACCGGCTCGATCGGCGACCGCCCGAGCTCTCCGGCGGCGAGCAGCAGCGCGTGGCAATCGCACGTGCGCTCGCCGGCCGGCCGAGAATCGTCTGGGCCGACGAGCCCACCGGCAACCTCGATTCGGAGATGGCGGCGAAGGTGATCGAGCTCCTCGGGGAGTTGCACGACGAGGGCCTGTCGCTGATCCTCATCACGCACGATCCGACCGTCGCCGCGCATGCCGATCGCCTGATCACCGTCCGAGACGGACGGGTCGTGGCGGACGAGCGGCTCGGAACGACGCCTCTCCCGGCGACCGTGCACTAGCGATGACCGCCGGTGCGATCGGCATCTGCCTGCTGCTCTCGCTGCCATTCCTCTACGTGATCGCGCGAAAGCCCGTGCTCCGGCGCATGGCCTTCCGCAATGCGACACGGCGACCGCGCGAGGCTGCACTCGTGGTGGTCGGCTCGATGCTCGGTGCCGCGATCATCACCGGCTCGTTCGTGGTCGGCGACGCGATGAACGCGTCGATCCGCCAGATCGCGCACGAGCATCTCGGTCCCGTCGACGAGCTGGTACTCGCGCCGGACCAGTCGACGTGGCAATTGCTGTCGATGCGCCTCATCTGGTTGCGGAGCGCGAACGTCGACGGCGTCCTCCCGATCGAGACGATGGCCGCCGGCGTCAGCTTCTACAAGGACGGACGAGTGACGTCCGCGCCGAGCTCGCAGGTGGTCGGCGTCGACTTCCCGGCGGCAAGCAGGTTCGGGCGCGAGCACCGGGCGACGGGCATCTGGGGCGCCGGCCCGAAGGCCGGTCACGCAGCGATCACGACGGACCTCGCGAAGACCCTCGGCGTGCGAGTCGGCGGCACAATCGACATCAGTGCGTACGGCTCGCGCTCGAAGCTGATCGTCGACACGATCTTCCCGCGCCGCGGAATCGCCGGGTTCAACCTCGGACAGCAACAGGAGTCTCGCAACGTGATCGTTCCCCCGTCCGCGTTCGACGCGATCCGCGGCGTCGCATCGCCGTACGCCGCGCCGCCCGATTACGCCGTGCTCGTCTCGAACCGCGGCAGCGTCGAGGGCGGCGCCGCTCGTACGGCGGCGGTCGATACGGCAATCCGGCGTGCGGCCGCCGGCCTAAACCCGCAGCTCGTCGACATCAAGCGCATCGTCCTCGACCAGGCCGACGCGACCGGCAAGGGCTTCACCCAGATGTTCTCGACCATGGGCAGCTTCGGCGTGATCGCGGGGCTCCTCCTGCTGGTTCAGCTGTTCGTCATGCTCGCCGCCGAACGGAAGCCGGAGCTCGGGATGGCGCGAGCGGTGGGCATGCGCCGCAGTTGGCTCGTCGGCGCGTTCGCGACCGAGGGCTGGCTGTACGCGCTCGCCGCGACGCTGCTCGGAACGGGAGTCGGGATCGGCCTCGGCCGCGCGCTCGTCGCCGTTTCGGAGCGAGCCTTCAACACGGAGCACAATCAGCTGCGCCTCTACTTCGTCCTCCGGCCTTCGAGCCTGGCGGAGTCGTTCGCGATCGGATTCGTGATCGCGCTGCTGACGATCGTCGTCACGAGCTCCCGCGTCAGCCGGCTCAACATCATCCGCGCGATCCGGGAGATCCCGGAGCCTCCGTCCCGGCGCCGCCGGCGCTGGGTCATCGTCGGCGGCGTGGCAGCGTTGCTCGGAGCCGTCTGGACGGTGTCCGCGGTCGGCTCCACCGACCCCTTTGGTCTCCTGCTCGGGCCGACAGTGCTGCTGTTCGGCCTGGCACCGCTCGCCGCGCGCTCGCGGTGGGCGGGAGGCGGTGTCTCCACCGTCGCAGTCGCAGGAGTGGCATGGGCAGCGGTCGCATTCGCCCTCTTCCCTGCCGCCGCCGAAGGCGCTCCGGTGACGATCTACGTCGTCCAGGGAATCGTGCTCGTCGGCGGCGCCGTCGTGCTCGTCGCCCTCCAGCAGGAACGGATCGGCGCAGCGATCAAGCGGCTCAACCCGCACAGCCTGCCATTCCGACTCGGGCTGGCCTACCCGCTCGCGCGCAGGTCGCGGACCGGGCTGACCGTGGCGATGTACGCGCTGGTGGTGTTCATCCTCACCTTCATCACGACGATCTCGCACATGATCGACCGCCAGAAAGCAGACGCAACGGCGTCGGTCCGCGGCGGCTACTCGGTCCTGGTCGACTCGAGCGCGGCGAATCCGATCCCGCTCGCCGAGGTCAGGAGGTACCAGGGTGTGCGCTCGGTCGCGCCAGTCGCGCGCACGTCGGGATCGTTCACCGTCACCGGCATGTCGAAGCCGGCACCGTGGAACGTCACGGCGTTCGACGTCCGCTTCATCAGAAATGGCGCCCCGCGTCTCGACGACCGCGGCCGCTACCGGACCGACGCCGCCGCCTGGCGCGCCGTCCTGAAGAACCCCAATCTGATCATGGTCGAATCGACGTTCCTGCAGGGCTCGGGTGGACCGCCGAACTTCAAGGCGAAGGTCGGGACGAAGATCAGGCTCAAAGATCCCACTACAGGGCGCAGTCGCGAGGTGATGGTGGCTGCCATCGCCCCCCAGGACGGCTTCATTGCGAACGGCGCGTTCTACGGGCTCGTCGGCGCACGACAACTCTTCGGCGACCGGCTCGTGCCGACCCGGTACTACGTGAGATCCCGTCCGGGCGTGGACGCCACCGCGCTCGCCTCGTCGATCCAGGGCCATTTCCTCGACAACGGAGCGTCGGCGTCCTCGATCCAGGATCTCACGAACGAGTCGTTCCGGATGACGACCCAGATCTTCCAGCTGTTCGAGGGCTACCTCGCGCTCGGGCTCCTGGTCGGCATCGCCGGAATCGCAGTCGTGATGATCCGCGCCGTTCGGGAACGGCGCCGGGCGATCGGGACGCTCCGAGCGATCGGTTTCGGGTCGCGTGTCATCGGTCGCAGCTTCGCGATCGAGACCGCGTTCATCGCGCTCGAGGGCACGATCATCGGTGCGACACTCGCGCTGCTGACGCTCTACACGCTCGTTTCCAACTCCGACGCCATGGGCGCAGTCATCTTCTCCGTGCCGTGGCTGCCGCTACTCGCGCTGCTCGTCGGGACGGTTGCGGCGTCGCTCCTGGCGACGGTCGCGCCCGCCGTCTCTGCGGCGCGGATCCGTCCGGCCGTCGCGCTGCGGACGACGGACTGACGCGAACGGGAATCGGCACGATTCTCT
>VAXB01000040.1:0-29441 GCA_005883995.1 Actinomycetota bacterium
CGCAAGGCGCCGGACGTGACGTGGGTGCGCGGCGACCTGCTCCAGCTCCCGTTCGAGACGGCGTCGTTCGACGCGGCGACCGTCGGATTCGGAGTGCGGAACGTCGATGATCTGCAGCAGGCGCTGCGCGAGCTCCGCCGCGTGCTGCGGACCGATGGGCGGATCGGGATCCTCGAGATCACGCGGCCGCGGGGCATGCTCGCGCCGTTCTACAAGCTCTGGTTCGACGTAGCAGTGCCGCTGATCGGCAAGCTCCTACCGGGTGGCTCCGCGTACACGTACCTCCCTGCGAGCGTCCGCCGGTTCCCACCGCCGGACGACCTGGCGGAGCTGATGCGCGAAGCGGGATTCCGCGACGTCGGCTACCGGTTGCTCGCCGGCGGGATCGTCGCGCTGCATACCGGAGCCGTGTGATGACGGCGATCGCTGCGTTCCGCGAGGCTCCCGGGCTCGACGCGTACCTCGATGAGCTCGAGGAGTGGCTCGGCCGGGCGGTTGGGCGGTACGGCGGTGTCGTCTCCGCGGTCGGCGGCGAAGCGCTCGCCGCGGGTGGCAAGCGATTGCGGCCCCTGCTCGTGTACCTGTCCTCGCCGGGCGGTCCTCCGCCTGTCGCGGCGGGAGTCGCCGTGGAGCTCGTGCACATGGCAACGCTCGTCCACGACGACCTGATCGACGGCGCCGAGATCCGTCGGGGCCGCGCGTCCGCGTGGTCGGCGTACGGTCCTGGCGCCGCACGCGCGACCGGCGACTATCTGTTCGCGCGCGCATTCGCCGAGCTGTCGGCGACGCGCGACGCGCGGGCGCTCGAGATCCTCGCCGACGCGACGCTCTGCCTTGCGCGCGGCGAGGCGTTACAGCGGTCGCAGCGTCACGATCCCGAGACGTCCGTCGAGGCGTACCTCGAGCGCTGCAGCCTGAAGACCGGAAAGCTGTTCGAAGCGGCGTGCCGGCTCGGCGGTGGATCCGGTGCGTTCGGCCGATCTTCGCGAGGGCACGCCGACGCTGCCACTGCTGCTTGCCGCGCGCACGGACGACGCCGTCCGCGCCGCGCTCGCAGGCGCGCCCCTCGAGGAAGGCATCCTCATCCGCGTCGCCGCGACCGGAGCGATCGAGGAGAGCCGCGAAGTCGCGCTCGCGTATGCACGCAACGCGCGGGCGTGTCTCAACGGCGAGCTTCGCCGCGAGGAGCTCGAGTCGCTGACCCACGCGATCGTCAACAGGGAGCGTTAAGTGGCTTTGCTCGAACGCACAGACGCGCTCGACGAGATCCGCGAGAAGGTGGAAGCGGGCGAGCGGCTCGATCTCGAGGACGGGCTGACGCTGATGGAGTCGGACGACGTGCTGGCGCTCGGAGAGCTCGCCGACCGCGCGCGCCGCCTCCGCGGGGGCGGCGAAGAGGTCTTCTTCGTCCAGAACCTGTATCTCAACCAGACGAACGTCTGTCGCGTGAAATGCAAGTTCTGCGCGTTCGCCGTCACGCAGAAGCAGGCGGATGCATACACCTACAGCGGGGAGCAGCTCGTCGAGGACGCTGTCCATCAGCACGAGCTCACCGCGTTCACCGAGATCCATATGGTCGGCGGGGAGACCCCGCACGTGTCGTTCGACTACTACGTCGACATCGTGCGACAGCTGCACGAGGCGCTGCCGGACGTCCACCTGAAGCTCTTCACCGCGAGCGAGATCCACCACATGACGAAGCTCTCGGGCCTCACGCACGAAGAGGTCCTGCGGACGCTGCGCGACGCCGGCCTCGGCTCGTTGCCCGGCGGCGGCGCCGAGATCTTCGCGGATCGCGTGCGGCGACTGATCGCGCCGGGGAAGGAGCATCCCGACTACTGGTTCCACACGCACGACGCGGCGCACCGCCTCGGAATCCCGACGCACTGCACGATGCTGTACGGGCACGTCGAGAACTACGAGGAGCGGATCGACCACCTCCTCCGCCTGCGCGAGCAGCAGGACCGCACGGGCGGATTCCTCGCGTTCATCCCGCTCGCGTTCCATCCGGAGAACACGGTCTTCGAGCGGCGCGGCTGGCGTCACACGACCGGCGTCGACGACCTGAAGCTGATCGCCGTGTCGCGCCTGATGCTCGACAACATCCCGAACATCAAGGCGTACTGGATCATGATGGGGATGCCGATGGCGCAGGTCGCGCTGCACTTCGGCGCCAACGACGTGCAGGGCACCGTCGTGCGCGAGCAGATCTTCCATGCTGCCGGGGCGCGCACCGCGACCGAGCAGAAGATCCCTGAGCTCGTGCGATTCGTCCGCGAAGCCGGACGCGTCCCCGTGCAGCGCGACACCCTCTACAACCAGCTGCGCCGATGGTGACATTGACGCAGACGATTCCGGTCCTGCCCGTCCGCGACGCGGCCCGCGCGGTCGACTTCTACCGTGATCGCCTCGGCTTCGACGTCATCCATTCCGACGATGGGTTCGCCGTTCTGCGGCGGGACGACGCAGAGCTCCACCTCTGGCAGGCCGGCGACGAAAGCTGGCGCGACCGATCGCCGTCCGACCGGCCGGTGTCGTCCGGCGCAGAGTCGTTCATCGCAGGGACTGCGAGCTGCCGCATCGCGGTCGACGAAGTCGATGCTCTGTACGGCGAATATCGCGACCGCGAGGTTCTCCACCCGGTCTCCCGCGAAGGCGTCACGGATACCGACTTCGGGACCCGCGAGTTCGCCGCCCTCGATCTCGACGGCAACCTGCTCTCGTTCTTCCGCTGGAGAGACGCGTGACCCGCCTCGGCCGCATCTCGTACGTCAACATGGCGCCGGTCTTCTACCGCGTCGACGCCGACGTGGAAGAGATCCAGGGCGTGCCGACCGACCTCAACCGGTGCCTGCTCGCCGGCGAGTGCGACGTCGCGCCGATCTCGTCGATCGAGTACGCACGCAACGCCGACCGCCTCCGCCTGCTGCCGCGCCTGTGTGTCGCGTCGGAAGGCGCCGTCGACTCGATCCAGCTCGTCTCGCGGAAGCCGCTCGAGCAGGTGCGTGTCGTCGCCGTGACCCCCGAGTCGGCGACGTCGGTCGTGCTCACCAAGGTGCTGCTGCCCGAGGCGGAGCACGTGCCGCTCGGCGAGGATGCGGACGCGAAGCTCCTGATCGGCGACGCGGCGCTGAAGTCGGCATTCGAGGACCCGACGCCGCACTACGACCTGGGTCGCCTGTGGCTGGAACGGACGGGTCTGCCGATGGTCTTCGCGGTCTGGGCGTGCCCCGAGCCCGTTCGCCCAGGGCTCGGCGAGCTCGAGGACGCGCTCGTGCGCTCGGTGCGCCTCGCGCGTGCGGAGCCGGAGAAGCTCGCCCATGAGGCAAGCGATCGCTACGGGTATCCGGCCGGCTTTCTCGCGCGCTACTTCGAGAAGCTGCGCTACCGGTTCGGCCCGCGCGAGCGCGCCGGCCTGATGACGTTCCTCGAGCTCGCGCGCGACGTCGGCGAGCTCGACGAGGTGCCGGAGCTCACGGACACCGAAGCGATCGCGCTGCTCGAGTCGCGTGACCTGGTTTCGGTCGGACGCGCCGCGCACGAGCTGCGCAACCGCAAGTCGGATCCGACCCGGATCACCTTCATCGTCGACCGCAACCTGAACTACACGAACATCTGCGTCACCGACTGCGACTTCTGCGCGTTCTATCGCCGCCCCGGCGACCGGAGCGAGGGCTACCTGCTCCCCAAGGCCGTGATCTTCAAGAAGCTCGAGGAGACGCTCGCGCTCGGCGGGACCGGCGTGCTGATGCAGGGCGGGCACCACCCGGACCTCGCGATCGACTACTACGAGGATCTGTTCCGCTCGATCAAGGCGCGCTATCCGATCCACCTCCACGCGCTCTCGCCGCCGGAGGTGCAGCACATCGCTCGGCGGTCGAAGCTGACGATTCCGCAGACGCTCTCACGCCTTCGCGACGCCGGGCTGGACTCGCTTCCGGGCGGTGGCGGCGAGATCCTCGTCGACCGCGTGCGCGACATCATCGCGCCGAAGAAGACGAAGGCCGACGAATGGCTGAACGTCATGCGCCACGCGCACAGGTTGGGGATGTCGACGACGGCGACGATGATGTACGGGCACGTCGAGACCGTTCCCGAGCGCGTCGAGCACATGCGCCGCGTCCGCGAGTTGCAGGACGAGACGCGCGGCTTCCGCGCCTTCATCTCGTGGACGTTCCAGAACGACGGCAATCGGCTCGCGGCGCAGGTCAGGCCGGACGACATGCCGACCTCGTTCGACTACCTGCTGACGCAAGCGGTGTCGCGGATCTACCTCGACAACGTCGACCACATCCAGTCGTCGTGGGTGACGCAGGGCCTGAAGATCGGCCAGGTCGCACTCGGGTTCGGCGCGGACGACATGGGCTCCGTGATGATCGAGGAGAACGTCGTGTCCGCAGCCGGGACGACGCATCGGACGTCGCGCGAGGAGCTCGTCCACCTGATCAAGTCGATGGGGAAAACACCCGTGCAGCGCGACACGCTCTACCGGGACGTCAAGGTCTGGAACTGACGGGAGGCGCGGCCGGGCGCCGCGCCTCCCATGTTTTGTCGGTCAGCGCGAGCTCTGCGCGTGAAGCCGCTGGAGCTGCAATTTCGCCGATCCGATGCATTGCTGGTCGATCGTCACGAACAATGCGTCCGGCGTCTCGCCCGTCGCTGCGACATCGAGCGCGGAGGTCAGGATCTCGCTGCCGTCGGGCTGCTTGTAGTGGTAGCCGGCCGTCGTGCCGCCGGCGGCGCCGAACTGGACGATCGGCGCGTAGCCGAGACACTTGCCGACGAAGGATTTGAGGGTGTTGACGTCCTTCTGCATCTTCGTGACCTGTTTCTTCAGAGCGATGAACTGCGCCGGCGTAACTGCCTGCTGGGTCCCGCCTGCCGTCGCGGCATAGAGGCCGACAGCCACAGCGGCTGTGACGGCGAGCGCGAGGAAACGCTTCATGGCTTCCCTTCGTTCGAGCGCGGACCCCCTTGTGTGCCGCGCGTATCCATGTTTCCTAACACTTGCTCGGCCGAACTGCCACTCCGGCTCAGCTACCGTGGGACGGGGTCATGCTTCGCCGCTCGCTCACAGCCGCATTCGCGCTCGCTGCGCTTGTCGCTGCGCCTGCCGGCGCGGCGCCGGTGCGCGGCCAGACGCTCATGCCCGGCGTCGTCTACTCGCGGCAGGTGCAGTTCACCGCCCACGGGCCTGTCGTGCTCAACGTCGTGTCGACGCCACGCCCGACCGGCCTCTACGGGTTGCAGGCCGCGCTCTCGAACGGCGCCGTGCAGGGACGCGAGCCGCTGACACAGATGGAGTCCGAGCTGTCGAAGACGACAACGGCGGTCGGCGTCAACGGCGACCTCTTCGACGCGCGGTGGGGAACGCCGTCGAGCGTCCTCGTGCGCAACGGGGCCGTCGTGACCGGCTCGAAGGGCGGTCGCGCGGTCGCCGGTTTCGATGCCTCCGGGGCTCTCCACGTCGACCGCGTCGCACTCACCGGCACCTGGAAAGGCACCGGGCAGAACCGGCCGCTCGGACTGAACGAGCCGCCGGGCCGTTCCGCGGTCACGCTCTACACACCGGCATGGGGAACCACGACGCCGCCCGAGAACGGGACGCTCGAGGTCGTGCTTGCGCCCTTCCCGGCGACGACGCCGAACACCGTCCTCACGGCGCCGATCACGCAGATCGTCCAGAACGGCGGCCAGCCGATCCCGCCGAACGGCGCCGTCCTCGTCGCGCGCGGCAATCAGGTCCCCGTGATGACGAGCGAAGCGCCTGCCGGCACGACGGTCAGCGTTCGGCTGATCCTGACGCCACGGTGGTCGGACGTGCGCGAAGCCGTCGGCGGCGGGCCGCTTCTCGTGCACGGCGGGAAGGCCATCTTTCGCCCGAACGAGTTGTTCACCACGACGCAGCTGTTCACGCGGACGGCACGGAGTGCCGTCGGCATGACCGCGGACGGTCGCCTGCTCTTCGTCACGGCCGACGGAGGACGCCCGGGGTACAGCCTCGGCGTCACCAACTTCGAGCTCGGCCTGGCGCTCCAGCGGCTCGGTGCCGTCGAGGCCTGCGCCCTCGGTACCGGTGGGTCGGCCGCGCTGGCCTTCGACGGCAAGCTCCTCAGCCGCCCCTCGGGCGACGGATCGGTCGCGGACGCGCTCGTTGTGACATACGACGGCGTGTACGCGCCGAATCCGGCACCGAGCGGCGCGAACGTCACGCTTCAGTACAAGCTGGTCCGTCGCTCGACCGTGACGGCGACCCTGACGGGCCCGGACGGCTCCGTCACGACGCTCGACTCCGGAGCGCACGACCCCGGCACGTACTCGTTCAACCGGACCGGCCTCGCCGCCGGAAAGTGGACGTTCACCGCGTCGGCCGTCGACGACCTCGGCCGGCGTTCGTCGGCCGATCGCACCTTCACCGTCGGCTCCTGACGGGTTCGAAGTAGGCTCCGCCCGTGCTCGTCGCGGGGATCACGAGCTCGATCACCTCGGCGATCGGCAATCACGGCATCTACGCGGTCTTCGGGCTGTTGATCGTGGCCGCCGTCTTCCCCGCCGCCAGCGAGCTGGTGATGCTCTACGCCGGCGCCCTCGCCGCCGGTGCATTCGCTTCGCAGCACGTGGTGCTGTTCGGCCACACGATCACGAGTCACGCGGCCGCGTACGTCGCGATGGCCCTCGCCGGCACGCTTGGGAACGTGATCGGAGCTGCGATCGGCTGGGCGATCGGCGACTACGGCGGCCGTCCGTTGCTCGAGAATCACGGCCGTATCCTCCATGTGACCCCGGCGAAGCTCGACCGGATGGAGCGCTGGTTCGACCACTACGGCGCGCTCGTCGTCCTCTTCGGCCTTGCCGCGCCCGTCGTCCGCTCGTTCGTCGCGATCCCGGCAGGGATCGCGCGTGTCCCGTTCCCCCGCTTCATCGCCCTCGCAGCGGTCGGCTGTGCGGCCTTCTGCTTCGCCTTCGCCGGGATCGGTTGGGCGGTCGGCTCGCACTACGCGAGCGTCCGCAAGTACGTCGACTACGTCGTGCTCGCCGCGATCCTGATCGGGATCGCGTACGTCCTGATTCGCGTGGCCTCCTCTAGACTTGCCCGGCATGGCCGCGATCCCGCTGGTTGACGTCCGCGCGCAGTACGCGCCGTTGATCCCCGAGCTGCTCGACCAGCTCCAGAGCGTCCTCGAATCGGGGGAGTTCATCCTCGGCCCGAACGTGAATGCGTTCGAGGACGAGGCCGCCCGCTACCTCGGCGTTCCGCAGACGGTCGGCGTCGCGAACGGGACGGATGCGCTGGTGCTCGTCCTCGACGCGATGGGGATCGGGCCCGGTGACGAGGTCGTCTGCCCGGCCTTCACGTTCTACGCGACGGCCGAATCGATCGTTCGCCGCGGTGCGACGCCGGTGTTCGCGGACATCGACGCGGCGACGCTGAACCTCGACCCCGCCGACGTCGTGGAGCGGATCACGCCCCGGACGAAGGCGATCATGCCCGTCCACCTCTTCGGCCGCCCGGCGCCCCTCCGCGAGCTCGCGGAGCTCGGGATCCCGATCGTCGAGGATGCGGCGCAGGCGTTCGGGTCGCCCGAGATCGCGCGCACAGGCGTCGCGTCCACCTTCAGCTTCTACCCGACGAAGAACCTCTTCGGGCTCGGCGACGGCGGACTGGTCGCCGTGACGGACGAGGCCCTTGGCGACCGCGTGCGGATGCTGCGGTTCCACGGCTCGCGCGACAAGGTCGACTTCCAGTTCGTCGGCTACAACTCGCGGCTCGACGAGCTACAGGCCGCAGCCTTGCGGATTTTCCTCCGGCGCCTCGACGAATGGACGCGGCTGCGCCGTGAAGCAGCCGGTCGCTATGCGTCGCTCGGGCTCGCCGAGGTCTGCGAGCTGCCACCCGACGAGGCGGGGCACGTCTACCACCTGTTCGTCTGCCGCTCGCCCGACCGCGACCGCATCCGCGCCGCGCTACGCAACGAGCAGGTCGGCACCGGCGTCTACTACACGACCCCGCTCCACCTGCAGCCTGCGCTCCGCTTCCTCGGCTACGAGCCCGGCTCGCTCCCCGAGACGGAGCGCGCCGCGCGCGAGAACTTCTCGGTGCCCTTGTGGGCCGGGATCGACGCGCGTCAGCAGGAGCGCGTCGTCGACGTCGTCCGCGAGGCGGCGGCCGTTCCGGCGCGATGATCCCCGTGAACCGCCACCGGATCTGGAACGTCACGGCCGATGCTGCGCTGATCGCGCTCGCGTGGTGGCTCGCGTTCTGGCTTCGCTTCGACCACGGCGTGCCGCGCCCGTACGAGCGGCTGATGTGGGACACGATCGGGATCGTCATCGTCCTCAAGCTCGCCGTCTTCGTCGTGTTCGGCTTCTACAACCGCTGGTGGCGCTATGTCTCGACGCGCGACATGTGGGGCGCGGCGCGCGGTGTCACCGTCGCCTGCATTCTCGCCGCCCTCGTCGTGCTCCTTGCGCACCCGGTGAAGGGATTCCAGCTTCCGCGCTCGGTCGCCGTCCTCGACTGGCTCCTGCTGCTCGCGCTCGTCGCCGGCACGCGCCTGATCGCGCGCAGCGCGATCGAGCGTCCCGGCGCGGCGTCCCTCGTGGCGCGCGGGAGAGAGGTCGTGATCGTCGGCGCGGGCGACGCCGCGCAGCTCGTGATCCGGGAGATGCAGCGCGCGCCGGCGCTCGGCTACACGCCGATCGGCCTCATCGACGACGATCCGCGCAAGAAGAACCTCCGCCTCCACGGCGTCCGCGTCTTCGGGACGACCGGCGAGCTTCCGCAGATCCTGCGCGAGAACCGCCCAGACGAGGTCCTGATTGCGATTCCGTCGGCGTCCGGCGAGACGCGTCGCCGCATCGTCGAGGTCTCGCGCGCCGCCGGAATCCCGGTCAAGACGCTCCCGGGGCTCTACGAGCTGATCTCGGGCGACCTCAACCTGACCGGGCAGATCCGGCCCGTCGAGGTGCAGGACGTCCTCGGCCGTGAGCCGATCGAGGTCGACGTCGGGTCGATCGCGTCGTACCTCGCGGGCGAGACCGTGCTCGTGACCGGCGCCGGCGGTTCGATCGGCGCCGAGCTCTGCCGTCAGATCGCGCGCGTGAGCCCGGCGCGGCTCGTGCTCGTCGAGAACTCCGAGGCGGCGCTCTTCGCGATCGAGCGCGAGCTCGTCGGCGACCGTGACTTCTCGGCCGTCGCCACGGTGCTCGGCGACTGCGGCGACCGCGCGAAGATGAGCCAGGTCTTCGAGCGCTACCGCCCGACCGTGGTGTTCCACGCGGCCGCGTACAAGCACGTCGCGCTGCTCGAGGCGAACCCGCTCGAGGCGGTGCGCAACAACACGCTGGCGACGAAGGCGCTCGCCGACGTCGCGGCTGAATACGGCGCCGAGCGGTTCGTCCTCGTGTCGACGGACAAGGCCGCGAACCCGAAGAACCTGCTCGGTCAGTCGAAGGCCGTGTGCGAGTGGATCGTCGAGGCGTACGGCCACCGGCGCGACGTTGCCACCCGGTTCGTCGCGGTGCGCTTCGGCAACGTCCTCAATTCGTCCGGCAGCGTGATCCCGATCTTCCGCCGGCAGATCGAGAAGGGCGGCCCGGTCACGGTCACCCATCCCGAGATGACCAGGTACTTCATGACGATCCCCGAGTCGGTCTCGCTGATCGTGCAGGCGGGCGCGATCGGCGGCCGCGGCCGCGTCTACGTGCTCGACATGGGCGAGCCCGTGAAGATCCTCGACCTCGCGCGGAACATGATCAGGCTGTCCGGCAAGGAGCCGGAGAAGGAGATCCCGATCGAGTTCGTCGGCGTGCGTCCGGGCGAGAAGCTGCACGAGGAGTTGTGGAACCAGGGCGAGTACGTCGGCCCGACCTCCCACCCGAAGATCATGCGGGCGACGAGGGAGCCGATTCAGGCCGACTGGCTCGAGGACGAGCTCGCGGAGCTCGCGCAGATGGTGGGGCGCGGCGAGACGCTCGACGTCGTCTCGAAGCTCGCGACGATGATGCGGGCCCCGCACCGGGTTCACGTCGACCGCGCCGTCCTCGAAGACACGCTGCACTGAGCTCCGGGCGCGGCCGTGCCGGGTGTGGCAAGGTCCGCTCGCCGCTGCCCGTGTCCTTCCGTGCCTGACACCCTCAGCCCTGCCCTGACCGCCCGCCTGCGGGAGGTCCTGGCCGACCGCCCCGCGACCGAGAGCGAGCTGCGCTCGCTCGCGGAGGAGGCGGACGCGTGGGCGCGGACGCTGCGGGCTCAGATCGGGTCGAGCGAGCGGCGGGTGCGCGAGCTCTCCGCCGATCCGGCGACGTCACTCGCGCCGATCGCTTCGGAGCTGCGCCGGATCGAGTCGCTGCGCCCCGAGCTCGTCGAGCTGAGCTCGCTGATGGACGAGCTCGAGCGGCGGGCGCGGTCGCTTCGCACGGAATGGCTGCTCCGGCAGGCCGATTCCGCGCCACGGACGCAGAAGTAACACTTCCGACACATCGCGGTGACGGCTGCGTGACGAAGTAGGCGGCGCTCCGTCGACCTGCCTCTCTAGGGTGGGCCGGAGTGGACGCAGACGCGATCTTCAGCGGCCTGAACGCCGAGCAGCGGCGCGCGGTCGACGCCGTGCGCGGGCCCGTGTGCATCCTCGCCGGCGCCGGCTCGGGGAAGACGACGACGATCACGCGGCGGATCGCGAATCAGGTGGCGACCGGCGCGTTCGCTCCGACACAGATCCTCGCAGTGACGTTCACGGACAAGGCCGCGACGGAGATGCGGGAGCGGCTCGCCCGGCTCGGTGTCACCGGCGTTTCTGCGCGGACATTCCACTCCGCCGCGCTGGCGCAGCTCCACCGGCTCGGCAGCTCTGCACCGCCCAGGATCGTCGCGTCCAAGGCGCTGCCACTCCGGCAGATCGCGAATTCGCTGCCGCGCCCGTTCCGGTTCCGCCCGGCCGGCGACCTCGCCACCGAGATCGAATGGGCGAAGAACCGGCGGTTGACGCCGGACACGTACCTCGGCGGCCTCGGCGAGCACGAGCCGCCGATTCCGCCCGACCTCATGGTTCGCGTCTTTCGGCGCTACGAGCAGCGGAAGCAGGACGCGGGCTACGCCGACTTCGAGGATCTGCTCGAGCGCGCGATCGCGCTGTTCGACGACGTCGAGGTCGCCGACGCATTCCGGTCGACGGTCGCCGCGTTGACCGTCGATGAGTACCAGGACGTCAATCTCCTGCAGCAGACGCTGCTCGAGCGCTGGCTCGGGACGTCCTGCGAGCTCTGCGCCGTGGGGGACGACTACCAGTCGATCTACGGCTTCACGGCCGCGACGCCCGCGTACCTCCTCGAGTTGCGCCACCGCTTCGACGACGTGACCGTCGTGCGGCTCGAGGACAACTATCGCTCGACGCCGCAGGTGCTCGAGCTCGCGAACCGCCTGGTGCCGCGGCTCGGAGGCGCGCCGAAGACGCTGCGCGCAACGCGCGGCGACGGGCCGGAGCCGGCGTTGAACGCGTTCACGTCTCCGGCAGGCGAGTGGGACTTCGTCGTGGGGCAGATTCGCGCGCTCGCGGGCGAGCGTGTTCCGTTCGAGGAGATGGCGGTCCTGTGCCGGACGAACGCGCGCCTCGCCGACTTCGAAGAAGTCTTCCACGACGCGCGCATCCCCTTCCAGGGCGCGGCGCTCCTGGGCCGGGAGGCGGCGCGCCGTCTGCTGAAGCGCCTGCGGGAGCTGCATTCGACCGCCGTCGCGGCCGCCGTTCGCGGCGCCGCCGAGGACGCCGGGTGGCTCGAGCATCCAACTGACAAGCTCGGCGAGCGCGAGCAGGTGCGGCAGGCCGATCTGACGAGATTCGTGCGCCTCGCGGCGGAGTTCGACGACGGTGCCCGCACGACGCGCGACTTCGTCGAGGATCTCGAACGCCGCTTCGGCTCGAAAGGGGCCGAACGTCGAGGAGTCCACCTGCTGACCCTGCACGGGGCGAAGGGGCTCGAGTTCGACGCGGTCTTCCTGCCCCGCGTCGAGGAGCGCGAGCTGCCGGTCCGCGCTGCCAAGCGCGCCGACGAGATCGACGAAGAGCGCCGGCTGCTCTACGTCGGCCTGACGCGCGCGAAGCGGCATCTGTGCGTGACGTGGAGCGGCAGGCCGAGCCGGTTCCTGGCGGAGCTCGGCGTCGAGCCGCAGCTGATGCGCCCGCGCGCGACAGTGCGCGAGCCGGACGACCCGCTGTACGCGGCGCTGAAGCGCTGGCGGCTGGACCGTGCGACGGCCGACGAGCAGCCGGCCTACGTCGTCTTCCACAACAGCACGCTCGCCGAGATCGCGGAGCGCAAGCCTCGCGACCTCGCGGAGCTCGGGACCGTGCCTGGCGTAGGCCCAGCGAAGCTCGCGCGCTACGGCAGGGACGTCCTCGCGGTGTTGCGCACGGATTAGCTCGCGGCGTCGCGCGCAGACAGCAGAAGCTGGAGCATCACGGCCGGGTCGCGCCGCACGCGCGCGCTGCCGTTGCCGACGTCGCGCTTCCGCAGCTCGAGCGCGCGGGGATCGGTCAGCGGCTTGAGCCGTCCCTGGCGGATCAGCTCCTCGTCGACGCCGCCGAGCCGCCCGCCGTACGTCGTCCAAACGGGTACTCCGAGCGCTGCGGCCTCGCGGTTCATCGTCCCGCCGGCCGAAACGACGAGGTCGGCGAGCGCGATCAGGCTCTGTGCATCGACGGCGCGCTCCGGGAGGACGATCGACGGCAGGTCGAGCTCGCGGACGTACGCGCGCTGCTCGTCGGTTCGCGGCAGGACGACGGCGTGCACGTCGTCGTGCCGGCCGAGGAAGTCGACCGTCTGCGGGAAGAGCGGGTTCGAGTGCCTGTGGTAAAGCGATACGTCCGGCGGCGGGCGGAGCACGACCAGCACTCGTGCCGGATCGACGCCGAGCTGTCGGACAACCGACGGATCGGGCTCGAAGTCGGCGAGGTAGTACTCCTCCTTCAGCCCCGCGTACTGGACGAGCTTCGGCGGCTCCGCGCCGTACGTCGCCAGGCGGCGAGGCGGAATCGCATCCGGCACGACGACCTTCGTCGCGGCGCGGCATCCGAGCTGGTGCTGCAGCCACGCGAATTCGTAGTCGAACGTCGTCGAGCTCGGAATGCCGAGGCGGCGCGCCGTCATGGTCAGCTCGTGCGAGCCGTGCGCCAGCGCCACGTCGAAGTTGCGTCCGCGCGCCCACCGGCGAAGCTCATGCAGCCGTGAGCGCAGCGAGCGCAGCTTGCCGGTGCGCGATCGCCCGCCGTGCTTGCCGATCACGTCCGCCTCGATCCCGTGCAGCTCGAGCAGCTGGAGCGTCTGCGCGTACTCGCGCGCGGTCACCTCGACCTCGTCGCCGCGCTCGCGAAGCAGTCGGATCAACGGCCGGAACACAAGGACGTGCGCGGACGCGGTCATGTCGATCCAGACGCGCATCGGAGTTTACGCCGCGACGCTTCGCACGAGGGTGCCGCCGGGGCTCGTCGGCGTGCGCTCGACGTGGCGCTCGTGCCACAGGGTGAATGCGAGCAGGCCCCACAGCTGCCGGCTGAGGTCCTCGCGGCCGGAGACGTGCTGGTCGAGGATCCGCGTTACGGCCTTCGGCTCGAAGAAGCCCTGGCGCCGCAGCCGGTCCGAGGCCAGCGTCTCCCGCGCGAACGGCTCGAGGTCGCCGCGCAGCCAGGCCGCGGCGGGAATCGAGAAGCCGCGCTTCTTCCCGTGCACGATCTCGCGCGGAAGCAGCGGCTCGGCCGCCTTGCGCAGCAGGACCTTCTTGCCGAGCCCCCGCACCTTCAGGCGGCGGGGAAGCGCGAGCGCGAGGTTCGTCACCGCAGTGTCGAGGTACGGGACGCGCGCTTCGAGCGAGTGCGCCATCGACGCGCGGTCGGTCTTCACGAGCAGGTCGTCGACGAGATACGTGCCGAGGTCGACGTCCTGGAGCCGCGCCAGCTCGTCGGCGCCGGCCGTCTCGGCGTAACGCGTGCGGAGGACGTCGACGGGGTCGAACCCGTTCCCGTCGCCGGTCAGCTCCGCCCGCGCGTCGCTCGAGAAGATCTCCTTCCAGCCGTGATGGCGTTCGAGCGGTGGTAGGTGCGCGGCTCTGACGAACCGCTTCGCCTTGTAGTCGAAGCTCGCCCTGGCCGACGAGCTCGGAAGCCGCTCGACGACCGGCCGGGCAAGCCGTGCGACTCCAGCGACGCGCGCCGCGAGCAGGTCGGCAACGTACGTGTAGTACCCGCCGAACAGCTCGTCGCCGCCCTCGCCGGACAGCGCGACCTTCACGTCCTCTGCGGCGAGCTGCGACACGAGGTACGTCGGCAGCGCCGACGAATCGGCGAACGGCTCGTCGAAGGCGTCCGCCAAAGCAGGCAGCAGCAGCGCCGCATCCGGGCGGACGACGAGCTCGCGATGATGTGTCGCGTACCGCTCGGCGACGAGCCGCGCGTCGGAGAGCTCGTCGAACGTCCGCTCTTCGAAGCCGATCGAGAACGTGCGCAGCGGCTCCGACGACTCCTGAGCGGCGAGCGCCGCGAGCAGCGACGAGTCGACGCCGCCGGAAAGCAGCACGCCGACGGGGACGTCGCTGACGAGGTGCGCGCGCACCGAATCCCGCACCCGCGCGCGCAGCTCCTCGACGAGCTCCGCCTCGTCGTCGCCCCGCGTCTCGTCCGCGGGAACGGGAGCGGGCCGTGCGAACCGTTCGCTGCGCACCACGCCGTCCTCCCACACGAGCACGTGACCAGGGAGGAGCTTCGCCGTGTCCTGGAAGATCGTCAGCGGGCCGGGGATCGAGTTGAAGGCGAGAAACGCAGCGAGCGCGTCATGGTCGATCTCGCCGCGCGGGAGCGCGCGCAGCTCGGAGGCGAACGCGAGCTCGCCGTCCACGTGTCGGTAGTAGAGCGGCTTGATCCCGAACCGGTCGCGCGCGAGCACGACACGTCGGCGGCGCGCGTCCCAGACGGCGATCGCGAACATGCCGCGCAGCCGCTCGGCGAATCGCTCGCCGTGCTCCTCGTAGAGGTGGACGAGCACCTCGGTGTCGCCGTGCGTGCGGAACACGTGTCCGTTGCGCTCGAGCTCGCGGCGCAGCTCCACGTAGTTGTAGATCTCGCCGTTCTGCACGACGTGGACCGACCCGTCTTCGTTTCCGACGGGCTGGTCGCCCGTCTCGAGGTCGATGATCGAAAGACGGCGCGCCGCGATCGCGACCGGCCCGTCCGCGTACTCGCCGAAACTGTCCGGCCCGCGGTGCACGAGCGTCTCGCTCATCGCGCCCAACCGATCGAGATCCGCCTGCCCGCGGACGCAGGCGATTCCGCAGATGCCGCACATCCGGCTGAGTCTAGAGCGGGCGCTCTCGCGCGCGCAGGACGGCGTCAGACACTCGAATGAGGGATTGCCGAATCACCCTTCCGGGTGAAGACTGACGGGCGCGTCGCTCGTTCCAGGGATTATGAATCTCGACCCGAACACCCACGCCTTCGTCGTCGCCACCGCTGCGATCACCTCGATCACGTTCATGATCGCCGTGATGAACGTGCTGGCGGTCGTGCTGTCGCACATCCTGTACTAGAGGCCGTTCCGAACGAGGGATCGTGTTGCGGCGCATCTGCGACGACATTCTCTGAGCACCGCGCCTGTCCTCGCTTGTCCTCACCTCACTGCGGTTTTGAATCTCGATCCCAACACGCACGCGCTCGTGCTCGGCACGGCGTTCCTGACGTCCGTCACGTTTGCAATCTCCGTGATGAACGTTCTGGCCGTCGTCCTGTCGCACGTCCTGCACTAGCAGGAAGCGCGCTAACTCCCGCCGCCGAGGAGGCCGCGGATGAACTGGCCGAGCACACGCCACGCGGTCGTCGCGAGCGTGCGGAGGTAGAGCCGCACGGAGCGATCGGCGATCCACTCGAGATCGTGTGCGAGCTTCTCCGCCATCGACGTCTCGTAGCCGCGCCGCACCTGCGCGAAGCCGGTAAGGCCGGGACGCACGACGAGGCGCTGCCAGTACGCCGGCAGGTCGGCGGTGAGCTCCTCGAAGAATCGCGGCCGGATCGGTCGCGGCCCCACCAGGCTCATGTCACCGCGCAGCACGTTCCAGAGCTGGGGGATCTCGTCCAGCTGCGTCGCCCGCAGCCAGCCGCCGAGCGTTGTCGTCTCGGCCTTCGTTCGCCGCACGAGCTCCTCGCCGAGGTATGGGCCGAGCCGCTCCTCCGCGCCTCGGCGCAGCGTTCGAAACTTCAGCATGTGGAAGATCCGCCCGCCGCGGCCGACGCGGTCGCCGCGGTAGAAGAGCGGCCGGCCGCTCGTGAGCAGGAGCAGGAGCGCGATCGGCGCACTGACCGGCAGCGACACGAGCAGGAAGATCGCGGACAACCCGACGTCGAGCGTCCGGAGCGCGGCGTCGTGCCGGCGTCGCGGAGCGGCGTTCGTCAGGGTCGCGAAACGCTGGATGAACGAGTCTTCAGGCGACGCCGCGGCCACTCCTTGATGCTAGACCCCGGCGACGCGCATAACATCGGCTTATGGACACGCGCCAGCTCGCAGCGTTCTGCGCCGTCGTCGAGCGGAAGAGCTTCTCGCAGGCCGCCGACCGGCTCGGGGTCACGCAGCCCGCGGTCAGCTTGCAGATCCGCTCGCTCGAGCAACGGCTCGGAACGCAGCTGCTCGACCGGTCCGGCCGCCGCGTCGAGCCGACTGAGGCGGGTCTGCGGCTGTACGCGTCGGCGCAGAAGCTGCTGGCCCAGGAGGAGCAGTTGCTCCGCGATGTCGCCGGCGCTGATGGATCGACGGTCGGCGGCACGCTCGAGCTCGGCGCGTCGACCGGGCCCGGCGGCACCGTCGTGCCTCTCCTGCTCTGCGAGTTCGGCGAGCACCATCCCGACGTCCGGGTGCGGCTGACCGTCTCCGACACGCAGTCGGTCGTCGATCGCGTCGCCGACCGTGAGCTCGAGCTCGGGGCCGTCGGCGCGGCGCGTCGGCATCGCGGCGTCGTGTTCGAGCCGTTCTTCCGGGACGAGCTCGTGCTCGCGGTCCCGCCGGGGCACGCCTTCGCCGGACGCACGATCTCACTGGACGACCTCCGTTCGGCGCCGCTGATCGTGATGCAGGATGGCGCCGGCGTGAGGCAGGTGATCGAGGACGAGCTGAGGACGGTCGGCGTCCGCCTGCGCGACCTCGACGTCCGCGCCGAGCTCGGCCTGCAGGAGTCCGTGCGGAGCGCCGTCGCAGCCGGTCACGGCGTCACGTTCATCTCGCGCACCGCCCTCGACGCCGACCTCGCCGCGGGAACGATCGCGTCGGCGCGTGTCCGCGGTCTCGATCCCGTCCGCGAGATCTTCCTCGTCCGCTCCAGCGGACGCGCCGAGACACGAGCCGCGCAGGCGTTCGTCGACTTCGCGCGCACGCGCCTCCCGTCGTGATCGTCCGCTGGGGCATCTCGACGCTGCCGAGCGTCCTGCAGGAGCTCGGCGTGGAGCGGCCGCTCCTCGTCGCGAGCGAGCGCTGGCGGGAGCAGCACCTGCCGTTCGAGCCGGCGGCGCGGTGGACGGAGGTGCCGTCGAGCCGTGTCGCCGACGCCGCCGCCCGGGCGGGCGACGCGGCGGTCGCGCTCGGAGGCGGCAGCGCCATCGACCTTGCCAAGGCGGTCTCCGCGGAGGCGGCGGTGCCGGTCGTCTCGATCCCGACCACCTACGCTGGCGCGGAGTGGACGCCATTCTTCGGCATCCGGGACCCCGACCGGCGGATGACCGGCGGGGGCGCCGGCGCACACCTCGCGGGCGTCGTCTACGAGCCGCTCTTCACGCTCGACCTCCCCCGCGCCGAGACCGTGGGGACGGCGATGAACGCGCTCGCGCATTGCGCGGAGGCGCTGTACGTCGAGGGACACAACGCCGAGGCGGACCTGCATGCGCTGACGGGGGCGCGGCTGATCGCGACCCACCTTCCACGCGTCGTCGAGAAGCCGAGCGATCTCGACCAGCGGACGCGTCTGCTCCAGGGCGCGATGCATGCCGGGATGGCGCTCGGCGGGTCGATGCTCGCGCTCGGCCACGCGATGGCGCAGGCTCTCGGCGGCCGCTACGGGATCCCGCACGGCGCCCTGAACGCCATCTGCCTGGCACCTGCGCTCCGCTTCAACCGCGAGGTCGCGCCCGAGGCGTACGCCCGTCTCGGCGCAGCGCTCGGCAGCGATGCTGAGGAGCGTGTGCGGGAGCTCGCGCGCCTGGGCGGCTTCGAGCGGCTCCGGGACTTGGGGGTGCCCGACGGCGAGCTCGGTGCGGTCGCGGAGGCCGTCGTGCAGCGCGCCGGAGCGAAGGCGAACCCGCGCGCGGCGACACCGTCGCAGGTCGAGGAGCTGCTGCGCTCGGTCTGGTAGGGAATAAGCACTTCTTATTCCGAGGATTAACAGTCGGCTGGTACGCTGGGTCGGCATGGCCGAGCCTGTGTCTGTTGACGTGCTCGTGGTCGGGAGCGGAGCTTCCGGGCTTGCGGCCGCCGTCTCGGCGGCGCATGCAGGAGCGGCCGTCGCGCTTGCCGCGAAGGGGTCGCTCCAGTCGTGCAACTCCGCGAAGGCGCAAGGCGGGATCCAGGCGGCCTTCGGCGACGACGACTCACCGGAGCAGCACGCTGAGGACGTCTGGCGGTCCTCGCACGAGACCGCAGACCGAAAACTCGTCGAAGTCTTGACCTCGGAAGCGCCGGCCGCGATGCGATCACGACCGCGCTGCGCGAAGCGGCCGAATCGGCGCCGGGGCTGCGAACCTTTCCGAAGTCGCCGTTGCGCGAGCTCGACGCGACTGCGAACGGGTGGCGCGCCCGCTGCGGCGACCACGTGATCGACGCGGGCGCCGTCGTCCTGGCCGCCGGCGGGCGCTGCTGGCGCGTCGCCGAGGAGCGCGGCGAGCTCTGCACCAATCATCCGGGCGCGACAGGTGAGGTGACGCAGATCGCCGCCGATCTCGGTGCTGAGCTGCGCGACTTCGACGCGTTGCAGTACCACCCGAACGGCGGCGCTTGGCCGCCGAACATGCAGGGATACTCGATTCCCGAGACGACGCGTGCTTACGGCGCGGTCCTGCTGAACGCGGATCGCGAGGAGTTCACGGACTCGCTCGGGCCGCGCGACGAGGTGTCGCGCGCCATCGTCGACGAGGTCGCGAACGGGAAAGGAGTCGAGACCGAGGACGGGCGCCCCGCCGTGTACCTCGACACGACGCGGATCGCGCAGCACGACGCCGACGTGTCGCTGCCGTACATGCTGCGCCGTTACCGCGCCGGCGGCATCGATCCGCTCCGCGAGCCGATCCTCACCTACCCCGTTCTGCATTACCAGAACGGCGGGCTCGTCATCGACACGAACGCGACCACGACGATTGACGGAATGTATGCATGCGGCGAAATCGCCGGCGGAACGCACGGGAGGAATCGGATGATGGGGAATTCGTTGTTGGAGTGCTGCGTCTTCGGACGGCGCGCCGGCCGCGCCGCGGCGGAGGGGGCGCGCGCATGATCACGACCGATCTCGAAGGCGTCGTCGAGGACGCCGCGGCGCACCTGTACGTCTGGGCGCTGAAGGACATCCCGCAGGACCTGCGCGACGCGCTTGCCGACGCGGCCGGACGCGAGACGTCAGTCCCGGGGAAGCGCGTGCTGTCGACGATCCTGCGCAACATCCAGGTCGCCGACGACCAGAAGAACCTCGTCTGCCAGGACACCGGCATTGCCGTCTACACCTGCCGGGTCGGCGAGCAGTTTCCGCTGCATCCGACGCGAATTCAGGCGGCGCTGAAGGCCGGGACCGAGCGTGCGACGGTCGAGCATCCGCTGCGCTCGAACGCTGTGCACACGATCACGCGCGAGAACACCGGCCCGAACACCGGCTACCGCCTGCCGATCGTGCACTGGGAGTTCATCCCTGACTGGGACGGCCTCGACGTCAAGTGCGTTCCCAAGGGGAGCGGCAGCGAGAACATGAGCTTCCTGAAGATGTGCGTCCCCGCGGACGGTGTGAAGGGGATCAAGCAGTTCGTGCTCGAGTCGATCGTCGGCGCGGGCGGCAAGCCGTGCCCACCCGGGATCGTCGGTGTCGGGATCGGCGGCAGCGCGGACTACGCGATGTACCTCGCGAAGGAGGCGATCGCCCGTCCCATCGGCACCCGCAACCCTGACCCGCACGTCGCCAAGCTCGAGGAGGAGCTCTACGGGCTCCTGAACGAGACCGGCATCGGCCCGATGGGCCTCGGCGGCGACGTGACCGTGCTGCAGTGCCACGTCGAGCACGCGGACACGCACATGACGCTCAATCCGGTCGCGGTCAACTACCAGTGCTGGGCGGCACGCCGCGCGACCGCGCATGTCGGCGCCGACGGCGTCGTCGACTACGACCGGGAGGCGTGATGGCGACCCATGAGGTGACGTTTCCGATCACCGACCCGCAGGAGATTCTCAAGCTGCGTGCGGGCGACGAGGTCGTCGTGCAGGGACACATCATCGGCATTCGCGACCGGACGCAGATCCGCATAGGACGGCGGCTACGACCCGATGTGCATCGGCACGACAACCTCCGCGCGGATGGTGCGCTTCACCGAGCCGCTCGGCGCGCAGTACGGCGTCCGCGGGATCTGCGGGAAGGGCGGCTTCCCCGACGAGGCGATCGAGCCGATGCGACGTCAGGGGATGGTCTATTTCGCGATCGTCGGCGGCGCCGCGGCGCTCGAGACGACGCAGATCGAGGAGATCGAGCAGGTCGAGTGGGAAGACCTGATGCCCGAATGCCTGTGGAAGTTCCGCGTCAAAGACTTCGGGCCGCTGACCGTCGGAATCGACGCGCACGGCAACTCGCTCTACCGCGACGTGCAGAACGCAGCGAAGAAGAAGCTCGAGGAGCTCTATGCCCGGCTTTGATCTCGGCCTGCGCCGCGACGGCGGGCTGACGCATGTGATCGACAAGGGGCTGGGGCCGGGCGCGTGGGCGGACGTGCTCGACACGTGCGCCGACTACATCGACATCGTCAAGCTCGGCTGGGGCACCTCCTACGTGACCAACGGGCTGGAGCGAAAGCTCGAGGTCCTCGCGGGCAAGCCCGTCGTGATCGGCGGGACGTTCTTCGAGGTCGTGTACGCGAAGGGCAATCTGGACGAGTACAAACGGTGGCTTTCGGAGCTCGGCCTCACGCACGTCGAGATCTCGGACGGCACCGTCGAGATCCCGCGCGAGCGCAAGCTTGAGCTGATCGCCGACTTCGCGCGCGACTTCACCGTCCTCTCGGAGGTCGGGTCGAAGGACGCCGACGTCAACTACGCGCCGTACCTCTGGGTCGAATGGATCAAGGAAGAGCTCCACGCCGGCGCGTGGAAGGTGATCACCGAGGGCCGCGAGGGCGGAACTGCGGGGATCTACCGGCCGACCGGCGAGATGCGGACGGGACTCGTCGACGAGATCGTCCACGACATCGACGTCGGCTCGCTGATCTTCGAGGCCCCGACCAAGGCGTCGCAGGCGTGGTTCATCAAGCACTTCGGCCCCGGCGTCAACCTCGGGAACATCCCGCCTGACGAGGTCATCCCCCTCGAGACGCTTCGGCTCGGGCTGCGCGGTGACACGTTGAAGGAGGTGCTGCTTGGCGAGCGCGCCGGCACTCCAGCTTCCTGACGTCGAGGCGATGAGCGCCGAGGAGGCGCTCCTCTGGGCGTACGAGCAGTTCGGCGACCGCATGTGCCTGACGTGCTCATGGCAGCGACAGTCCTCGGTTCTCGTGCACATGGTCTTCGGCGAGCTGGGGCTCGACATCCCCGTCGTCGAGCTGGACACGCAACTCTTCTTCAAGGAGACGTACGAGACGCGCGACCGCCTCGTCGAGCGGTACGGGCTGAAGCTGATCCGCCCGGACGTGATCTCGGTCGCGGAGCAGCACGCGCGCGAGGGGCACAACCTGTGGGAGCGCGATCCGGACCGCTGCTGCCACATCCGCAAGGTCGAGCCCTTGGAGCAGGCGCTCGCGCCGTTCGATGCGTGGGTGACGGGGATCCGGCGCGAGCAGGCCCTGACGCGCGCGAATGCGCAGCGCGTCGAGTGGGGCGCCCGGTACGGCGTCTGGAAGATCCAGCCGCTCGTCGACTGGAACGCGAAGCGCGTGCAGGCCTACATCCACGTCAACGAGATTCCGTACAACCCCCTGCACGACGCCGGCTATCCGTCGATCGGCTGCATCCCCTGCACGCGGCCGGTCCTCGCCGGTGAAGACGAGCGTGCCGGCCGCTGGACCGGCGCGGACAAGATCGAGTGCGGCATACACACGAGTCAAGGAGACAGATGACGGACGAGCAGAAGCACATCTACGCGCACGAGCATCCGGAGAGCGACCGCCGCCGCGACGGCGGCTTCACGCTCTGGTTTACGGGCCTCTCCGGGAGCGGCAAGACGACGATTGCGCATCTCGTCGGGCCGGAGCTCGAGCGGCGCGGCCACATCGTGGAGTACCTCGACGGCGACACCGTGCGCACGCACCTGTCGAAGGGCCTCGGCTTCTCGAAGGAGGATCGCGACACGAACATCGAGCGGATCGGGTGGGTTGCGGCGCGCCTGACGCGTCACGGTGCCGCGGTGATCGCAGCGGCGATCTCGCCGTACGAGGAGACGCGGCAGCAGGCCCGCGAAACCGTCGAGGAATGGGGGCCGTTCGTCGAGGTGCACGTCGCCGCGTCGGTCGAGGAGTGTGCGCGCCGCGACGTCAAGGGTCTCTACGCGAAGGCGTTCGCCGGCGAGATCACCGGGTTCACGGGCGTCGACGATCCCTACGAGGAGCCGGCGCGGCCGGAGATCCGGATCGACACCGAGCAGCTCGAGCCCGAAGCGTCGGCGGGATTGATCGTCGAAAAGCTCGAGGAGCTCGGTCTCGTCGAGGCGGGTGTCCCCGCATGAGTGTCGTCACGGGCACGAAGCTGATCCCGCCGCACGGCGGCGACCTCGTCGACCGGACGGGCCCGCGCCCCGCCGACATCGACGCGCTCGAGGTGGTCGAGCTGACGTCGCGCGAGCTTTCCGATCTCGACATGGTTGCGTCCGGCGCGCTGTCGCCGCTCGAAGGCTTCATGGGTCGCGACGACTACGACGCGGTGCTCGAGACGATGCGGCTCGCAAATGGACTGCCGTGGGCGCTGCCCGTTTGCCTCGCGGTCGACAAGGCGCCGTCCGGCGACCAGGTGGCGCTGTCGGACGGCAAGCGTGCAGTCGCGGTCATCGACGTCGAAGAGGTCCACGAGTACGACAAGGAGAACGAGGCGCAGCAGGCCTTCCGCACCACCGACCCCGCGCATCCAGGCGTCGCGCGGTTGTACGACCAAAAGCCGCTGTATCTCGCGGGGCGCGTCACGGTGTTCGAGCGGGCGCAGTCGGCATTCCCCGAGCTTGCGCTGGATCCGGCGCAGACGCGCGCCGAATTCGCCGCACGCGAATGGAAGCGCGTCGTCGGCTTCCAGACGCGCAATCCGATCCACCGTGCGCACGAGTATCTGACGAAGGTCGCGCTCGAGACCGTCGACGGGCTGCTGATCCATCCGCTCGTCGGCGACACGAAGTCGGACGACGTCCCGGCTGCGACTCGCGTGGAGTGCTACCGCGTGCTCCTCGACGGCTACTACCCGCGGGAGCGCGTCGTGCTGTCGGCGTTCCCGGCGGCGATGCGCTATGCAGGGCCGCGTGAGGCGGTGTGGCATGCGATCTGCCGGAAGAACTACGGGTGCTCGCACTTCATCGTCGGCCGCGACCACGCCGGCGTCGGCGACTACTACGGCACGTATGACGCGCAGCTGATCTTCGACGAATTCGAGCCGCACGAGCTCGACATCGAGCCGATGTTCTTCGAGCACTCGTTCTGGTGCCGCGCGTGCGGCTCGATGGCTTCGGCGAAAACATGTCCGCACGACCGGGAGCAGCACGTCTTCCTGTCCGGGACAAAGGTGCGCGAGCTGCTCGCGAACGGCGAGCTCCCGCCCCAGGAGTTCTCGCGGCCCGAGGTTGCCCAGGTGCTGATCGAGGCTTACCGGACGTAGCCGTGACCTGGCAGTTCACGCTCGCCGGACTGCTGATCGGGATTCTCGTCGGGCTCACCGGGATGGGCGGCGGCAGTCTGATGACGCCGATCCTGATCATCCTGTTCGGCTTCGACGCGAAGGTCGCTGTCGGCACCGACATCCTCCACGGCGCGATCTTCAAGTCGTTCGGCGCCGTGCGCTGCCGACAGCTCGGCATCGTCCACGCGCGCCTCGCCTTATGGATGTTCCTCGGGTCGGGGCCGATGTCGCTCGCCGGCGTCGCGGTCGCGAGCGCCCTCGGCGACTCTGCGCAGGCCGCCGAGAACTACGCCGTCGGCGGCGCGCTCGTTTTCGGCGGGATCGGTCTGGTCGCCAGGACGCTGCTTCGCGGCGGCATGCAGCCGAGCGACGCGCCGTTCCTGCTCCAGCGGCGCGACAAGATCGTCGCCACGTCGATCGGCGCCGTGTTCGCGTTCGTCGTCGGGCTTACGTCCGTCGGCAGCGGGACGTTCTTCGGGCTCGTGATGGTGCTGGTCTACCCGCTGACCGTGTCGAAGATCGTCGGGACGGACATCTTCCACGCGGCCGCGCTCCTGTGGGTCGCCGGCTTCGGCCACCTGCTCAGGGGCAACGTCGACCTCCACGCAATGGCGTGGCTCCTGGTCGGCTCCATCCCCGGCGTTCTCCTTGCGAGCAAGTTCACCGTGCGCGTCCCGGACAACGTGCTGCGGCTCGGCCTCGCCGGCGTGCTCGCGCTGAGCGGCCTGAAGCTCCTGAACGTCCCCCAGGCGAACTGGGTGCTCGGGATCGGCGTCGTCGCGGTGCTCGGCGGCCTCGCCGCCTACGGCGTCAACGCCTGGCTGTCGCGGCCGAGGGTCGCGCCCGCGCGCGGGCTCGAGTGACCGCCGTTCGTGCCACCGGGCTCGGCGAGCACCCGTAGGAGCACGTCCTCCCGACTGTAGTGCCCGACGGCGTCGAACCATTTCTTCGCCCGCAGCGTCGTGCGCAGGTCGCAGTCGGCGACCAGGATCCCTTCCTCGCCGACCAGCGGGCCCGCGACGACGTCGCCGGAGTCGCCTGCAATGATCGCGGAGCCGCCCTCCGAGTAGACGCGGTCGTCCGCGGGGATGCCTTCCGGCAGATCCCGGCCGTGGATGTACTGGCAGACGGACACCACCCATGCGCCCGACTCGTACGCGATCGTGCGCATCAGCGCCCGCCAGATGTCCCGGTCGTCCATCGTCGGCGCAACCCAGATCTGCGGACCGCCGCGGTAGACCGCGTAGCGCGCGAGCGGCATCCGGTGCTCCCAGCAGACGAGGCCGCCGATCCGTCCGACTGGCGTGTCGACGACGTGCAGGTCGTCGCCGTCGCCCATCCCGTGGAAGAGGCGCTCCTGATACGTGGGCATGAGCTTTCGGTGCTTCGAGAGCAGACCGGTCGGGCCGAGCAACAGCTGCGCGTTGTACAGCGTCCCGGGGCGGTCGCTCTCCCGCTCGTTGACGCCGATCGAAAGGTGGATGCCGAGCTCGGCGCAGACGGCCGCGAGTCTGTCGACCTCGCGCCCCGGCACGTCGACCGCGCTGTGCCACATCCGTTCGAAGAGATCGATCTGCGCCTCGTCGTAGCGTGACTCGGTCAGGGCCGACGACGGATAGAACGAGAGGAAGCACTCCGGCAGCACGATGAGCTGCGCGCCCTGGGCGGCCGCGTCGCGAGTGAGCGCGACCGCCTTGTCCAGGCTCGCATCGAGATCGAGCATGACGGGCGCCGCCTGCACCGCAGCGACGCGGACCGTTGCGAACGACGTCACGCGTCCGAGCGTCACACACGTTCGGCATCCGGTCAAGACGGACCTCTAGAATCCCGCGTCTGTGCGCCGCCTGCTGATCGGCATCGTCGCGCTGGTCGTGCTCGCAGGCGCCGCGGCCGGAGCCTTGTGGTACTTCCATACCCGCACCCCGGGCCACGACAAGCGCGGCTCCGCGACGGTCGAGTTCGTCACGACGGCGCCCGCCGTGCACAAACGGCCGCAGCGAAGCATCGTGTCGATCCCGTGGCCGGTGTACGGCTACGACGCCGCCCGGACGCACGACCCGATCCAGTTTCATCTCCGGCCGCCGTTCAAGAAGATCTGGACGCTTCGGACGGGAAACATCATCGAGTTCCCCCCGGTCGTCGGGTACGGCACGCTGTTCGTGAACCAGTTCCGCGGGCGGTTCTTCGCGGTCGACGCCGCAACGGGGAAGCGCCGGTGGCGCAAGCATTTCCTGCACTGCGGCGCCGCGTCGGCCGCGATCGGCAAGGACATCGTCTATCAGCCGTACATGCAGCCGTATCCGTGCAACCGCTATCCGCGCTCGCAGCCGGGGTTCATCGTCGCGATCCTCTTCCGGTCGAAGCGCGGCGTTCTGCTCAACCGCGGCAAGATCCTCTGGCGCTACAGGACCGGCGCTGTCGAGTCGTCGCCCCTGCTCGTCAACGGCATTCTCTACTTCGGCTCCTGGGACCACCACGTGTATGCGCTGGACGTACGGCGCCGGACGCACCCGCGCCTGCTGTGGCGCTTCCAGGCGGGGAACGAGGTCGACGCATCGATTGCGTACGCGAACGGGCGCGTCTTCTTCGGCGACAACGGCGGCGACGTCTATGCGCTCAACGCGCGCACCGGCCATGAGATCTGGCGCTCAGCGTCCTACTCGGGCTTCCTGCGCGGACGTGAGTACTTCTACGCGACGCCGACCGTCGCCTACGGACGTGTGTTCATCGGCAACACGGACGGCACCCTCTACGCATTCGGAGCCGGGACCGGCAACCTCCTCTGGTCGCGGCACGCCGGGTCCTACATCTACACCGCTGCGGCTGTGTGGCGCCGCGAGGTGATCATCGGGACCTATGACGGGCACCTGATCGCGTACAACGCCGCGACGGGCGATCAGTTGTGGGATCACCCGGCGCCGGCGGCGATCCACGGTGCACCGACGGTTCTCGCCGGTCTCGTCTACTTTTCTACCTGCAGCGGCTGCGGGTCGGGCGGGTCGCGCTACGCGAAGTCGGGGCCGCGCGGGACGTACGCCGTCGACGCGCGCAACGGCCGTCTCGTCTGGCGCTTCCCGGACGGTCAGTATTCCCCGGTCGTCGCCGACTCGGAGCGGATGTACCTCGTCGGCCGCACGCACGTCTACGGCTTCGTGCCTGCGTCCAAATATCGTGCGTACGTGCGTGCGCACTCCCACCGGCGGAAGCGGCCGTGAGACGGTGGGCGCCGCTTGCGATCGTGATCGCGCTGCTCGCGGCGACCGCGGTTGCGTTTGCGACGACCGAGCGCCAGAAGCTCGAGAAAACGCCCTTCGCAGTGCTGCACGTCGAGCGCTATCTCTCGCCGAAGCACAGCGCGGCGACGATCGATCTGCGCTTTCGCCGCCCGCACCTGATCACGCTCCAGATCGTCGACGCGAACGACCACGTCGTCACGACCCTCGTGCGCGAGCGGCGCGTCGAGCCCGGGCACACGCAGTTCCAGTGGTCCGGCACCGGCATTCGGGACGGCTCGTACCGGCCGAAGCTCACGCTCGACGACGGACGAGAGTTCACGCTGCAAAACCCGATCGCCGTCGACTCCGCCGCGCCGGCCGCGACGCTCGTCGGTTACCGGCCGCATATCGTCAAGCGGGGCGAGAAGCCCGAGGTCAAGATCACCTATCGGGTCTCCGAACCGGCGCACGTGATCGTCTATGTCAACGGCCACAGGGAATTGCTCGGCGGAGCGAAGTCGCTGCAATTCGCGGTGAACTTGCCCGCGAAGCGGAACGGCCGCCGTCTACGGCCTGGTCGTTATCGGCTGCAGCTCGCGGCCGTCGACCTTGCCGGAAACGTCGGGCCGCGCACGCGCGCCTTCCTCCTGCGCGTTCGCTAGCAGCGCGGCCGCGACGATGCCGACGAACGGCCAGACGAAGTACGACGTCTGGAACACGCGGCTGACGAACAGGAGGACGAACATCGACACCGCGAACCCGACGGCGCCGATCCACGCGCGTCGATCGCGGAGCTGGTTCCACACCAGCCACGCGGTCACCGGCAGCCAGACGAACAGCGCGAGCCAGAAGAACGGATATGCGCCGAACCGGTTGTCGACGAAGCCGGCCTTCAGGAAGAGCGACGACAGGCCGTAGCCGATGATGCGGTACGTCGACCCGCCGTACGAGACGGTGTCGTGCCAGAGTGCGCCGGGGCTCGCGACGAGGAACGGGACGAAGGCGACGACGAGGGGCGCGGCGAACGCGGCCACGGCGTTGCGCACGACGGCACGCGGCGCGCGCATCGTCACCATCGCGGCAGCGACGAACGGCACGGCGACGAGCGCGAATTGCTTGAGCGCAATCGCAACGCCGAGGAGAAGCGCGGCCCAGACGAAGCGCCGGCGCGAGAGGAACGCAAACGCGAGCAGCACGCAGAGCAGCGACGGCGCGTCCGCGGTCCCGAACCACGCCGCGCGGATCGCGAGTGGGTTCGCAGCGGCGGCGGCTCCGAGCGCAACGCGCACCGCAGGTGGGCCGCGAAAGGCAAGCGCCGCGAAGAAGAGCGCAACGGTGCAGAGGAGGACGAAGAAGCGGTAATCGTCGAGCGGCGAGGGAAGGATGTCCCACGCGGCGGCGGTCAGCGGTGTCGCGGGGAAGTACGCGAGATGGTGCAGCGCGACCTGCTTTCGCGCGGGCGAGAAGCCGGCCGCCGGATACCAACGCTCGAGGCCGGTGCCCGTGTAGTTGCGCCCGTACGGATCGTGTCCATGGCGAATGAAGCGGCCCGCGAGCTCGATCTGGTAGGTCGAGTCGTTGTCGTGGTACCACGGCGCGCTCGCCTGTCGCAGGCCCGCCTGGAGCACGACAGCCGGCACGAGCAAGGCAAGGACGACGACGAGCGCGAGGCCCGCGACGACGCTCAGCCGCCACGCGCGCGTGCGAGCGCAGGCCACCGCCGCCGCGACCGCGACGAGGAGTGCCGCGAGCGTCGCCGGCGTCCGGATGAAGCCGTGATCCCAGTGGCTGCCGGCGGCGCGGACGAACGGCGCCAGCAGCCCGTGCGGGTGCACCGACGGGTGGAACGGCCAGGGATCGGAGCCCAGTTCCGGCACGTCGACGGCGAGCAGCGCGCCGAGTGTCGCGAGCACGACGAGCACGCCGTTTCTGCCGAGACTCATCGCGGAGCGGCGCGTGTGGTCGGCACGGCCAGCACTGCGGCCGCGACCCCGAGCACGAACCACGTGATCGGGTCCTCGAAGAACCCGCTGTACGCGAGGGAATGGACGAAGAGCGCGAGGAAGACTGCTGCGAGCGACAGACCCAGAGCCTGGTGGCGCCGCCGGACGGCGGCGAGCGACCGCGCGGCGCCGGCGAGGATCCCGACGTAGAGCA
>VAXB01000040.1:29641-29955 GCA_005883995.1 Actinomycetota bacterium
CAAGTCTGCGCGCGCGGCGGTCGCCGGCTGCGAGCGTCACGGCGAGGACGACGACGAACAGCGCTGCGTAGCTCGATTGCGAGTACGAGAAGTAGAGGCCGATCCACAGCAGCGTGATCAGGGCGGCGGCGAGGAGCACGTCGACCTCCCGCAGCCAGAGGAGCACGAGCAGCACGGCGATCCCGAGGACGACGTGGCGGCCATAGAGGCTCGGATCTCGGAAGAGCGAGGTGACGCGGAAGAAGGACGTGTACGTGTTCGACACCTGCAAGTTGTGCGCGTAGAAGATCAGTCGGTGCGTCGCCTCCTCGACG
>VAXB01000041.1 GCA_005883995.1 Actinomycetota bacterium
CAGGCGAACAGCCGACCGACGACGCCCGCCCAGCCCTCGGCCCGATGCAGCGGCTGGCCGCCGAGGACGGGCGCGACCGAGAACGCGAGCGTGGAGAGGCCCGCGACGAAGAAGCCGCTCGAGAGCAGGAGGTCGAGGCGGCGCCCCTCGACCGAAAACCGGATTCCGGCAAGGACGGCGACGATCCCCGCCGCGACGACGACCATCGTCTGGAGCACGAGGCGCACCTCCGGCAGCGCCCAGTGCGTCTGCAGGTTGCGATGGGCGACAAACAGCGCGAGCGACGCGCCGAGCAGGCCGAACAAGAGGATCTCGCCCCAGAGGAATGCCTGGAAATCTTCTCTGCCGTCTTGCCGCACGTTCATCTTGTCGGCAGGCGGGCTCCCGCCGATAAGGCCTGTAGCCGATGCCCGAGCGGATCCTTCTCGTTGACGACCACCCGCTGACACGCTCGGCGCTCTCGGCGCTGCTCCTCCAGCACGGCTTCGACGTCGTCGGCGAGGCCGCCGACGGCAAAGAGGCGATCGCGAAGGCCGGTGCGCTGCGGCCGGATCTCGTCCTGCTCGACCTCTCCATGCCGGGCGTCGACGGCCTTACGGCGCTGCCGCTGCTGCGCGAAGCCGCACCCGAATGCGAGGTGGTCGTGCTGACGGCTTCGGCGGTGGAGGAGAACCTCCTCGGAGCGATCCGCGCCGGCGCTGCGGGCTACCTCCTGAAGAGCGAGCCGCCGGCGCGAATCGTCCAGTTCCTGCGCGGCGTCGCGCAGGGAGAGGCGGCACTTTCCGGAAGCGTCGCTCGTCGGCTGCTCGAGCAGGTGCGGACGAACGGCGGGCGCGGGACCGGCGTACCCGACGAGATTGCCGAGGCCCTCTCGGCCCGCGAGCTCGAGGTGCTGCTCCTCCTCGACGACCATCTCGGCACCGACGAGATCGCAAAGCGCCTGTTCATCTCCGAGCACACCGTGCGCTCGCACGTGAAGAGCCTTCTGCGCAAGCTCGGCGTCTCGTCGCGCCGGGAAGCGCTCGAGGCGCTTTCGGTCGCGCGCCGGTAACCGTCGCGCAACTCACCCACGGTGGGTGAGCCGATTCCCGAACGCCGGGTGACGAGGAAACGGTGTCCCCCGACGATACGGAGTCCAGCTCCTCTCTCTTCCCGGAACGACAAGGCGGCCGGCTCTGTCTCAGCCGGCCGTTTCGTTTCCTCGTCAGGAGTCGAAGCCGTCGAGCGCGGCGGACACGAGCTGCGGGAGCGTCTCGCGGTTGTAGCCACCCTCGAGCACCGCCGCGACCGTGTCGCCGAGCGCCCGGCAGCGGCGGGCGAGCTCGCGGAACCCGTTCGCCGTAACACGCATGTCGGCAAGCGGATCGTCCTCGTGCGCGTCGAACCCCGCGGAGACGAGCACCACCTCCGGGTCGAACCGCGCGACAGCGGGGGCGATGCGCTCGTCGAATGCGCGCAGCCACTCGTCGTCCCCGGAGCCTGCCGCGAGCGGCACGTTGACGGTCGTCTCGGCCTGCTCGTCGGGACCACCTGTTCCCGGATAGAACGGCCACTGGTGGAGCGACGCGTACAGCACGCTGTCGTCGTCGGCGAAGATCGCCTCGGTCCCGTTTCCGTGGTGCACGTCGAAATCGACGATCGCCACGCGGCCGACGCCGTCGGCCTGCAGCGCCCGGGCGGCGATCGCGACGTTGTTCACGAGGCAGAACCCCATCTGTCGCGCGGCGAGCGCGTGGTGGCCCGGCGGCCGCACGATCGCGAACGACCCGGTCCGTGCGGCCTCGATCGCGATCCCCGCTACGAGCAGCACCGCCTCCCACGACGTGTCCGTGCCGACCGTGTCGAAGTCGAGGAGGGTCGGCGCGTCAAGCGACTCGAGCCGCTCCAGGTAGTCGCGCGTGTGACAGCGGCGGAGGTCGGCGACCGTCGCCGGCGATCCCCGCCGCCAGCCCGCGAGCGCGTTCAGCAGCGCAACGATTCGGCCGCCGTTCTCCGGGTGCGGCCCGGTCGGGTGCAGGCGCGCCAGCGCCTCGTGGCTCAGGACGTCGATCGGCGAACCGCGTCGACGAGTGCGGCGACGTCGCGCGCTCCCTGCGCGCGGCCGACGAGGTAGCAGACAAGTGGCGCGTTCGTGCGCTCGCCGCTCGTGTGCGCCGCGATCCGCGCGAGCTTCAGGAGCGCGTCGGACTCCTGCTCGGTGAGCTCGAGCGCGGACGCGTCGACCCCGGCCTCGGCGGCAAGCGCCTCACGTGCCTGCGTGAGCCAGGGATCCATCACGCAGCAGATTAGGCGGCGAGCGCAGCCAGCCGGTCGGCGAGCGCGTTCAGCCCGAGCGCGCGCACATGCGCGGAGGCGTTGCTCCACGTCGGCTGTTGATCGTCGAGCGGCGGGAGCGGCGCGTCCGCATCCAGCGTCGCCATGCGCTTGTACATCCGCAGCTCGTCGGCCTGCGCCGCGAATCGTCCTTCCTCGAGCGCCGCTTCGAGCGTCCCGTACTGCTTGAGCACGTCGGCGGCCGTCTTCGGCCCGACGCCCTTCGCGCCAGGCAGCTTGTCGGACGGGTCGCCGCGCAGGGCGATGAAGTCGGGCACCTGGTGCGGATCGACGCCGTAGCGGTCGCGCACCTCGTCGGGGCCGATGCGCGCAAGCTCGCTGACGCCGCGCGTCGGCGTCAGGATCGTCGTCTGCTCGCTCGCGAGCTGGAACGAGTCACGATCGGACGTGACGACGAGCGCCGTCCCCTCGCGCGCTTCTTCGGAACGCACGGCCGCGGCGAGGAAGTCGTCCGCCTCGTAGCCGGCGGCCTTCGCCGGCGCGAAGCCGAAGGAACGCACGAGTTCCGGCATCAGGCCGAGTTGCTCGAGCAGATCCGCATCGAACTGCCGCCCGCCCTGGTACCCCGTGAAGAGCTCGTGGCGGTACGTCGGCACCTCGAGCGTGTCCCAGCCGACGATGACCGCACGCGGCCGCTCCGATTCCCACAGCCGCACGAGGAAGTTCGAGACGCCGAGCAGCATGTTCCCCGGTCTTCCCTCGGCGCGGCGGAACGTCTTCGGGAGTGCGTGGTAGGCGCGGTGCGCGAGCGAGTCGCCGTCGACGACGAGGAGCGGCCGGCTCACAGCCCCTCCTGGAGCCGCTCGATCTCGACCATCAGACGCTCGGTCGCCTCGTGCGCCGCGGCCGACGCCTCGACGCCCCGGAGGTCGTCGAGGGGAATCGACTTGCCGTAGCGGACGCGGAGCGGGCCGAGGCGCGCGAGGCGGTCCGTGCCGGAGATCGCCGCCGGAAGCAGCGGGACGACACCGTCCAGCGCGATCCGTGCGGCGCCCGTGTGCGCACGCGGGCGGTGGCGCTTCACGAGTCCTTTCCGCTGCCGCGTGCCGTGCGGGAACATCACGACGATGTGCCCGTCGCGGACGAGCGACACCGCCTTGCGGATCGCCTCGACGTCGCGCTCGCCGCGCCGGACGGGAAAGGCGCCGCCGGCCGTGATCGCCGGCCCGACCGGCCACCAGAACAGCTCCGACTTCGCCATGAAGCGCAGGTACCGGCGCGGCCACAGCGGCATGGCGAGCGGCCACGGATCGAAATTCGACGTGTGGTTCGCCGCGATCACGAGGCCGCCGCTCGAGGGAACGTTCTCCACGCCTTCGGCACGAAGGCGGTACAACCCGCGGACGATCGGCCAGGTGACCGCCCCGGCGAAGAGGTAGAAGGGGCTTGGCCGCACGCGGCCAAGTATCCCGTTCTTGAACCGTTCGCTACGTTGTTCCTAGTGACCAAGACCCTAGTCATCGCAGAAAAGCCGTCCGTCGGACGTGACCTCGCGAACGCGCTCGAGGGCGTGTTCCAGCGGCGCACGCTCGAGGACATCGCCCCGAAGCGCTCGAGGAAGAAGTCCGCCGAAGAAGTAGTCGACGACGCGACGACGAAGCCGAAGCGGGGCCGGAGCACGAAGGACGAGGCGAACTTCCTCGAGTCCGACGACGTCGTGATCACGTGGGCCGTCGGGCACCTCGTGCAACTTGCGGAGCCCGAGGAGTACGACGAGAAATGGAAGCGCTGGCGGATGGCCGACCTGCCGATCGTTCCGCCGAACGGGTTCAAGCTCGTTCCGCGCGACGCGAAGTCGAAGAAGCAGCTCAAGTTGATCGAGACGCTCCTGACCCGCGACGACGTCGATCGGATCATCAACGCGTGCGACGCCGGCCGCGAAGGGGAGCTGATCTTCGCGTATCTGTACGAATCGGTCTTCGGCGTCTCGCCGACGGAGGGCGGGCCGAAGCCGGTCGACCGCTTGTGGATCTCGTCGATGACGAAGCAGGCGATCCGCGAGGGGTTCGACAGGCTCCGTCCGGGCGAGCAGATGCAGCCGCTCGAGCTCGCGGCGCGCTCACGGAGCGAGGCCGACTGGCTCGTCGGCATGAACGCGACGCGGGCCGCGACGATCCGCGGCCGCGCGTGGGTCGGCGGTGTCGTCTCGCTCGGCCGCGTCCAGACGCCGACGCTCGCGATGATCGTGAAGCGCGAGCGCGAGATCCAGGCGTTCGTGCCGGAGCCGTACCGACTCGTCCATGCCACGTTTGATCCGCGTTACGCGGGAATGTGGTTCGAGGGCGACGAGACGCGCATCTTCGGCGACCTCGCGCGGGCTGAACGCATCGTCGAGAAGGTCACCGGGAAGGACGGCATCGTCGAGTCGGTCGAGCGCAAGGAGCAGTCCGAGCGCGCGCCGCTGCTCTACGACCTCACGTCGCTGCAGCGCGACGCGAATCGCCGCTTCGGCTTCTCGGCGCGTCGGACACTGCAGGCCGGCCAGTCGTTGTACGAGGGCAAGAAAGCGATCACGTATCCACGCACGTCGTCGCGGTACCTGTCCGGCGACATGGTCCCGCAGCTGAAGCCGACGGCCGAGACGCTGCGGCCGATCGGCGAATACCGCGCGGCCGCGGAGTACGTGCTCGCGCTCGACCAGCTCCCGCTCGGACGCGTCGTCAACGACGCGAAGGTCGACGACCACCACGCGATCATCCCGACCGACATCGAGCACGACACCTCGAGCTTCACGCCGGACGAGCAGCGCATCTTCGATCTCGTCGCGCGACGGTTCCTCGCCGTCTTCCACCCGCCGGCGCGGTACGCGCGCACGACCGTGATCACCCTCGTCGAGGAAGAGCGCTTCCGGACACGCGGCAAGGTGACGCTTGCCCCGGGCTGGCGCGGCGTCTACGGGCTCGAAGCCGACGCCGACAAACAGTCGGAAGACGAGGAGTCCGAAGGCGCCGAGATCCCCGCGCTCGAGCAAGGGCAGACGGTGCGCTGCGCTTTGGCCGAGCTCGAGGACAAGATGACGAGGCCGCCGCCGCGCTACACGGAGGCGACGCTCCTCTCGGCGATGGAGACGGCCGGCAAGCTGATCGACGACGACGAGCTTCGGGAGGCGATGAAGGAGTCGGGGCTCGGGACGCCGGCGACGCGCGCCGAGACGATCGAGACGCTGATCCGGCGGGAGTACATCGAGCGCGTCGGGCGCGACCTTCAGGCGACACCGAAGGGGATCCAGGTCGTGACGATGCTCGAGGAGCACAAGCTGACGTCGCCCGAGATGACCGGCGAGTGGGAGCACCGGCTCTCCGAGATCGAGCGCGGGAACGGTGACCGGAAGGCCTTCATGGACGGCATCGCGTCGTTCGCGAAGGAGACCGTCGACCGGATCGCAGCGCTCGACAAGGAGAAGCTAAGGCCCGAGCGCGCGGAGCTCGGCCTCTGCCCGCGCTGCGGCTCGGTCACCGGCGAGATCATCCGGGAGAATTCGAAGGCCTACGGCTGCACGAGCTGGAAGAGCCGCGAGGAGGTCGGGTGCGGCTTCGTGGTCTGGAAGCGGGTCGCCGGCCGGACGCTGACCCCGGAAATTGCGAGACAGCTGATTGAGGAACGTCGGACCCGGGAAGTATTGTCGGGCTTCCGCTCGCGAGGGGGCAAACCTTTCCGTGCGCGGCTCGTCTTGAATGACGAAGACAAGATCGAGTTCGATTTTCCCGTCAGAGCGCAAACCAAAGAGCCAGCGGCAACGGAATAACAAGGGCCGCGGCTTCGTTCCAGTGGTCGGGGCACTCTCGGCACGGTTCTCCCTGGAAACACAAGGGAACAGCGCCTACAGTGCGAAGGTGACCGAAGATTACAAAGTAGGACCTGAAAGGACGATTTGACCCAGAACCAGCTTCACGAACTGCTTGATTCAGACCAGGCCAAGACGCTCGTCGAAGGAGCGGAGGAGCGTGGCTACCTCGAGGCTGCCGAGCTCGAGGCGTTTGCGCTCGAGCACGAGCTCAACGACGAGGACGTCGAGGAGGTCACGCGCGAGCTCGAGCGAATCGGGCTCGAGATCCGGACCGCCGAGGCGATCGAGGCCGAAAAGGCAGAGAAAGCCGCCGAAGCCGCCGCTGCCGCAGAGGCACAGGTGATCTCCGGCGCCGCCGACTCCCTGCAGCTTTTCCTCGCCGATGTCGGCCGCCACAAGCTGCTGACGGCCGCCGAGGAGGTCACGCTCGCGAAGTCGATCGAGCGCGGCGATCCCGTTGCGAAGCGGCGGATGATCGAGTCGAACCTCCGTCTCGTCGTTTCGATCGCCAAGGGCTATCGCGGCCTCGGCGTCCCCTTCCTCGACCTGATCCAGGAGGGCACGCTCGGGCTCAACCGCGCGGTCGAGAAGTTCGACTGGCGGCGCGGATACAAGTTCTCGACGTACGCGACCTGGTGGATTCGCCAGTCGGTGCAGCGTGCCGTCGCGAACCACGCCCGCACGATCCGCGTACCGGTGCATGTCGTCGAGCGGCAGCAGAAGCTGTCCCGGGCGGCGCGCCGGCTCGAGGTCGAGCTGGGCCGCGAGGCGACGAAGGACGAGCTTGCGGAGGCCACGGGCCTCCCGATCCAGCACGTCGACGAAGCGCTCGGAGCGGCGCAGGCCTCGGTCTCGCTGAACCAGACCGTCGGTGCCGACGACGAGGGCGAGCTCGGCGATCTGTTCGCCGACCGCGAGGCAGCCGATCCGTTCGACGAGGCGGAAGAGTCACTCCGCCGTCAGGGCGTCCGTCGTGCACTCGACGCACTCCCCGAGCGCGAGCGGCGGATCCTCGAGCTTCGCTTCGGGTTCGAGGGCGAGCCGTGGACGCTCGAGGCGATCGGCCACGAGCTCGACCTGACGCGCGAGCGCGTCCGCCAGCTCGAGGGTCAGGCGCTAGCCCGGCTCTCCGCGCTGCGCGACCTCATCTCCTTGGCGGCGTAGTCCGGCTCCGCTGACGCGGAGGGACATCAGGTGGCGGGGCCGGGCAAAACCCGGCTCCGCGCCGTCTGAGCCAGACGCCGCAAACTGCGCCGAGCCCTTGCAGATGGTTCGAACGTGCCCGAGAATGGACGCTCCGCGCTTCCCATCGTGGGGGTCGCGCTGAAAGGAGCGAATGTGAGGGGTAAGGGAGTGATGCTCGGCCTGCCGCTGTGCGCCTTCGTGCTGGCGCTCGTGCTCGGCGGTTCGGCCGGGGCAACCGTGAACAGAGCGGCCGCAGGCGGCACGCTCGTCTTCGCGGGCGCCGCGGATCCGACGTACCTGGATCCGGCGCTCGTGTCCGACGGCGAGTCATTCCGCGTGACCGAACAGATCTTCGAAGGGCTCGTGCAGATCAGGCCGGGCACGACGAGCATCCGGCCCGCGCTTGCGACCCGTTGGACGACCGGTCGCGACGGCAAGAGCTACACGTTCTTCCTCCGGAAGCGCGTGAAGTTCCAGGACGGGACGAAGTTCAACGCGAAGGCCGCATGCTGGAACTTCAACCGTTGGTACAACTTCACGGGGCCGTTCCAGGACGCTTCGGCGACCTACTACTACCAGGCGATCTTCGGCGGGTTCCACCACAACGAGAGCAACTCGCTGTCGCCGGCGCTGTTCCGGAGTTGCACCGCCGCGGGCCAGTACAAGATCGTCGTTCGGCTGACGCGGCGCAACGGCCCGTTCCTGCCGGCGATGTCGCTGTCGGCATTCGCAATGCAGAGCCCGACCGCCATCCAGAAGTACGGCGGCAACCAGGGCGAGTTGCGCAGCGGCACGTTCTACCCGACCGGCTCGTACGCGTTCAGCCATCCGACCGGCACAGGGCCGTTCCGGCTGCAGTCGTGGACGGTCGGACAGCGAATCGTGCTCGTCCGCAACACCTCGTACTGGGGCAAGAAGGCGAAGCTCGACCGCGTCATCATCCAGCCGATCTCCAACAACGAAGCGCGGCTGCAGGCCCTGAAGAGCGGTGCGATCAACGGCTACGACCTCGTCGCGCCGCAGGACATCGGCTCGATCCGCGGCGACCAGAAGCTGAAGACGCTCGACCGTCCGCCGTTCAACGTCGCTTACGTCACGATCAATCAGGCGCACGCGCCGTTCGACAAGCTGGCAGTCCGGCAAGCGGTTGCCTACGGGCTCGACCGTGCGTCGGTCGTGAGGTCGTTCTACTTCGGCCGTGCGGTCGTGGCGAAGGAGTTCCTCCCGCCGCAGATCTTCGGCTGGACGAACAAGGTGCCGAAGTACCCGTACAACCCGACGAAGGCGAAGCAGCTGCTGCAGTCGGCAGGGCTCACGCTTCCGGTGAAGGTCGACTTCTGGTACCCGACCGGCGTTTCGCGGCCGTACATGCCGAACCCGGCGCTGAACTTCCAGGCGTTCTCGGACAGCCTCGAGAAATCAGGGTTCAAGGTCGTGCCGCACACGGCGCCGTGGCGGCCTGACTACGTCAAGGACGTGAACCAGGGAACCGCCGGCGACCTGAACCTGATCGGGTGGACCGGTGACTACGGGGATCCCGACAACTTCGTCGGCGTCTTCTTCGGGAACTACAGCGCGCAGTTTGGCTTCCACAACAACGCGATCTTCAACATCCTGAAGCGCGGGCAGGAGGAAGTGAACTTCAAGAAGCGCATCGCGCTGTACAAGAAGGCGAACGTGATGATCATGAAGTACCTGCCGGCGGTGCCGTACGCGCACTCCAAGCCGGCGCTTGCGTTCCAGCGCAGCGTGAAGGGCTACGTGCCGAACCCGACCGGAACGGATTTCTTCTTCCCGGTCTACTTCGGCGGGCAGTAAGAAGGACTCGGGGGCCGGCGAACACAGCTCGAGCGTGTTCGCCGGCCCCGCATTCCCCGATGAGCGGCGCGACGCGGCGTCCGCAGTCCCGATCGTGTTACAAGCACGCGCACTCCCCGTGACCGCGGACTCCACCGACACGCCCACCCGCACCGGCTGATGCTCCGTTACTTCGTTCGCCGGCTCCTGCTCCTGATCCCGATCTTGATCGGGGTCTCGATCCTGATCTTCTTCTGGGTGCGGGCGCTGCCCGGGAGCCCGGCCGAATCGCTTCTCGGGGAGCGCGCGACGCCGCAGCTCGTCGAGCACTACCGACACCTGTACGGCTTCGACCGGCCGATCTACGTGCAGTACTGGAAGTACGTCCAGACGCTGCTCCACGGGGATCTCGGCGTGTCGGTCGCAGACCACCGTCATGTCGCGACCGAGATTCGCGACCGGTTCCCGGCCACGGTCGAGCTCGCGATGGCCGCGATGCTGTTCGCGATGGTGGTCGGCGTTCCGCTTGGCTTTTTCGCTGCGAAGCGCTACGGAGGGGCGTTCGACCAGGGCAGCCTGGTGATCTCGCTGATCGGGATCTCGGTCCCGATCTTCGTGCTCGCGGTGCTGCTGAAGTGGGTCTTCTCGATCCACTGGCACCTGCTCCCGAGCGTCGGCCGGATCGACATCCGCAGCACGGCCGAGCATCCGACGAACTTCTACATCCTCGACGCGATCATCACCCGCGACTGGTCGACGCTTTGGGACGTGATCAAGCATCTCGTGCTGCCGGCGATCGCGCTCGGCTCGATTCCGCTCGCGGTCGTAATGCGAATCACTCGTGCGTCCGTGCTCGACGTCCAGAACGAGGACTACGTCAGGACGGCGCGCGCGAAGGGACTGAAGCCGAGCGTGGTCGACCGACGCCACGTGATGCGGAACGCGCTCCTGCCGGTGACGACGATCATCGGGTTGCAGGCAGGGCTGCTGCTGTCGGGCGCCGTCCTCACGGAGACCGTCTTCGCGTGGCCCGGCATGGGCTCGTGGCTTCGCGACGCGATCTTCAACCGTGACTACCCGGTGCTCCAGGGCGGCATCCTGTTCCTGGCGCTTGTCTTCGTGATCGTCAACCTGATCGTCGACCTGTCGTACGCGCTGATCAATCCGCGCATCAGGTACAGCTGATGTCAGTAGCGGAGATCGAGGCACATGAGCTCCAGGAGCTCGACACGTCGACCGGCGGCCTCTGGAGCGACGCGTGGTACCAGCTGATCCGCAATCCCGGCGCGATCCTCGGCGCGATCTTCCTGCTGACGTTCCTGTTCGCGGCGATCTTCGCTCCGTTGATCGCACCCTTCGGACCAAAGGAGGGGAACCTCCTCCTCGTCGCAACCGGCAAGCCGCCCGGGCCGTCGTGGCACCACCTGTTCGGCGTCGATCTGCTCGGACGGGACGTCTTCTCGCGCATCCTCTACGGCGCGCGCGACTCGCTGCTCGTCGGGCTCGTTTCGGTCACGATCGGCCTCACGATCGGGCTCGTCCTCGGCTCGATCGCCGGCTATGTCGGCGGCTGGCTCGACGGGACGATCATGCGGCTGATGGACATCATGCTCGCGATCCCGGGGCTGCTCTTCGCGATCGGAATCGTCGCGATGCTGCAGCCGGGCCTCTACCAGATGATGATCGCGATCGGGATCGTGAACATCCCGATCTTCGCGCGCCTCTTGCGCGGCGCGATCCTGTCGCAGCGTGAGAACGATTTCGTGCTCGCCGCGCGCTCGGTCGGCGTGCGGCGACGCGCAATCCTCTTCTCGCACATCATGCCGAACGCGATCTCCCCCGTGATCGTCGCCGGCACGCTTGCGATGGGGACGGCGATCATCGACGTCGCGGGCCTGACGTTTCTCGGGCTCGGCCCTCAGGACCCGGCGACGCCGGAGTGGGGGACGATGCTCACCAGTGCGAACGACTACCTCGAGCTCGCGCCGTTCCTGGCGGTCTTCCCGGGTCTCGCGATCGTGATCTCCGTCCTCGGTTTCAACTTGATCGGCGACGGTCTGCGCGAGGCGCTCGACCCGAAATTGCGTGGCCGCTAGAGGTGGCCCCTGCCCTTCTCTCGGTGGAGGACCTCCGGGTCGAGTTCTCGACGCGGCGCGGGACCGTGCATGCCGTCAACGGCATCTCGTTCGACATCGCGCCGGGGGAGACGCTCGGCATCGTCGGGGAGTCGGGCTGCGGCAAGAGCGTCACCTCGCTCGCGGTGCTCGGCCTCCTGGCGCGAAACGGGCGCGTCGTCGGCGGCCGCGCGATGTTCGACGGCCGTGACCTGATCCAGCAGTCCGACCGCGAGCTTCGGCGGATCCGCGGGCGAGAGGTGGCGATGATCTTCCAGGACCCGATGACGTCGCTGAACCCGGTGCTGACGATCGGGCGCCAGATTCGCGAGGCGCTCGAGACGCACTTCGGCATGAACAAGAAGGAGGCGAACGAGCGCGCGCGCGAGTTGATCGACCGGGTCGGCATTCCGAGCGCGAAGGCCCGGCTCGGCGACTACCCGCATCAGTTCTCCGGCGGGATGCGGCAGCGCGCGATGATCGCGATCGCACTCGCGTGCAAGCCCAAGCTCCTGATTGCCGACGAGCCGACGACGGCGCTCGACGTGACGATCCAGGCCCAGATCCTCACGATCCTGCGCGGTCTCGTCGCCGAGCAGGACACCGCGCTGATCTTGATCACGCACGATCTCGGCGTCGTCGCCGGCATGTGCGAGCGCGTCAACGTCATGTATTCCGGCCTGTTCATGGAGACGGGGTCGGCGGACCAGCTGTTCGCGACGCCGCGGCACCCGTACACGCTCGGCCTCCTCCAGAGCGTGCCGCGCCTCGACTCGGCGCGGACTCGTCTGCAACCGATCGAAGGCGCGCCGCGCAACATGCTCCAGGAGCCGACCGCATGCCCGTTCCAGCCGCGTTGCCGCTACGAGATCGACCAGTCGCGACGCGAGGTGCCGCCGCTCGTCGAAATCGAGCCGGGGCACTTCGTCGCGTGCTTCAACCCGGTTGCGGTAGACGAATGGCAGCGCGCACGCGCGGCGGCGACTGCGTGACCGTGAGCACGAACGGCGGCGACGGCGTGACGGCGAGCAAGAACGGCGCCGCACCGCTCGTTGCGGTCGAGAACCTGAAGGTCTGGTTCCCGATCAAAAGCGGGCTCGTGCTCGATCGCCATGTCGGGGACATCCGCGCGGTCGACGATGTCTCATTCGACATCCACCGCGGCGAGACGGTCGGCCTCGTCGGCGAGTCGGGCTGCGGGAAGTCGACTGTCGGTCGGACGATCCTGCGGCTCTACAAGCCGACGGCTGGACGGATCCTGTTCGAGGGACGCGACATCTCGAGACTCGGCGAGGGGCAGCTCCGGCCGATCCGGCGGCGGATGCAGATGGTGTTCCAGGATCCGTTCGCGTCGCTCAATCCGCGCCACAGCGTCGGCCGGATCGTCGGCGAGCCGCTGCGCACGCACGGCATCTCGGGCCGCCGCGACACGTCGACCCGCGTGGGGGAGCTGCTGCGGACGGTCGGTTTGCCGGCGGACTCTGCAGGTCGCTACCCGCACGAGTTCTCCGGCGGCCAGCGTCAGCGGATCGGCCTTGCGCGCGCGCTCGCGCTGAATCCCGATTTCATCGTTGCAGACGAGCCGGTCTCGGCCCTCGACGTCTCGATCCAGGCACAGATCATCAATCTGCTGGAGCAGCTCCAGGACGAATTCGATCTGACGTACCTCTTCATCGCGCACGACCTCGCCGTCGTGCGGCACATCTCGGATCGCATCGCCGTGATGTACCTCGGCTCGATCGTCGAGGTCTCACCCGCCGCCGAGCTCTACGAGAACCCACTGCATCCGTACACGATCTCGCTCCTCTCGGCGGTCCCGATCGCGGACCCCCTGATCGAACGGCAACGCTCGCCGATCCTGCTCGCCGGCGACCTTCCGTCTCCGGCGAACCCGCCGCCGGCCTGCCGGTTCCACACACGCTGCCCCTACGTGCAGCCGACGCGTTGCCGCGACGACGTTCCGCTGTTGCGCCCGCTCGCGACCGGCCACACGGTCGCGTGTCACTGGGCCGAGGAGATCCGCGAGGGCCGGATCAAGCCGCACGAGCTCGAGCCCGTGTTCGAGCCGGGGCCGCAAGAACGGCCGGAAGAGCCGCCGCCAGTCTGAGGACATCGTCCGCGACGAGCGGCGCGACGCGAAGCTCAGGCGGCGGGCGTCGGATGAAAGTGCCGATGAGCAGCAGCTCGTCCAACGCCTCGACCGCCAGGTGATCGTCTGCGGCTTCGCATCGCGCCGCGTGCGCTGCGGCGAGGCCCGCCTCGATCTCGATCCGCCCACCCGGGCCCGGCGGGACGGTCCGCTCGGCTGCAATGCGGCCGCCGGCGACGAAGACGGCGCGAACGAACCCGTCCTCGCGAGCGGGCGCCAGCACACAGAGCTCCGTCCGGCGGAGCCGCTCGAGCCGTCGTAGCATCCGCACGAGTTGCTCGAGCGCGTCGATCCGGTCGCGCAGCCGCGCCGCGTCCTCGAACCGACGGCAATCGGCGAGGTCGCGCAATCGTGCGCGCAGGCGCGGGAGCGCGAGGCCCGGTTCCTCGAGCTCCGCCTCGCTCGCGCGGTCGAGCGCGCGGCACGCGAGTCGTGCGCGTGTGCGGCTCCGGAACGGACCGAGCGGCGTCGGCGTGCTCGTGCACACGAGCGCGTCGCCGCGGCGACGGAGATACACGTACCGGTCCGGCCGCACGCCACGCGCGTTCGCCGGTGGACGCAGCTCGCGCAGCAGTCGTAGCTCCTCGAGTGCGGCCTCGAGCTCCGATCCGGTCTCACGCCACTCGATCCGGTCGAGCGCGCCAAGCGCCGCTTCGACTGCGGGCCGCTGCCGATCGGTGCGGAAGTAGGAGTGCAGGCGCGCGCGAAGGTCGCGTGCGCGACCGACGTACAGCACCTGGTCGTGAGCGTCGCGGAACAGGTAGACGCCGGGTGTCGGTGGTGCGCCGAACGCGAGCGAGCGCTTGGCGTAGACCTTGCGCACGCGTGGCGCGGCGAGCTCGGCGAGGTCCGCAACGGTCTGCGCGCCGCGCTCCTGTGCGAGCCCGATCAGCATGAGCAGGATCTCTGCGGTCGCCTGCGCGTCCGGCAGGGCGCGATGGCACGGTGTCGCGGCGGTGCCGAAGAAGCGCGCGAGCGACGCGAGCCCGGCGCGCGGTGTCCGCCCCGCGAGCAGACGCCGCGCGAGACCGACGGTGTCGACGACAGGGCCGGCCAGTCGAGCACCTGTCAACCGCTCGGTTTCGCAGTCGAGAAACGAGAGATCGAAGCGGGCATTGTGCGCGACGAGTACCGCGTCGCCGGCAAAGGCGAGGAAGCCCCGGACCGCGACGTCGGCCGAAGGTGCACGGCGCAGTTCTGCGTCGCGGATCCCCGTGAGCGCGCTGATGACAGGACCGATCGGCGCGCGGGGGTCGACGAGCGTCTGGAATTCGTCTGCGAGCTCGAGCTCGCGTACCCGAACCGCGCCGATCTCGCAGATGCGCCCGACACCCGCGCGCAATCCCGTCGTCTCGAGGTCGACGACGACGTACGTCGCGCGCTCGAGCGGAAGGTCCGCGCCGAGCGGCCGCGCCAGGCCGACGGCGTCGCCTTGCCACCCGAGGCGAGCGGCGGCGACCGGGCCCCGCCGCTCCTCGACCAGCTCCACGAGCCGGTCGGCTGCGTCCAGCCGGAGCTGCACGGGTCGATCCTACACGAACATATGTTCGCATACAACCCACGCAGGAATGCGGGTTCTCAATGTGTCGGCACTAACAGCGACGGCTACATGCCGTCTGTAACCATGGCCCGCTGCGACGGGGGTGGTGGGGGTCCCGCCCGCGCCGCGGCTCTGACATACGGGAGGGAGTTCAAGATTGTCCAGCCGAAAGAAGTGGATTCGCCTGCTCGGGCTGGGAGTCGTCACGGTCGCCCTGGCGCTCCTCGCAGCAGGCTGCGGTGGCAGTAAGAAATCGTCGAGCGGCAGCACCACGAGCTCGTCGGGCAGTTCGGGCGGCAAGACCTATCCGCTTCTCCGCGTGACCTGGGACGCCCCGGACTACATGGACCCGGCGCTTGCCTACACGGTCGCGGCGTGGCAGCTCAACTGGTACCTCTACGAAGGTCTCCTCGGCTACAAGCACGAGTCAGGGGCGGCCGGCGCAACGTTGGTGCCGTACCTGGCGAAGAGCATGCCGACGGTCTCGCAGGACGGAACCGACCTGAAGTTCCAGCTCCGCGGCGGCCTGAAGTACTCGGACGGGACGCCCGTCAAGGCGAGCGACTTTCGCTCGTCGATCGAGCGTCTCTACAAGGTCGACTCGCCGGGCGTCGGGTTCTTCTCCGCCATCAAGGGCGCTGACGCCTACGGGTCAACGAAGAAGGGCCACATCACCGGCATCACCACGAATGACGCCAAGGGGACGGTCGAGATCAAGCTGACGCACCCGGAGGGCGACATCCTCTACATCCTGGCGACGCAGTTCGCGTCGATCGTGCCGGCGAAGACGCCCGGCAGCGACCAGTCGACGAAGGGGATTCCCACCACGGGGCCGTACATGGTTCAGAAGTACGTGCCGAGCCGGAGCTTCGTGCTCGTCCGGAACCCGCACTACAACAACCAGATCCCGACGATGCCTTCCGGCAACCCGGACAAGGTCGTCGGCACGATCATCACCGACCCGGTGGCCGCGTACCAGTCGGTGCTCAGCAACAAGTCGGATTACGACTTCCAGCCGATTCCGAATGACCGCCTCGCCGAGGCACAGAACAAGTACAAGGATCAGCTGCGCATCTACACCGCGGCGAACACCTACTACTACTTCCTGAACAACAGGCTCGCGCCGTTCAACAACCAGAAGGCGCGGGAAGCGGTGGAGTGGGGCATCGACCGCAACGCGATCATCAACGGGGTGTACGGCGGCCTCGGACGTCCGACGCAGAACTTCCTGCCGCCGGACTATCCGCAGTACAAGAAGATCAACGCGTACCACTACGACCTGACCAAGGCGAAGCAGCTCGCGAAGGCGTCCGGCACCACCGGGCAGACAGTCGACGTGTACGGGCCGAACGAAGACCCGTCGAAGGCGTCGACCGAGTACCTGGCGAGCCAGCTGCAGAAGCTCGGGTGGAAGCCGAAGCTCCACCTGCTGAGCCACCAGGTGTACTTCACCACGGTCGGGAACCAGGCGACGAAGGCGCAGGCCGGCTTCACCGACTGGTACCAGGACTACCCGCACCCGGTCGACTGGTTCGACGTGCTGCTGAACGGCAACCGCATCACGCAGACGCACAACAACAACTACGGCAACGTGGACGTCAAGCCCGTCAACGCCGAGATCGAGCGCCTCAAGAAGGTGACGAAGCTCGACGCGACGACGAACAGCGACTGGGCCAAGGTCGACAAGGACCTGATGGTCACGTACGCGACGACGGTGCCGTACATGAACCGCTCGGCCACCGATTTCTTCAGCACCAAGGTGGACATGAGCTGTTACTCGTTCCACGTCCTCGGAC
>VAXB01000173.1:0-6446 GCA_005883995.1 Actinomycetota bacterium
CAACGGCGCGCCCGGGCAGCTGAATACATTCGTCGCGCGCGGCGACCGCGTCGAGCTCGACGGGGAGGAGGTGCGCGCGCAGCGGCTCGCATACGTCCTCCTGCACAAGCCGCGCGGGACGGTGACGACTGCGCGCGATCCGCAGGGACGTCCGACGGTCGTCGAGCTGGTCGACCTACCGGAGCGTGTCGTTCCCGTCGGCCGGCTCGACGCCGACACGACCGGCGCGCTCCTGCTCACGAACGACGGGCCGCTCGCGCACCAACTCGCACATCCGCGCTACGGCGTCGAGAAGGTCTACGCAGCGGATGTCGAGGGGCGTCCCAATGAAACGGCCCTTCGACAGCTCGCCTCGGGGATCGAGCTCGACGACGGCGTGACGGCGCCGGCACACGTGCGCCGGCTCGCGCCGTCACGGCTCGAGCTGACCCTCCACGAAGGCCGCAACCGCCAGGTGCGCCGCATGTGCGAGGCGATCGGCCACCCAGTCGTCCATCTCCACCGCACCCGCTATGCCGGACTGACGGTGGAGGGGCTCGAGCCCGGCCGTTGGCGCGAGCTCGAGCCCTCCGAAGTGGACGTGCTTAGGAGCCGCCCAGAGCGGCCGCCTGGTCGATCAGGCCCTGCGCCTGATTGATCCAGGACTTCGCCTGCTGCTCGTCCAGCGGCCGATTTCCGAACTGCGCGTTGTTCAGAGCGGTCCGAATCTCCGCCGCGAGCGCGTCACGCTGCGACGTCAGATCCGAGATCTGGCCCTCGATCGACGTGTACGTCGAATCGTCGGTCGAGCTCCCGCTCGCGAGCGCCCGCGTCGAGGCTGCGAGCGTCCGCATGCCGAACGTGCCGAACGGCGCCGTCAGCTGCTTGTACACGTCGCCGAGGCGCAGGAGTGTCTCGCGATGCGCGCGCAGCGTCTGCGGAACCGCCCAGTCGAACAGCGGCTGGACGACCGCACGGCCGTCGGTCTGGTAGTCGTCCTTGAGGCCGAGCATCGTCAGCATCGTCGGCCGCACGTCGGTGTGATCGGTCCACCCGGCGTAGTCGCCTTCGTTCTTGACGCCGGGCCCGACGTAGCCGACCCAGGTCGAGGCGATCTCGTCCTGGATGTCGCCGTGGTTCCACGCGAAGCTCTGCGACGTCCGTGCCGGGATGAACGCGCACGCTGGAGGAGTCGCGCACGTCGCCGGGCTTCCTGAAGCGAAGAAGAACCAGTTCGGGTCGGCGAACGGCGTGAACGTCGGTGTCCGCGCGGGATCGGTGGTCACCATGTGCAGGGTCTTCATCTCGGTCCGGTCGGCCTGCGCGACCATGATGTTGTTCTCGACGGTTCCCGTGTACGGGTTCAGCCAGTTCAGCTGAGCCATCTCGCGCTCGAGCTGCCGCGTCGACGCGGCCGTCTGGCTGGGATTCCCCGTCATGTAGACGGTCGGCGCGTCGTCGGAGTGCACCGTGAACGGCGTGTTGTCGCTGTACTGCGTCCGGATCATCGCACTCAGGTTTCCGTTGATCTCGCCGACGCGGTTGTAGTTGCACGGGGTCGTGACGCCGTCGCAACCGTCCGGCGTCGGGTTGTCCCCGACGAAGTGGTCGCCCTCGTCGACCGTGAACACGAACAGTGTGTTGCTCTTGTTGATCCCGTCCGCTGCGAGGCGGTCGAAGAATTTCCCGAACGCGTTGTCGTAGTCCTTCAACTGCTGGACGTAGCCGGCCTCACCGGGCCCGTACGCGAAGTGGATGTTCCCGGACGTCCCGTGCCCGTCGTGAGCGTCCGAGACGTACGCGTAGGTGACCGGGACGCCGTGCTCCTGCATCTGCGCGACCCACGACAGCGTGACCTTCGCCTCCAGCCCGTCGAAGCCGGGGAAGCCGACGTGGCCGGTCGCGTCCTGGATCGGATTGCCGTTGAGATCGGTCGGCGTGGAGAAGCCGATCGCGGGATCCACGTACTTGGCCCCGAAGAGGCCGTTGTAACCCGCGTACCCGCCCGGCTCGTCCGGGAGGAGATCGGGCTTCGCATTGTTCCCCGGCGAGCAGAGCGACGACCCCTGGGCGCAGTGGACACCCAAGCCGACGAAGTCGGCGAAAGCCTGACCCGGATTCGCGGTGACCTCGGCAGCTTCCGGTGAGTTCGCGCCGAAGACCGTCGGGATGTCGATCGCCGTGTTCTCGAGGACAGTGTTCGCCGTCCCCACGGCGCCGTTCGGCCCGGCGGGATCGAAGAGCGGCGCGGTCCAATACGCAAAAGAGACACCGGTCCTCGTGCTGCCGTCGGGGCGGAAATAGCGGAAGCTGTTCGAGACGGGCTGGCCCATGCGATCGGGATAGACGCCCGTCAGCGACGTCAGGATCCCGGTCGCGGTGTGCGAGATCAGCGCCGTATGGTCGTTCGTCATCAGCGTCCCGTTTCCGCGGATGAAGTTGAGCAGGTGCGGCATCTGCTCGAGATCCGACGGGACGTTCGGGTTGTCGCGGAGGAAGTGCGTGTTGTCGAACTGGATGTAGATCACATGCTTGATGTCGCCACGAGCCGAGCTCAGATGGCAGCCGGACGCAACTGTGGCAACGGAGGCTGCTCCGCTCCGTTCCGTCTGCACCCGCGCCGTGGCGGCACCGGCGGCGACGAGGCACGCGAGGACGAGGGCACCGATCGTGCCCAGCCTGCCTAGATGGGTCATTCCTCTCCTCTCCCCAAGGTTGTCGGAGCGAACCTAACGCGCTCGCGGTCGTTTTGGGAGTCCCTCGGGTGGCGCAGGGGTTACGGCCTGGTGAACCCCATCCGCTCGTAGACCGTCTCGAGAGTGGGCGCCGCCGCCTCGCGGGCCTTCTCAGCCCCGCTCGCGAGCAGGCGCCGGAGCGCCTGCTCGTCGGCGCGCAGCTCCCGGTAGCGCTCGCGGATCGGGTCGAGGAGGGCGACGACGGCGTCCGCGACGTCCGACTTGAACGGGCCGTAGCCGGCGCCGTCGTAGCGGGCCTCGATATCGGCGAACGACTCGCCGGTCGCGACCGACATGATCTCGATCAGGTTCGAGACGCCCGGCTTTTCCTGGCGGTCGTGGCGCACGTCGCGGCCCGAGTCGGTGACAGCGCTCTTGATCTTCTTCCGGACCGTCTGGGGCGGATCGGCGATCAGCACGGTGCCCTGCGGCGTCCCGCCGGTCGTCGACATCTTCCGCTCCGGTTCCTGCAAGTCCATGATCCGCGCGCCGATCTCGGGGAACCGCCCCTCGGGCACGCGGAACGTCTCGCCGAAGCGCTGGTTGAACCGCTCGGCGACGTCACGCGCGAGCTCGAGGTGCTGTCGCTGGTCGTCGCCGATCGGGACGAGGTCGGTCTGGTAGAGCAGGATGTCGCCCGCCATCAGGATCGGGTACGTGAAGAGCCCGGCCGAGACGAACTCGCGCTGCTCGGACTTGTCCTTGAACTGCGTCATCCGGCCGAGCTGGCCGTAGCTCGTCACCGCGGACAACAGCCAAGCGGCCTCGGAGTGCGCGGTGACATGGCTCTGGGCGAAGACGGTCGAGCGCTCCGGGTCGATGCCCGCCGCGAGCAGCAATGCGAACAGGTCGTACGTCGACGAGCGCAGCGCCTCCGGGTCGTAGTCGACCGTGATCGAGTGGAGGTCGACGATGCAGAAGAACGCGTCGCCTTCGGCCTGCGTGGCCGCGTACTGGCGGAAGCCGCCGCTGTAGTTGCCTAGGTGCTTCGCACCGGTGGGTTGGATGCCGCTGAAGATGCGCATGGGAAGCTCCATTCTGCCCGCGCCGAGCGCGGGCGAAGCGCCCGCACGCTTGGACAACCGGAAACCGAGGCGCTCGAAACGCGCTATCTACACTGAATCCGATGGCTGTCGCGCGCTCAACCTGGTCTCCGTCGTCGTGGCGCGAGCACGACGCCGCGCAGCAGCCGGACTGGCCGAGCGGCGAGCGCGTCGAGGCCGTGCGCGCGCAGCTGGCGGCGATGCCGCCGCTCGTATTCGCCGGAGAGGCGAGGGGCTTGCGCGACGCGCTCGCCACGGTCGCCGAGGGTCGCGCGTTGCTGTTGCAGGCAGGCGACTGCGTCGAGTCGTTCCACGAGTTCTCGGCGATCACGATCCGCGAGAAGCTAAAGATCATGCTGCAAATGGCGGCAGTCCTGACCTACGGTGCGACGCTCCCGGTCGTGAAGGTCGGGCGAATCGCCGGCCAGTTCGTGAAGCCGCGCTCGTCCGCGACGGAGCGCGTCGCCGATGAGGAGCTGCCGTCATTCCGCGGGCACATGGTCAACGGCGAGGCGCCGACGCTCGACGCGCGGCGACCCGATCCGGAGCGGATGCTCCAGGGGTACCACCAGTCGGCGGCGACCCTGAACCTCGTCCGCGCATTCACGAAGGGCGGCTTCGCCGATCTCAACCAGGTGCACATGTGGAATCAGGAGTTCGTCGCGTCCTCGACGCAGGGCCGGAGGTACGAGCAGCTCGCGTCGGAGATCGAGCGCGCGCTCCGGTTCATGGCCGCGATCGGCGTCGACCTGCGCGACGAGCCGCACCTGAACCAGGTCGACTACTGGACGTCGCACGAGGGCCTGCTGCTCGAGTACGAGGAGGCGCTGACACGCCGCGACTCGCTGACGGGCGACTGGTACGACTGCTCGGCGCACATGCTGTGGATCGGCGAGCGGACGCGGCAGCCGCACGGCGCGCACGTGCAGTTCTTCGCCGGCGTCAACAACCCGATCGGCGTCAAGCTCGGGCCGACGGCGACGCCGGAGGAGGTGCTCGAGCTGTGTGAGGTGCTCGACCCCGGGCGGGTCCCGGGGCGGCTCACGTTGATCACGCGCATGGGCGCAGAGCGCGTGTTTGAGCTGCTGCCGCCGCTGCTCCGCGCGGTGCGCGACGCGGGCCATCCCGTCGTCTGGGCCTGCGACCCGATGCACGCGAACGTGTTCGCCACCTCGTCCGGTCGCAAGACGCGTCATTTCGACGCGGTGCTCGGCGAGATCGAGGGCTTCTTCGCCGCGCACATGCAGGTGGGGACGTGGCCCGGGGGCGTCCACCTAGAGTTCACGGGCGACGACGTCACCGAGTGCCTGGGCGGTTCCGAGGACGTGCAGGAGGCGGAGCTCGACGCGCGTTACATGTCGCTCTGCGATCCCCGGCTCAACGCACGGCAGTCGCTCGACCTCGCATTCCGCGTGGCCGAGCTGATGCGCTCGGCGTAGGCGTGGCCGTTCGTCGACTCGCGGTGGTCGGAACCGGGCTGATCGGCGCGTCGATCGGGCTCGCTGCGCGCGCGGCCGGGGTGGAGGAGGTTCGCGGCTGGGATGTCGACGCCGACGCGCTCGGCGTCGCAGGTGAGCGCGGCGCGGTTGCGCCGTCGGCGTCGCTCGAGGACGCGGTCGCGGGAGCGGATCTCGCGGTCGTCGCGGCGCCCGTCACCGCGCTTCCGGTCGAGGTAGGGGAGGTCCTCGCGGCGAGCGGTGCGCAGACGACCGTGACGGACGTCGGCTCGACGAAAGGCGCCGTCACGTCGTCGATCAGCGATGCGCGCTTCATCGGCGGCCATCCGGTGTGCGGTTCGGAGGCGCGCGGCCCGGCGAACGCGAACGCGGAGCTCTTCCGCGGCGCGACGTGGTTCCTGACGCCGGTCGCGGCGACCGATCCGGACCGCTATCGCGTGCTGCACGGGTTCGTCGGCCGGCTTGGTGCGATCCCGGTGGCTGTCGACCCAGCCGCGCACGACCGGCTCGTCGCGCTGACGAGCCACATGCCGCACGCATTGGCGAACGTGCTGCTGAACCAGGCCGGGACGAGCAGGATCGACGGCCACGACCCGCTCGACGCAGCGGGCGGGTCCCTCCGCGACATGACGCGCGTCGCGGGCGCGAACCCACGGATCTGGGTCGACATCTTCCTCGAGAACGCCGAAGCGCTCCGCGGCGCGCTCGGCGAGCACCGGCGGCGCGTCGAGCAACTCGAAGCAGCGCTCGCGTCCGGCGACGCGGGTTTCCTCGCGCGCTGGATCGCGGAAGCCGCCGGCAATCGGCGCCGCATGCTCGCCGATGCGTACGACGAGCCGGGCGAGCTGCAACGGCTGCGCGTGCATGTCCCGGACCGCCCCGGCGTGCTCGCCGGGATCACGCAGGCGCTCGGCGCCGAGCGGATCAACATCGAGGACTTCGAGCTGCGCCACATGTCCCGCGAGCGCGGCGGAACCCTCACGCTGCTCGTCTCCGGCGAGGGCGAAGCGCGTCGCGCCGCCGATCTGCTCGAAGCGCAGGGCTACAGCGTCGTCAGCGGCCCAGCGATGTCCGAATGAGCCGCGTCCGTTTCGAAGGACCGGTGCCAGGCACGGTAAGGGGCTCGTGCCAAGACTGTGACGTCTTTCAGTACGGCCTCCCGCGTAAAAGGCGCAGCCGACAGGCGATCTGCGCGTCGAACGCGTCGCACGGACACCTCCACGTCGCCCGAA
>VAXB01000173.1:6521-17786 GCA_005883995.1 Actinomycetota bacterium
CTGATCGGCGCGCTCTGCGACGGCGTCACGCACGTGCGCGGGTTCGGCTCGTCGGGGGACACGCTCTCGACGGTCGCGGCGGTGCGTGCGCTCGGCGTCGATGTCGAGCACGACGACGACGAGCTGACGGTGCACGGCGTCGGCCTGCGCGGGCTCGGCGAGCCCGCGGGCCCGCTCGACTGCGGCAACGCGGGCACGGCGATGCGCCTGCTGATCGGCGTCCTCGCGGCGCAGGAGGGGACGTTCGAGGTCACGGGCGACGCGTCGCTGTCGCAACGCCCGATGGAACGTGTGGCCGAACCGCTGCGGCGGATGGGCGCGCGCGTCGAGACGACCGACGGCCATGCGCCGATCACCGTCGGCGGCTCGGCAGCGCTGCGTGGGATCGAGTATGCGCTCCCGGTCGCGTCGGCGCAGGTGAAGTCGGCGATCCTGCTCGCGGGACTCAACGCCGACGGCGCCACGACGGTGATCGAGCCCGCGCCCACGCGCGACCACACCGAGCTGATGCTCGAGGCTGCCGGCGCGCGCGTTCGCCGAAGACCCGCATCCGTGACCGTCGAGCCCGCCGGCCGGCTCCGCTTCGACGAGATCCTCGTACCAGGGGACTTCTCGGCCGCCGCTCCGTTCGTCGTCGCGGCGACGCTGCTCCCGGGCTCGGAGCTGACGATCCACGACCTCGGCCTCAACCCGCGCCGGACAGGTCTGCTCGACGTGCTCGAGCGGATGGGCGCGCGGATCAGCGTCTTCAACCGCCGCAAGGTGGCCGGCGAATGGGTCGGCGACCTCCAGGTACGGTCGAGCGAGCTCACCGGGACGGAGATCCGCGCGGCCGAAGTCCCGGCGATGGTCGACGAGCTGCCGCTCTTCGCGCTCGTCGCGGGGCTCGCGCGCGGCGAGAGCCGCGTGCGCGGCGCCGGCGAGCTGCGGGTGAAGGAGACGGATCGAATCGAGAGCGTGACCGAAGCGCTCAAGCCGGTCGGCGTGCGCATCCGATCCAGCGACGATGGTTTCACGGTGCGCGGCGTTCCCTCCAGACCGAACGGCGGCCGGATGACCGCAGCCGGGGATCATCGGATCGCGATGGTGGGCGCCGTCGCCGGGCTCGTTTCGCGCGACGGCGTCGACGTCGGGGACGCCGAAGCGGTCGCTATAAGCTTCCCCGGGTTTTTCGACCTCCTCGAAACGGTTTCCAGACGATGATCGTCGCCATCGACGGCCCCGCGGGGGCAGGCAAGAGCACGGTCGCGCGCCGTCTGGCGGAGCGGCTCGGCTTCCGCTACCTCGATACGGGCGCGATGTACCGCGCGCTCACTTGGCTCGCGTTGCAGCGAGGGTTGCCGACGGGGGACGGGCCGCCGCTCGGCGAGCTCGCGCTCGCGAATCCCGTCACGTTCGACCGCGAGGGCCGCGTGTGGATCGCGGGCGTCGACGTGACGGCGTCGATTCGCCAGACGCGGATCGACCAACAGGTTCCGGTTGTCGCGCGCCATCCCGCCGTGCGCGAGGTGATGCGCGATCGGCAGCGCCAGCTCGGCGCAGAGGGCGACGTCGTGATCGAGGGCCGCGACATCGGCACGGTCGTCGCGCCCGACGCCGAGGTGAAGGTGTACCTCAACGCCGACTCCTCGATCCGCGCGCGCCGTCGCCAGGCGGAACGTCCCGGGATCGGCGGTGACGCGCTCGCGACCGATCTTCGGTTGCGCGACCAGAGCGACGCGGCGCGGATGCGCCCCGCGGCGGACGCCGAGCAGATCGACACGACGACGCTCGAGGTGGACGACGTCGTCGCGCGCATCGAGCGACTCGTCCGCGAACGCCAACCGGCATGAACCAGGTCCAGGCCGCGTGGCTCGTCGGCCGGCCGTTCTTCGGGGCGCTGGTTCGCCTCTTCACGCCGCTCCGCGTGTACGGGACCGAGCGGGTCCCCCGGCACGGGCCGCTGGTGCTCTGCTGCAACCACTTCTCGTGGCTCGACCCGTGGGCGCTCGGCTCCGTCGTGCCGCGCACCGTGTATTACATCGCGAAGCAGGAAGCCCACGACACGCCCGTGATGGGGCCCTTCATCCGCATCTTCGGAACGACGCCGATCCGGCGCGGAGAGAGCGACCGCGAGGCCGTGCGCGCGATGCGAGCGGTCGTCCACCGCGGCGACACGCTGGGGATGTTCCCCGAGGGGACGCGCCAGAAGCGCGAGCCGGGACCCGTCTTGCCCGGAGCGGCGATGGTCGCGATCCAGGAGGAGGCGCCCATCATCTGTGCGGCGATCCACGGGAGCCAGGATTGGCGACTGGGGAACTACCACCCGGTCTCGCTCGCGTTTGGCGAGCCGTTCACGCTCGACCAGCCGCGCAACTCAAAGGGCTACCGGGCGGGCGCGGAGGAGGTGCAGGCGCGGTTACGACGGTTGTGGACCTTCCTCGTCCAGACGCACGAGCTCGGGCGGCCGAGCGTTGCGACCCCGCCGTTGTGACCGGGACACTCGGCACCGTTGCGATCGTCGGCTTCCCGAACGTCGGCAAGTCGACGCTCGTGAACCGGCTGACGTCGTCCCGTGCGGCGGTCGTCCACGAGACGCCCGGCGTCACGCGCGATCGCAAGGAGTTGACGGCGGAGTGGGCGGGCAAGACCTTCCTGCTGATCGACACCGGTGGTGTGGACGTCGCCGACACGTCGCCGATCACGCGCTCGATCGCCGATCAGGCGCGGACTGCGGTGGCCGAAGCGGATCTCGTGCTCTTCGTCGTCGACGCCCGCACGGGGATCACGCCGGGCGACGAGGAGGTCGCGGAGATCCTCCGCCGCGCCCGGAAGCCGACGATCGTCCTCGCGAACAAGATCGACGATCCCGCGCAGGAGACGCTCGCGCTCGAATTCCACCGGCTCGGCCTCGGCGACCCGTTCCCGCTCTCTGCGCTGCACGGCTACGGCACAGGCGACCTCTTGGACGACATCGTCGCGCAGCTGCCCGGCGAGGGCCGCGCGCCGGTCGACGAGGCTGCGATTCGCGTCGCGATCCTCGGACGGCCGAACGTCGGCAAGTCGTCGCTTCTGAACGCGCTGATCGGCCGCGAGCGTGTGATCGTCTCGGAGGTCCCGGGGACGACGCGGGATGCGATCGACACGATGTTCACGCGTGGCGACCGGACGTTCGTCTTCGTCGACACGGCCGGCCTGCGGCGGAAGCGTAAACATAGGCAGGGAATCGAGTACTACTCGGAGCTGCGTGCGCTTGACGCCGCCGCGCGCGCCGACATCGCCCTCGTCCTGATCGATACCTCCGAGGGGATCGTCGAACAGGACCTGTCCGTCGCAGACGTTGCGCGGAAGGCGCAATGCTCGACGATCGTCGTCCTGTCCAAGTGGGACGTGACGAGCGTGGGGATCGAGGACGTGCGGCCAGAGCTCGAGCGCCGGCTCCGCCAACGGCCGCCGTGGGTCGCGATCTCGGCGAAGAGCGGCCGTGGGATCGCGCGGCTGCTCGACACGATCGAGCGGCAGTTCGACAAGCACGTCGCGCGCGTTCCCACGGCGGAGTTGAACCGTTACGTCGCCGAGCTGCGCGAGGCGCGCCAGCCGCCGTCGCGAAACGGCAAGCGTCTGAACCTCCTCTACGCGGCGCAGGTGCATTCGCGGCCGCCGCGCTTCCGCGTGTCCGTCAACGATCCCTCCCTCGTCACGCGCGACTACGGCTACTGGTTCGAGAACCGCCTCCGCGAGCGGTTCGAGCTTGAGGGCGTGCCCGTCTCGATCGACTTCGTGCGCCGGTCGTAACGCCGGCGGCGTCACGGGCCGACCGAGATGTGCAGCACCTCCGAGATGGTCTCGAAGCCCGCGCGCGCGTAGATCTCGGCGACCCGCTCGCTGTCGGCCATCAGGAAGATGCAGTCGCATCCTTGCGCCTCCATTCGCCGCGCGAGCGACCGCGTCGTCGCCTCGGCGATGCCGCGCCGCCGGAACGGCTCCCGGACGCCGACCGACGTCAGCTCCGTCGCGCCGTCGTGCGGACCGGTGCAGAGCCCGCCGCCGGCCGGCTCGTGCGTCGCGGCGTCGCGCGCGAGGACGATCGCTCCGTCGGCGGCGAGTGTCTGCCGAAGGCCGGCGACGACGCGGTCGGGCAGCGGCCCGGTCTCCTCGTACGCCTCCCACTGAACCGTGGCGACGCCGCGTAGCTCCTCGTCCGCGGCGGCATCGAGGAGCTCGATACCGTCGGGCGGCGCGTCCGTCAAAGCCGCGACGCCGGTGTAGACCATCAGCGGCGTGCGGTTCTCGACCGCGAATCCGGCTGCAACCAGCGCACGCTCGACCGCAGGCGCGACGGCAGGGACGTACTCGAGCCGCGGGTTCCGCGCATGCTCGCGGTACGCGGCGACGAGCGCTTGCACGTCCGCGGCCGACGGCGACGCGTCGTCGTCGGGAATCGCGTAGTTGAGGTACGGGTTGTCCGTGTCCCGGTTGAACGTCGCGAGGAACGGGCCAATCTGCACGTGATCGCGCCCGCGCGGGGCGGCGACACGCAGGTACGACTGGATGCGGCGTAGGTCCGCACTGGTCATTCGAGCCTCCTGATCGAGAGAGATGAACGCGCTAAAGCGCGCCGGAGCGGCGCGATGAAGCCGAAGCTGTGACCGCCAAGGCCGCTCCTCTCGATCGTCGCGCGCGTCGGAACCGACGCGCAGTGAGATTCTAGTGGCGTGCAGATCACGGTTGTCGGCGGCGGTTCGTGGGGGACCGCCTTCTCCTGCCTGCTCCGCGACCGCGGGCACCGCGTCACGCTCGCGTGCCGCGACGCGCACCAGGTGCGCGCGATCGAGGAGACGGGGCGCAACCCCCGCTACCTGACGACGGCGAATCTCCGCGGCGTCGATGCGGCGGTGATCGACGACGCGCCCTACGACGTCGACGTGATCGTCCTCGCCGTTCCGAGCCGCGCGTTTGCCGACGTCGCCGCCTCGCTCCCCGGCACCGCTCCGGTCCTCAGCCTCACCAAGGGACTCGATCCGGCGACCGGGCAGCGGCTGTCGACGCGCGTGACCGGACGGCCGGTCGCCGTCCTGTCCGGTCCGAACATGGCCGAGGAGCTTGCCGAGGGACTCCCGTCCGCGGCGGTGATCGCGAGCGAGGACCGCGCCCTCGCCGACGAGCTGCAGCACGCGATCAACTCGATCGTCTTCCGCGTCTACGTGAACGAGGATCTCGTCGGCGTCGAGTTGTGCGCCGCCGCGAAGAACGTGATCGCGCTCGCCGCCGGCGGCGTCGACGGTCTAGGCCTCGGCGACAACGCGAAGGCCAGCGTGATCACGAGGGGTCTCGTCGAGATGGCGCGGCTCGGGGAGGCGTTCGGTGCACAGCCCGAGACGTTTTCCGGCCTCGCGGGCATGGGCGACCTGATCGTCACCTGCTTCTCCGGCTACGGGCGTAACCGGCGCGCAGGCGACCTGATCGCGCGCGGCCACAGCGCGGACGAGGCGGCGGCGGAGATCGGGCAGGTCGTCGAGGGCCTCACGACGGCGCCCGTGCTGCGCGATCTCTCGCACCGGTGGGTCGTCGTCCGACCGAGGAGTGAGGGCTACCATGGGTGGCATGCGCATCTTCGCCGCCGCCGCTTTCACCGTTCTGTCGATCGTCGCCGCCGGCTGTGGCGGGAGCAGCTCCGGCGTCGCGTCGGGGGCAGCCCTCGGAACGGGGGCCGCGAATCTCGTCCCGGCCGATGCGAGCGCGTTCGCCTCTGTCGACACCGACCTCGGTTCACAGCAGTGGACGCAGCTCAGCGCGCTGACGAAGGATTTCCCGGCGCGCGCGAAGCTCCTCGACCAGGTCAACGCGGAGCTGCAGAAGCACCAGCTGACGTTGAAGGACGACGTCGAGCCGGCGCTCGGCCCGGAGACCGATGCCGCGCAGCTCGGCAAGGACGACGTCGTCTTCACGAAGCCCGACGACAAGGCCAAGCTCGACGCGCTGGCGAAGAAGCTCAGCACCTCCGACGAGCAATACACGGTTCAGGAGATCGGCGGCTGGTCGGTCGTGGCCGACGCGCCCGACGTTTTCGACCGCGTCCGCGCCGCGCAGAACGGCTCGTCACTCGCCGATTCGAACACCTTCAAGTCGGCGTGGGCCGAAGTTGCCGGAGACGCGTTGATCCGGGTGTACGCGACCGGTGCCGCGATGAAGTCGGGCGGCACGCCCGCGACCGGCCCGGAATGGCTTGCCGCGCGTGCGTGGGCCGATTCGAGCGCGCTGCGGGTTCAGGCGGTGGCGAAGCCGAACGGCGCCGCGCCGGCGACGTCGACGCAGCCGATGCTGCACGACGTGCCGTCGGGCGCGACGCTCGCGGTCTCGTTCCACGGAAGCGCGGATCTGAAGAGGAAGCTCGGGCGGCTCGCGCCGAAGACACCGGCCGGCGGATTCCAGTTGAGCGACCTGGCCGCGCTCGCGAGCTCCGACGGGGTCGCGTACGTCCGCTCGTCGGGGCTCATCCCGGAGATCGCGATCGAGCTCGCGCCGAAGAATCCGCAGACGGCGCTGACCGCCGCGCGTGCGGCTGTCGCGCGCCTCGGCGGCGCGATCGGCCCGGTGCCGCTCACCGTGCAGCTCACGAACGGGAAGGTCGTGATCAGCGACGGCCCGGCGGCCGCAGCCGCGCTACACAGCGGCCCGAAGCTGACGGCCGACCAGGCGTACAAGGACGCGATCCACGCCGCGGGCGTTCCGGCACGGACGACGTTCGTCGCCTACGCCGACGTGACCCAGCTCGCGCCGTTCCTCCAGGTCGCCGCGGGCGCCCTCGGCGGCTCGGCGACGGCGCCGGACCCCTCGCTAGGGGACACCCTCTCGCACGTCGGAACGGTCGTCGCCTGGGGCTCCGCCGACGGCGGCCTTACCCGCTTCGGCGCCTGGATTCGCCCCCGCTAGCCCGAGACCTCGGTTTTTGGGGTCGAGAGTTCGGGTAAAGCCGCCGATACAGGGGGTATGAGAGGCGCTCGGATCCTCGCGGTCGTACCGCTGGCGCTGGCGACCGCCGCCTGTGGCGGCACTCAGGGCACCGGCTCCGGCGCTAGCGACCTGGTCCCGGCGACGGTTCCCCTCTACGTCGCGCTCGACACGAACCCCGACTCGAGCCAGTGGAAGACGATCGAGGCCCTCGCGAGCCGGTTCCCCGATGAGGCCAAAGGCGAGACGGATCTGAAGCAGAGCCTCCGGCACGACACGAGTCTCGACTGGGAGAACGACGTGAAGCCGGCGCTCGGCGACGAGGTCGACGTCGTCGGGCTCGATCTCAACGGCGGGGGCACCCACTTCGTCGCGCTCACGCAGCCGCGCGACGACAAGAAGTTCGACGAGCTCGCGAAGAAGGCCTCGGCGAAGGATCCCTCCAATCCCGTGCTGCACGACAAATTCAAGGGTTGGGAGGTCTTTTCCGACAAGCAGGCGAACATCGCTCGCTTCGAACGCGAGAGCTCGAACGCGTCCGACACGCTGACCGATCAGCCCGCGTTCAGGCACGCGATGGACACCCTCGGATCAGACTCGCTCGTCCGCGCGTTCGTCGACGGGACGACGATCATGAACCTGGTCAACGCCGGCGCAGGGTCGCGCGGCCGACCGTTCGTGAAGAAGGTCGGCACGCTCGACTGGATCGCGGCGCGGGTCGGCGCCAAGGACGACGGCATCGGCCTCGACACGATCGTCCACGGCACGCCGGGCGAGCTCTTCAAGGGAACGCCGCACGGCGGCGCGTTCAGCGCGAGCCTGCTGAAGAGCGTGCCGCAGGACGCGCTCGCGTACTGGACCTTCCACGGCACGAAGAACATGCTCGCCGGTCTCCAGAACAACCCGGTGCTCGCGACGCCGCAGTTTCGGCGCTTCTCGGGCCTGCTGGCGCAGCTCGGCCGCGTCCTGCAGGGCGAGAACGCGCTGTACATCCGCGGCCCCGCGAGCGGCCGCATCCCGGAAGTCACGTTCGTCGCCGCGCCCGGCCACGGCGTCAACGGCGCTGCGGTGCTCGACCGGATGATCGCGCGCTTCAGCCGCCAGACGGGCGTACACCTGACACTGGGGTCGATCGCCGGCACGAGCTCGCGCACGCTCGACTTCGGGCCGGCGTCGGTGCACTACGCGAACGTCGGCGGCAAGCTGGTCCTTACCGACCTTCCGCAAGGGATCCGGGGCGTCCAGCACCCGGGAACGACGCTCGCGCAAAACGGCGAGTTCCAGGGCACGAAGCAGAGCGCCGAGATGCCGAACAAGACGCAGGGGTTCCTCTACGTCAACATCCACAGCACGATCCCGGTGGTGGAGCGGCTCGCGCACACGAAGCTCCCGGCCGCCGTGAGCCGGAACCTGAAGCCGCTGCGCTCGGCGATGGAGTATGCGGTCTCGCGCTCGCACGAGATCGAGGTCTCGGCCTTCCTGCGAATCAAGTAGGTACTCTTCCGGGCCGATGGCCGCCCGGGAGTTCCTTTTCACCTCCGAATCCGTCACGGAGGGGCACCCCGACAAGATCGCCGACCAGGTCTCGGACACGGTCCTGGACGCGGTGCTGCGCGACGATCCGAACGCTCGCTGCGCGTGCGAAACACTGATCACGACCGGACTCGTGGTCGTCGCCGGTGAGATCTCGACGGAGACCTACGTCGACATTCCGAAGCTGGTGCGCGAGCGGATCTCGGACATCGGCTACACGCACTCCGAGTGGGGGTTCGACGCGACGACGTGCGGTGTCGTCGTCGCGCTCGACGAGCAATCGCCCGACATCGCGCAGGGCGTCGATGCCTCGTACGAGTTGCAGCACGACGCCGGCGACGACGATCCGCTCGATCGCGTCGGCGCGGGCGACCAGGGAATGATGTTCGGGTACGCGACGAACGAGACGAAGGAGCTGATGCCGCTCCCGATCATGCTCGCGCACAAGATCTGCAAGCGGTTGGCGGAAGTGCGCAAGGCCGGCGAGCTTCCGTACCTGCGGCCTGACGGAAAGGCGCAGGTCACGGTTCGCTACGAGGTCGACGAGGACGGCCGGCAGCGCCCCGTCGAGATCGAGCGCGTGCTCGTGTCGACGCAGCACTCCGAGGGAATCTCTTCGCAGGATCTGATCAAGCCGGACATCGTCGAGCGCGTCCTACGGCCGATCCTGCCGTCGGACTTCTACGACGAGAAGCGGTTGATGGACGACCGCGACTTCGTCTACGTCAACCCGACCGGCAAGTTCGTGATCGGCGGCCCGATGGGCGACACGGGTCTGACGGGGCGGAAGATCATCGTCGACACGTACGGCGGCGCCGCGCGTCACGGCGGCGGGGCGTTCTCGGGCAAGGATCCGACGAAGGTCGACCGCTCGGCGGCGTACGCCGCCCGCCACGTCGCGAAGAACGTGGTCGCGGCCGGTCTGGCGGACCGTGCGGAGGTCAACGTCGCGTATGCGATCGGCGTGGCGAGGCCCGTGTCGGTCGCGGTCCAGACATTCGGGACCGAGCGGCTTCCTGTGCACGAGATCGAAGCGCTGATCCACGATCACTTCGACCTGCGGCCGGCCGCGATCCTGCGCGACCTCGAGCTGCAGCGCCCGATCTACTCGAAGACGGCGGCCTACGGCCACTTCGGCCGCGACGACCGCGACTTCACGTGGGAGCGCACGGACAAGGCCGCCGCGCTCCGGCAAGCGGCAGGCGTGTCGGCCGCACCCTCGCGCGCTTAGCTCGCCCCGGCTGCGACCAGCGGTCGCGTCTGCTCGGCCCTCAGGACGGCGACTGCCGCGGCGATCCGCGCGGCATTCGAGCTGCCGCGCGGCGCAAGGAGATACCAGCCGCTCTCGGGGATGCGTACGCCGGTCCACCTTGCACGTTCGGGGCCGTTGAGGACCGATGCATCTCCGACGACGACCCAGCCGAGACCGTGCTGTGCCGCAGCGCGCAGCGGTCGGTCGGCAGGCAGTTGCACGACGTGGCGACTCAGGTGCGCGCCGTACAGCGGATAGTCCCAGTCGTCGTCGCCGAGGACGTAGCCGACGGTCGCCTGCTGCGGGATCGCGCGCGCGATCAGCCTGAGCGTTGGCGCCATGGTCGGCTCGGATACGGCCTGCGCGTCGGGTCGGCTCAACTGCCACACCGACGGGTTGCCGTCGTGGGCGATCGGTTTCTTCTCGTTATGGAGCAAGGTGAGCGTGAGGAACGCGATGCCGGTGGCCGCGAAGCCGGCGCTGACGACGCGCAATGTGTACGCGCGCGCGGCAAGAGGTGCGGCAAGCACGACCGGGAGCAGCATGAAGCGGCCGATCCACGCGTTGTAGCGGTACGCGAGCGCGATCTCGAGCGCATACAGCGGCAGCGCAAATCCGAGCAATCCTCGGATCCTCGAGGTTCGCCGGAGAAGCAGTGCACTAGCGAAGCCGAAGGCGACCGGGAGCAGGAGGAGCGCCCCGAGCGGGCCGAAGAACGAGTAGTCCTCGTTCGCTCTCACGTTCGGCAGGAAGTAGAACGGCGTCCACGTCGCGGCGAGTGGCTCCGCGGGGATGTGCAGCGCATCGAACACTGCGATGCCACTGTTCTGGATCGTCACTTGGACGCGGATGTCGGCGTTCCAGCCGGACAGGTCGATGAAGCGATAGAAGGTCCGGGCGGCCGTCGAGACGGTCCCGCTCACGGTTGGCTTCGCCTGGAAGCGCTGCGTTGCCGACGGATCACCGGCCAAACGGTGCGTGTGCACCTCGTTGAGGACGAAGAAGACGGATCCGAAGAGCGCGAACGCGACGACTGTGGCGGTCGCGAGCTCGGCGAGCCGCCGCCGCGGGAGAACGGCGACCGCGAGCAGCGCGAGGATCGGTAGGGCGAAAACGGCAGTGAGCTTCGTCCCGAGCGCAAGACCGACGGCGAGCCCGGCAAATGTCAGCTCGATTCGCGTCCGTCCGAGGATGAAGTACGCGGCCACCGCGACGAGCGCTGCCGTGGTCAGGTCGTTCTGCGTCGTCGTCGCCTGGAGCGCGACCTCGCTGAACGTCGCGAAGATCGCTGCCGCGAATGCGGCTGCCGGTCGGGCGAATCCGGCGCGGCGTGCGATCCCGAAGACGGCGACGAGGCAGACGAGCTCCGCCACGAGCTGCGGCAACGCCGCCACCGCGTCGCGCGAGAGAAAGACGAACGTGTACAGGATCTGCAGCTCGGCGTTGCCTGGGTCGGCGTTCTGGCGCTGCGTGTGCGCCGGCACGTAGCCGAGCGAGTGCTGCTGGAACCAGGCAGCCGCTCGCGAGAGGTGGTACGTCATCGAGTCGTA
>VAXB01000042.1 GCA_005883995.1 Actinomycetota bacterium
GTCGGCGAGCGCCGCATCCCGGGCAAGGGCTTCAAGAACTTCGTCGGCGAGTCGTGGGCCGAGCTCAAGAAGGTCGAATGGCCTCGCCAGAACCAGTTGATCCAGGGCGTTGTGGTCGTCCTCGTCGCCTGCATCGTCGTCGGTGTCTTCCTCTACGCGAACGACCTCGTGTGGAAGCGCTTCGTCCAGCACGTCCTACTGCGATAAGACGCCGATGTTTCGCTGGTACGTGATCAACACTTACTCCGGGCACGAGAACAAGGTGAAGACCAATCTCGAGCACCGGATCATGTCCATGAACCAGGCGCCGCGCTTCCGGCGCGTCGTCGTCCCGACCGAGCAGGTGATCGAGACGAAGGAGGGCCAGAAGATCCAGACGGAAAAGCGCGTGCTCCCGGGCTACGTCTTGGTCAACATGGACATGACGGACGAGGCCTGGACGGTCGTGAAGAACACCCCCGGCGTGACCGGGTTCGTCGGCGCCGGCGCGAAGCCCGTGCCGCTCGCGCAGACCGAGGTCGACCGCATCCTCCACACCGGTCGGACCGACGGCGAGCGCCCGCGCGCGCAGGTCGCGTACCAGCTCGGCGAATCGGTCAAGGTGACGTCCGGCCCGCTGTCGGACTTCGACGGTGAGGTCGTGGACGTGAACGCCGACCAGCAGAAGCTCAAGGTGCTCGTCGACATCTTCGAGCGGCAGGTTCCCGTCGAGCTGACCTTCGACCAGGTCAAGAAGTTGGATTAGTCGCGAATGGCCAAAAAAGTTTTGACAGTGATCAAGCTCCAGATCCCGGGTGGGCAGGCCAACCCGGCGCCGCCGGTCGGTCCCGCCCTCGGACAGCACGGCGTGAACATCATGGAGTTCTGCAAGTCGTTCAACGCGCAGACGGCGCAGGAGAACGGACGGATCACGCCGGTCGAGATCACCGTCTACGAGGACCGCTCGTTCGACTTCATCACGAAGACGCCGCCGGCGGCCGTCCTGATCAAGGAGGCGCTGCGCGTCGACAAGGGGTCGGGCGAGCCGAACCGCACCAAGGTGGGCCGGCTGACGAACGCCCAGGTGCGCGCGATTGCCGAGACGAAGATGCCGGACCTGAACGCGCGCGACATCGATCAGGCGATGCGCATCGTCGCGGGGACGGCGCAGTCGATGGGCGTCGAGACGGACGTGCTCGGATGAGTAGCCACGGCAAGCATTACCGCAACGCGCGCGCGAGCTTCGAGCGCGAGACCGAGTACTCGCCCGTCCAGGCGATCCGCCTGTTGAAGGAGATGCAGACGGCGAAATTCGACGAGACCGTGGAGGTGCACTTCCGGCTCGGCCTAAATGTCCGCCACGCCGACGAGCAGCTGCGCGGCACGCTCATGCTCCCGCACGGCACGGGCCGGGAGGCGCGGGTCGCCGTGTTCGCCGAGGGCGACAAGGCGCGTGAGGCGCAGGAGGCCGGCGCCGACGTGATCGGATCGGCGGATCTCGCCAAGCGCATCGAGGAGGGCTTCACCGACTTCGACGTCGCGATCGCGACGCCGGATCAGATGGGGAACGTCGGCCGGCTCGGCCGCATCCTCGGTCCGCGCGGGCTGATGCCGAACCCGAAGACGGGAACCGTGACGATGGACGTCGGCAAGGCTGTCCGCGACGCAAAAGCGGGCAAGCTGGAGTACCGGACCGACCGCGGCGCGTGTGTCCACGTCGCGATCGGCAAGAAGAGCTTCGAGGAGCGCCAGTTGGTCGAGAACTACGCGGCGCTCGTCGACGAGATCGTCCGCGCGAAGCCGGCAGCGGCGAAGGGCCGCTACATTCGGCAGATCACGCTGGCGAGTACGATGGGGCCCGGCATCCACGTCGATCCCGCGCGGACGCGCGGCATCGTCGAGGAACTGGAGGAGCAGGCGCAAGCAGTCACGGCGTAGTTCAAAAAGCCCGTCGCCGAAGACAGGAGGCCGTCGCGAGACAGAAGCCCTCCCGAGGCGGATCGGAGAACGAGGTCCACCTCTTCTGCGAGTCCGCCTGTGTGCGGGCTCGAATCGTTTCGAGGAGGTGAGGCAGTGAAGAAAGCGGACAAGGAACGCGTCGTCGAGCAGCTGACGGAGTATCTGCGCGGCTCGCAGACGCTGATCGTCGCCGATTACCGCGGCTTGACGATGCCGCAGATCGACGAATTGCGCGGCCGGCTGATCGAGCACGGCGCACGCTTCGCCGTCGTCAAGAACACGCTGACGCGACGCGCGGCCGAGGCAGCCGGCGCGGACGCAGTGCTCGCGCTGCTGGAAGGCCCGAGCGCGATCGCGTTCGTCGAGTCGGACGGTGATCCGGTCGCAGTCGCGAAAGCGCTCGCCGACGCAGCGCGGACGACAAGGATCCTGACCATCCGCGGCGGCGTGCTCGAGGGCCGCGCGATCGAGGCGAGCGACATCGAGGAGCTCGCGAAGCTGCCGCCGGTCGACATCCTGCGCAGTCAGGTGCTCGGCACGGTGATCGGCCCCCTCACGGGCATCCTCGCGATCTTCACCGCCCCGCTGCAGGACCTGTACGGGCTGATCGACGCACGCATCGAGCAGCTCGAGGCCCAGGGTGGGGGCGCGGTCGAGGAGGAGCGCTCCGACGAAGACGCGACCCCTGCTGCGGAGCCGGAGCCCGAGGAGACGTCAACCGAAGAAGCAACGACCACGCAAGAGGAGGAGTAATGGCTGCAGTCGACACCATCTTCGAGCAGCTCGGGAGCATGAGCGTCCTCGAGCTGGTCGAGCTGAAGAAGAAGATCGAGGACGAGTGGGGGATCACCGCCGCGGCGCCCGTCGCCGTTGCGAGCGGCCCGGTGGCCGGCGCCGACGGCGCGGCCGCGGCCGAGGAGAAGACGGCGTTCGACGTCGTCCTCACGGCCGCCGGCGGCCAGAAGATCCAGGTGATCAAGGTCGTCCGTGCGATCACCGGGCTCGGCCTCAAGGAGGCGAAGGACCTCGTCGATTCGGCGCCCAAGCCGGTCAAGGAGGGCGTCCCCGAGGATGAGGCGAGCTCGATCCGCTCGCAGCTCGAGGAAGCCGGCGCGACCGTCGAAGTCCAGTAGCGCGCGAAGAGCAGGAAAAAGGGGGTCAGACCTCCGGGTCCGACCCCCTTTGCCGGCCGGGCGGTGGCCGTCGTAGCGCGACCCCGCTTGCTACACTTTGACCAGCATCTTGGCGGATTCCGCAGGGGTGCCCTTGCGCAGAACAAGGGTTCTTCGGTACCTTTGCGGGTTGCGCCGTTGTTTGCTGTCCACGTTCCGTCCGCCCGCCGTCTGAGCCCGCACGAAGTTTCTAAGGGAGGCTGTATCACTTGACCACCACGGTCGCTGCGCCAAGCGCGCGCACGAGTTTTTCGCGTCTCAAGCACGTTCTCGACCTACCGAATCTGATCGACATCCAGAAGGCCTCGTTCCAGTGGTTCCTCGACGAAGGCCTGCGCGAGACGATCGACGACATCTCGCCGATCGAGGATTACACCGGCACCCTCGCAGTTGAGTTCGGCGCCTACCAGTTCGGGCAGCCGCAGTTCTCGATCAAGGAGTGCCGCGAGAAGGACCTGACCTACCAGGCTCCGCTCTCGATGACCGTTCGCTTCGTCAACAAGGAGACGGGCGAGATTCGCGAGCAGACGGTCTTCATGGGGGATTTCCCGATGATGACCGAGTGGGGCACCTTCATCATCAACGGCACCGAGCGCGTCATCGTCACGCAGCTCGTCCGTTCGCCCGGCGCCTATCTGATGGAGCCGAAGGACGCGACGAAGCAGGTCTTCACTGCGAACCTGATGCCCTCGCGCGGCTCGTGGCTCGAGCTCGAGATCGACAAGAAGGGCGTCGCGTACGCGCGCATCGACCGCAAGCGAAAGCTGCCGATCACGACACTCCTGCGCGCGCTACCGGCCGAGGACCCGTCGACCGGGTTCCAGCTCGACACCTCGTCGAACGAGGCGATCCTGAAGCTGTTCGACAACTCCATCTACATCCTCAACACGCTCGAGAAGGACCCCTCGACGCGTGAGGAGGAGGCGCTGATCGAGGTCTTCAAGAAGCAGCGGCCAGGCGAGCCGCCGACGCTCGACAATGCGCGGAACCTCCTGCGCGCCCTCTTCTTCGACCCCAAGCGCTACGACCTGACGAAGGTCGGCCGCTACAAGCTGAACCAGCGCCTGGGCGTCGAGGTGCCCGAGGACGTGCGCGTGCTGACGACGGAGGACATCCTGTCGCTGATCCGGAAGCTCATCGAGCTGCCGACCCGCCTCGGCGTCGATCCGGAGTCGAAGGACTTCGCCGCGGACGCGATCGTCCTCAACCGCGACCCGATCCGCGCGGAGCTCGACGAGTACGAGCACTTCGGCAACCGCCGGCTTCGCACCGTCGGCGAGCTGATCCAGGAGGCGTTCCGCGTCGGGCTCTACCGGATGGAGCGCGTCGTGCGTGAGCGGATGACGACGGAGGACGTCGACACGATCACGCCGCAGACGATCATCAACATCCGGCCGGTCGTGGCGGCGCTGAAGGAGTTCTTCGGCTCGTCGCAGCTGTCGCAGTTCATGGATCAGACGAACTCGCTCGCCGGCCTGACGCACCGCCGCCGCCTGTCGGCGCTCGGCGCGGGTGGGCTCACGCGCGAGCGCGCGCCGATCGAGGTGCGCGACGTGCACCCGACGCATTACGGGCGCATGTGCCCGATCGAGACGCCGGAGGGGCCGAACATCGGTCTGATGGGCTCGCTCGCGTCGATGGCGACCGTCTCGGAGTTCGGCTTCATCCAGACGCCGTACCGCAAGGTCGTCAACGGCAAGGTGACGGACGAGATCGTGTACCTCGACGCGGCGGCGGAGGCGCAGTTCACGATCGCGCAGTCCTCGGAGCCGATCGACGACAAGGGCAAGTTCCTGCACGACCAGGTCCTGTGCCGCTCGGTCGAGGGCGAGGCGGTCATGTCCACGCCGAAGGACGTCGACTACATGGACGTCGCACCGGCACAGATCGTGTCGGTCGCGACCGCGCTGATCCCGTTCCTCGAGCACAACGACGCGAACCGCGCGCTGATGGGCGCGAACATGCAGCGTCAGGCGGTGCCGCTGATGATCACGCAGGCGCCTCTCGTCGGCACGGGTCTCGAGTACCGCGCGGCGGTCGACACGGGCGACGTCATCCTCGCGGACCGCGCGGGGGCCGTCGTCGACGTCGACGCCGACCACATCGTCGTCGAGTCGAAGGACGGCCGCGACGAGTACCCGCTGACGAAGTTCATGCGCTCGAACCAGGGGACGCTGATCCACCACAAGCCGATCGTCGAGCTCGGCGAGCGCGTCAACGCTCGGCAGGTCCTCGCCGACGGCAGCTCCACGGACAAGGGCGAGCTCGCGCTCGGGGCGAACCTGCTCGTCGCCTTCATGCCGTTCGAGGGCTACAACTTCGAGGACGCGATCGTCCTGAGCGAGCGGCTCGTGAAGGAGGACGTCCTGTCCTCGATCCACATCCACGAGTACGAGATCGATGCACGCTCGACGAAGCTCGGCGACGAAGAGATCACGCGCGACATCCCGAACCGGTCGGAGGAGTCCCTGAAGGACCTCGACGACCGCGGCGTCGTCCGCATCGGCGCCGAGGTCGGCTCGGGCGACCTGCTCGTCGGCAAGGTCACACCGAAGGGCGAGACGGAGCTGACGGCGGAGGAGAAGCTGATCCGCGCGATCTTCAAGGAGAAGGCGCGCGAGGTCCGCGACACCTCACTCAAGGTCCCGCACGGCGAGGGCGGCAAGGTGATCGACGTCAAGACGTTCTCGCGCGAGGCGGGCGACGACCTGTCGCCGGGTGTGAACGAGCTCGTCCGCGTCTACGTCGCGAAGAAGCGCAAGATCGCCGAGGGCGACAAGCTCGCTGGGCGGCACGGCAACAAGGGTGTCATCGCGCGGATCGTCCCGGAGGAGGACATGCCGTTCATGGAGGACGGTCGTCCGGTCGACGTCGTGCTCAACCCGCTCGGCGTGCCGAGCCGGATGAACATCGGCCAGGTCCTCGAGACGCACCTCGGCTGGGCGGCGGCGAACGGCGTCTTCGCCAACGGCGAGGGCCCGAACGGATACTCCGGCAAGCCGATCGCAGCGGACAACCCGCATGCGGTGGCGACGCCGGTGTTCGACGGCGCGACCGAGGAGGACGTCGACGAGGCGCTCGTCTCGTGGGCGAAGCAGAACCCGGACTCGCCGATCAAGTTCGTCGTCGACCAGAAGCGGCCGGTCGGTCGCAAGGTCTCCGGCAAGGTCCGCCTGTTCGACGGGAAGAGCGGCGGCCCGTTCGAGTCGAAGGTGACGGTCGGCTTCATGTACATCCTGAAGCTGCTGCACCTCGTCGACGACAAGATCCACGCGCGGTCGACGGGCCCGTACTCGCTCGTCACGCAGCAGCCACTCGGCGGTAAGGCGCAGTTCGGCGGCCAGCGCTTCGGCGAGATGGAGGTGTGGGCGCTCGAGGCGTACGGCGCCGCGTACACGCTGCAGGAGATGCTCACGATCAAGTCCGACGACACGGTCGGACGCGTGAAGGCGTACGAGGCGATCGTCAAGGGCGAGAACATCGCCGAGCCGTCGATCCCCGAGAGCTTCAAGGTCCTGCTCAAGGAGATGCAGTCGCTAGCGCTGGACGTCGTCGTCCAGTCGGACGAGGGCAACGTGGTCGAGGTGCGCGAGGAGGACGACGAGCTGCTCCGCGCGGCGGAGGAGCTCGGCATCGACCTATCGCCCGGTTCGCTCCGGGCGGCGGCGCGCCCGCCGACGGCCGAGGAGGTCGAGGAAGGCCAGGAGCGGGTCGACCAGGACGGCGAGCTCGCGCTTCCGGCCGACGAGTCGCTCGGAGATCTCGACGATGTCGAGGTTTCGGCCACGACGGAGGCGGAGGAAGAGGTCGAGGCCGAGGTCGGCCCCGTCGGAGAGGCAAATTTGGCAGACGTCGAGATCGAGGAATGAGGTAAGGGAGAGCTTTGATCGACATCAATGATTTCGATGCAATCCGGATCGGGCTTGCATCCAGCAAGCAGATCCGGGACTGGTCGTCGGGCGAGGTAACGAAGCCGGAGACGATCAACTACCGCACGCTCAAGCCGGAGCGCGACGGTCTTTTCTGCGAGCGCATCTTCGGTCCGACCAAGGACTGGGAGTGCTATTGCGGCAAGTACAAGCGCGTCCGCTACAAGGGCATCATCTGCGAGCGCTGCGGCGTCGAGGTGACGCGCCAGAAGGTGCGCCGTGAGCGGATGGGTCACATCGACCTCGCCGCGCCGGTGTCGCACATCTGGTTCTTCAAGGGCGTGCCGTCGCGGATCGGGTACCTGCTCGACATCGCGCCGCGCGAGCTCGAGAAGGTCCTCTACTTCGCGGCGTCGATCGTCACGGCCGTCGACAACGAGGCGCGCGCGAAGGACGTCGCCGACCTCGAGGACAAGGTGCGCGCCGAGTCGGAGCGGATCTACGTCGACCGCGACGAGGCGCTCGCTGCGCTCGAGGATCGCCTGAAGCGGCGTCGGGACTACTTCGCCAAGGGCCGCGACAAGGGATTCGACGAGGACGACGACTTCTGGGCACGCGGTCTGTCGAACTGGGCGGAGGAGCAGGCGCTGCCGCCGCTCGAGGATGCCCGCGGCCTCGCCGGCGGGATGTTCGTCGAGCTCGTCGGTCAGATCACGACGGAGGACTCGAAGAAGATCCGCGAGCTCGTCCGCAACGCGGCGATTCGCGAGGACCGCAAGCTGACGCCGCGCGAGCTGGAGAACGTCGCCGTCGCGGCGGAGCAGATCCTCGGCGCGCTGGAGCCGCTGTTCAAGCAGCAGGCGAAGGCGACGGGGTCGAAGAAGGGCGCGATCTCGAAGCACATCAACCGCGTCATCGACGACCTCCTCGAGGGCAACGAGCCGCACGAGGAGGACGTGAAGATCATCCAGCCGGTCGATGCGAAGAACCTCGACCGCACGCGCGACCTCGGCAACGGGCTGCTCGCGGACGTGATCGACACGTGGGACGGGGAGCAGGACATTCGCGAGTTGACGAATGACCTCTGTCTCCGGACGGACGGGAAGATCCAGAAGGAGGATCTCGACGGGATCGTCCAGTGGTCGCTCAAGGTCCGCGAGATGTACCTCGACATCGAGTCGCGGCGCGGCGACGCCCGCGACGCGGCGGTCGACTCCGTCAACCGGCTCGAGCAGACATGGCTCCTGTTCAAGGACCTCGAGCCGAAGCTGATCGTCAACGACGAGCAGCTGTTCCGTGAACTGAAGGACCGCTTCGGATCGCCGTACGGCTTCGGCGTCTACTTCCGCGGCGGGATGGGAGCGGAGGCGATCCGCGACCTGCTGAAGGATCTCGACCTCGACGCGGAGGCCGCCTCGCTGCGCGAGACGATCAGCACGTCGAAGGGGCAGAAGCAGCAGCGCGCGATCAAGCGGCTGAAGGTCGTGAACGCGTTCATCACCTCCGAGAACCGTCCCGAGTGGATGGTTCTCGAAGCCGTGCCGGTGATTCCGCCGGAACTGCGCCCGATGGTGCAGCTGGACGGCGGCCGGTTCGCGACGTCGGACCTGAACGACCTCTACCGGCGTGTGATCAACCGGAACAACCGCCTGAAGCGGCTGCTCGACCTCGGCGCGCCGGAGATCATCGTCAACAACGAGAAGCGCATGCTGCAGGAGGCCGTCGACGCGCTGTTCGACAACGGCCGCCGCGGCCGCAGCGTCACGGGCCCCGGCAACCGCCCGCTCAAGTCGTTGAGCGACATGCTCAAGGGCAAGCAGGGGCGGTTCCGCCAGAACCTGCTCGGCAAGCGCGTCGACTACTCGGGCCGCTCGGTGATCGTGTCAGGCCCGACGATGAAGCTGCACCAGTGCGGTCTGCCGAAGCTGATGGCGCTCGAGCTGTTCAAGCCGTTCATCATGAGCCGGCTCGTCGAGCGGAAGTCCGTCCAGAACATCAAGGCGGCGAAGAAGTACGTCGACTCGATGACCGAGGAGGTCTGGGACGTCCTCGAAGAGGTGATCGCGGAGCACCCGGTGCTGCTGAACCGTGCGCCGACGCTCCACCGCCTCGGCATCCAGGCCTTCGAGCCGGTGCTCGTCGAGGGCAAGGCGATCCAGGTTCATCCGCTCGTCTGTCACGCGTTCAACGCCGACTTCGACGGCGACCAGATGGCAGTCCACCTGCCGCTGTCCGCGGAGGCGCAGGCCGAAGCGCGCGTGCTGATGCTTTCGTCGAACAACATCCTGTCGCCCGCGTCCGGGCGCCCGCTCGCCACGCCGACGAAGGACATGGTGCTCGGGACGTACTACCTGACGTACTGCGTGCAGGACCTGTCGAAGACGAAGGCGGAGGATCTCGATCCGCGTCCGCGCCGGTTCCAGTCGGAGGAGGAGGTCGAGTTCGCGCTCGACGCCAAGCAGGTGCACCTCCAGCAGCCGATCGAGTACCGCCGCGGTGAGGAGACGCTCCTCACGACCGCGGGCCGCGTGATCTTCAACGCGGAGGTCGAGCGTGCGCTCGCCGAGGTCGTGTACGAGGACGACGCCCTCGACCACGAGTTCATCAACCGCACGCTGCCGAAGCGCGAGATCGACGGCTTCATCGCGCTCCTCGTCGATCGCTACGGCGCTCAGGCGATCGCGAACGTGCTCGACAAGATCAAGTCGCTCGGATTCCACTTCGCGACCCAGGCCGGCGTGACGATCTCGAAGAACGACATCGTCATCCCGCCCGAGAAGGAGCAGATCCTCGCCGAGTACGAGGGCCGCGTCGCCGGTGTCGAGGCGCAGTACGAGCGCGGCCTCATCACCGAGGAGGAGCGGCACGAGTCGATCGTCAACGTCTGGACGGAGGCGACCGACACGGTCGCCGACGCGATGGAGAAGACGTTCTTCGAGCTGAACCCGATCTACATGATGGCCAACTCGGGCGCACGTGGCTCGTCCAAGCAGATCCGCCAGCTCGCCGGTATGCGCGGCCTGATGGCCAATCCGAAGGGTGAGATCATCGAGCGGCCGATCAAGGCGAACTTCATGGAGGGCCTGTCGGTGCTCGAGTACTTCATCTCGACGCACGGCGCGCGCAAGGGACTGGCGGACACGGCGCTCCGGACGGCCGACTCGGGCTACCTGACGCGGCGTCTCGTCGACGTGTCGCAGGACGTGATCATCCGCGAGGACGACTGCAAGACGAAGGACTTCGTCGAGCTGCCGATCCGCGTGGCCGAGGGGCTCAACAAGAGCGTCATGGGACGCACGCTCGCCGAGGACGTCCACAAGCCGCTCTCGAGCGGCAAGCCGGGCAAGACCGTCATCGCGACGAAGGGTGAAGAGGTCACGCAGCCGGTGCTCGAGGAGATCGTCGAGGCGCTCGGCGATGCCGTCGACGAGGTGAAGCTGCCCGTCCGTTCGGTGCTGAAGTGCAGGAGCGAGTTCGGCGTTTGCCGCACCTGTTACGGCACGTTCCTCGCCACCGGTGAGATCGCGGAGATCGGCGACGCGGTCGGGATCATCGCCGCACAGTCGATCGGCGAGCCCGGCACGCAGCTGACGATGCGCACGTTCCACACCGGCGGTGTCGCCGGCGCGGACATCACGCACGGCCTGCCGCGCGTGACGGAGATCTTCGAGGCTCGCAACCCGAAGGGTGCCGCGACGCTCGCGGAGGAAGCCGGCCGCGTCGACATCGAGGAGACCGAGCGTGGGCCGAAGTTGACGATCATCCCGAACGACGCGGAGGAGGACGACCTCAAGCCGCTCCAGCTGCCGCGACGCACGCGTGTGCTGGTGACGAAGGGGCAGGTCGTCGAGCCCGGCGATCCGCTGCACGATGGGCCGATCAACCCCGCCGATCTGCTGCGCCTGAAGGGCTACACGCCGACGGAGCTGTACCTCGTCAACGAGGTGCAGAAGGTGTACAAGTCGCAGGGCGTCGAGATCCACGACAAGCACATCGAGCTGATCGTCCGGCAGATGCTGAAGAAGGTGCGGATCGACAACGCCGGCCAGACCGACCTCCTGCCAGGCCAGCTCGTCGACAAGACGGTGCTCGAGCGTGAGAACACGCGCGTGAAGAAGGAGAAGAAGGAGCAGGCGACGTTCGAGCCGCTGATCCTCGGGATCACGAAGGCGTCGCTCGCGACCGAGTCGTTCCTCTCCGCCGCATCGTTCCAGGAGACGACGAAGGTGCTGACCGACGCGTCGATCGAGGGCAAGATCGACCGGCTGCTCGGCCTGAAGGAGAACGTGATCATCGGGAAGCTGATCCCGGCGGCCACAGGGCTGAAGCGGTACCGGACGATCGGCATCGGCCCGTCCGACAAGGTGCCGGTCTCGGCTTACACTCGGCCTGCAACCGAGGAGCAACTCCTGGCGGCGCTCGAGGAGATCGGTACCGACGGCGGGAACGGGATCGGCGACCTCGGCATCGACTTCGGCGGCATCCCCGGCGCGGACGCGCCGACGTCACACGAGTCCGGCGAGGCCGAGGAGATCCCCGAGGTCGACTCGCCGCTCGATAGCGAGTCGTAAGAAGCACAGGCACTGTCGAAAGGGTCAGATCCTCCGGGTCTGACCCTTTTTGACGCGTGAGCTCTCACGGCGGCGAAGGGTCGAAGCGTGAAAAAAGTGCCTGACCCAAGAGAAAGGGTCAGGCACTCGAAGGGCGTGGCGTGACGTCAAGGACGGGCGCCCCCGGGGGAGCGAGAAAGTAAGCCCTCTGTAAGAACGCGGGATTCCGCCGCGCTTCGGGCTACCCTGGGACATGTGAAACGGCTCGGGGTCGCGCTGGTCACGTGCGTTGCGCTGCTCGCAGGGAGCACGCGCGCAGGTGCCGATCCGGTTCCGCCGACTCCGCCGGCGGACCTACACGCCTGCACACTCCCGGGCCACGCGCCCTACTGGTTCGACTACGTCGACGGCGCCGTGCCGTTCTGGCAGATGTTTGCCCGGCCGGGTGTGATCGCGGCGGCGCCGAACCTCGACCTACCGGCGCAGATCCGGGCAAAGGGCGGCCTGACCGTCTACTTCGATCCGCACCTGCGCAACCGCGCCGGGGTGCCGAGCGCGCCCGAGGATCCGTCACTGATGGAGTCGCGCGCCGACCGGCTGTACCTCTACGTCGAGAACTCGACGCACTGCTCGAACCCGATCATCGCGGAGAACGAGCTCTACGGCGCCGGCCTGCCGACGCCCTGGTCGCCGACGACGGCGCAGTACCGCGCGAACGTCCTCAAGTTCCTGACCCGGCTGCACGACCTCGGCGCGCAGCCGTGGCTGCTCGTCAATAGCCCGCCCGCGACCGACGGCGACGCCGGCGACTGGTGGCGGGCCGTCGCGCAGGTCGCGGGGATCGTGCGCGAGATCTACTTCCCGGCGCCGCTGATCTACAAGCAGGGGCCCGTCCTCGGCAGCCGGACGTTGCGGCAGGCATTCCGCCGCGGCCTGCTCGACTTCACGCAGATCGGGATCCCGACGTCGAAGCTCGGGATCTTCGTCGGTTTCCAGACGACGAAGGGGACGGGCCACGGCATCTGGTCGTGGGGGTGGGCCGAGTACTCGACGTCGCCCGACGAGGCCGACCCCGACAAGCCGCGCGCCGCGTGCGTTTACTTATGGACGCGCGATCCGGCCCTCTGCGACGGGCCCGCGGCGGCCGGAAAGGGGTTCGACCGCTCGCGGATCGAGGGCCAGCTGCGCCTGCCAGGAACCCTTCGCTGCCGAATCAACGGCGTCGGCTCCGTCTCCTGGAACGCGTTGAAGCCGATCACGGCGCTGACCGGGGACGGCGAGCTCGCCTTCACCGATGCGTACGCGCGCGTGCTCGAATCGACGCTCACGCGCGTCACGTCGCGCGACATCCTCGGCGCCGAGAGCGCGATCGTCGCCGCGCGCTTCAATGGCTCGCGTAGCGCCTACCGCGCGGCGATCGCGCAGGCGCACGCGTCGCTCGGAATTGCGCGCGCGGTGATCGGCGACGAGCTCCGCCGCGCACGGATCGAGACGCGGATCGGCGTCGCCACGCCGAGCGCAGACGCGGTTGCCGAGTTCAAGCAGACCTACGGGGATCTTCAGGTACGGCTGATCCAGGCCAAGGGGAAGACGTCGTGGCTCGGCGGCAAGAAGGTCGGCTACGCCCTCGAGTCGAACTCGCCCAATCCGGTCATGACCCTTCCCTCGGGCCGGTGGAGCTCGGTCTTCTCAGCAGCCGGCGTCGTCAAGGTCCGGCCGCTTGGACCGCCGCATCCGCTCACGTCTCTTTCCCTGACGCGCGCGCGGCCGTCGATTCGCGCCGCCCTCGTCGCCCAGCTTCGCGACGCGCGCTACCCGACCTGGATCGGCGCCCGCATCAATGGCTCGCTCGACAACGCGGTGTGCTGGCGCGACCAGCTGCCGCAGGCGGGGATCGCCGACCTGAGCGACTACCTGCCGTTTCTCGCGCTGTCGTAAGAGTTATTTCCGGGCGACGGCGAGGAAGCCGCTCTTGCCGGGGTGCAGCTCGACGCGCGTGAAGCCCGCGTTCTTGAACAGCGCGCTGATCCCGTCGCCCGTGTAGTCGTAGATCGGGCAGTTGTTGATCACCTCGTAGCGCAGCTTCCTGATCGGGCCCTTCGTCCACGTCCAGCGGGGGAAGCTCGCGACGGCGGCGCCGGAGCAGAGCTCACCGATCCGACGGATGTGCGCGCCGGCGTCCTCGATGTAGTCGAAGTACCCGAGTGCAAGAGCCAGGTCGAACGACGCGCCGAGGTCGGCAGTCAGGAAATCGCCCTGGATGAGCTCGACCTTGTCGCCGAAGCGGTCGAGGCGCTCCCGTGCGAGGTCGAGCATCGTGTCGGACAGGTCGATGTCGACGTACCGCGACGCACCCGCGTCCAGGATCGGCTCGCCGATGCGTCCGGATCCGCCGCCGACGTCGAGGACGGCCGGCGCGTCGAACTCTCGTGCGACCGCGAGCGCGAGCTCCCGCCGGTTGAACAATCCCGGCCGTAGGAACCGCTGGACGGCGTGGTCCTCGTCGTACAGCGCGTCAAACGAGAACGCCTCCTTCCGAAAGTGATCTCGAACGCGACCCGTGGTGTCGGACGATGTCGGCATGGGCCTGATCGTACGAGACGAGGCGGTGGCTGCGCGCGATCTGTCGTAGCCGCGACGCGACGAGCCCCCGACCGCTGTTGCGCCAGAGCGCCCGCGCGGACGCCGTCGCGCGCTGCCGAGGCGTCGGCGAGGCCGGCAGTTCGGCGCGCAGCGGCGCGGGCGCGAACTCGTACGGATGGAAGTACAGAACGGACAGGTCCCGCAGCCCGTGCTCGATCACACGCGCCGGGAGAAGGCGCCAGTAGCTCCCGCCGCCGATCGGCAGTGGCCCCCAGGTCGCGACGGGAAGCTCCCACAGTTCGCCGCCGGCCACGCGCAGCCGATACGGATCGTCCGGGATGCCGTCGATCCGGTCGGGAACACGCGGCGAGTCGTACTGCGACGAGTCGGAGCGGAACCCCGCCGCAACGACCTCGTCGTACGCCCAGGGCGTCTGGCGGTTGATCGAGAACGCGGGCGCGCGGTACGCCGTCGGGCGGCTGCCCGTCGCGCGCTCGATCACGTCGACGCTTCGCTCGAGGTCGCGGCGGAACTCCTCGCGCGTCTGCTCGTGCACTCGCACGTGCGCATAGCCATGCGACGCGGGCTCATGCCCTCGAGCCACGGCTTCCGCGACGAGCTCCGGGTAGTTCTCGACCGTCATCCCGAGGAAGAAGAACGTGGCGCGTGCATCGAGCTCGTCGAGCAGGTCGAGCACCGCGTTCACCTGCGGCGCGAATGCCGGGTGCGGCCGGTTCCAGTCCGCCCGGCCCAGGCGGCGGTGGACGAGCTGGTGCCAGTCCTCGAAGTCGATCGAGAGCAGCAGAGTCCCCACGGCGTGCGATTAAAGAGGTTGCGAAGCCGGACCGCTGTTCAGCTGCGAAAAGGCGTCAGACCTGGAGGGGCCTCACCCCTCGGTTGCCGCCGTAGTCCCCCTTCCCAAGCGGGTTCCTGCGTTTGCGGGGGCGGCCGTTGTCCGCTACGATGCCTCGTCCGGTTGGCAGGGCCCAAACGGCCCCCGCTGACCGTTGTTGTGTGAAAAGGGACTCTTTCGGAGGAACGTGCCGACCGTAAATCAACTTGTGCGCAAGGGCCGTCGGACGGCCAAGGCGAAGACCAAGAGCCCGGCACTCGCCGGCGCGCCGCAGAAGCGGGGCGTCTGCACGCGCGTGTATACGAACACGCCGCGCAAGCCGAACTCCGCGCTGCGGAAGGTCGCGCGCGTCCGCCTCACGAACGGCGTCGAGGTCGGTGCCTACATCCCCGGTGAGGGGCACAACCTCCAGGAGCACTCCGTCGTCCTGATCCGCGGCGGCCGCACGGCCGACCTGCCGGGCTTCCGTTACAAGATCATCCGCGCCGCCCTCGACACTGCCGGCGTTTCCGACCGCAAGCAGGCCCGCTCGCGGTACGGCGCAAAACGAGGCTCGTAATGCCGCGCCGTGCCGACGTTCAGGCCCGGCCGGTCGTGCCGGATCCGGTCTACAACTCCGCCCTCGTCACGCAGGTGATCAACAAGGTGATGAGCGACGGCAAGAAGTCGACGGCGGAGCAGATCGTCTACGACGCGATGACGCGCGTCGGCGAGCGCACCGGCAAGCCGCCGGTCGAGGTGCTCGAGCAGGCGGTCAAGACCGTCACGCCCGTCCTCGAGGTGAAGTCGCGGCGCGTCGGCGGCGCGAACTACCAGGTGCCCGTCGAGGTGCCGCAGCGCCGTGCCCGCACGCTCGCCGTGCGCTGGCTCGTCGACTATGCGCGCGACCGCCGCGAGAAGGGGATGGTCGACAAGCTCGCGGCCGAGATCCTCGACGCGCTGAACCAGCAGGGCGGCGCGTTCAAGAAGAAGGACGACGTCTACCGGATGGCGCAGGCCAACAAGGCCTTCGCGCACTACCGCTGGTAGGAGCAGCCATGGCCGTCGACACCAAAGCAGCCGTCGCGCTCGACCGCGTCCGCAACATCGGGATCATGGCGCACATCGACGCCGGCAAGACGACGACGACGGAGCGGATCCTCTACTACACCGGCCGCACCCACAAGATGGGCGAGGTACACGAGGGCGCCGCCACGATGGACTGGATGGCGCAGGAGCAGGAGCGCGGCATCACGATCACGTCGGCGGCGACGACGGCGTCGTGGCGCGAGTTTCGGATCAACATCATCGATACGCCCGGGCACGTGGACTTTACGGTCGAGGTCGAGCGGAGCCTCCGCGTCCTCGACGGCGCGATCGCCGTCTTCGATGCCGTCGCCGGGGTGCAGCCGCAGTCGGAGACCGTCTGGCGTCAGGCCGAGCGCTACGGCGTTCCCCGCATCGCGTTCATCAACAAGATGGACCGAACGGGCGCGGACTTTTTCGCGTCGATCCAGTCGATGATCGACCGCCTCGCCGCGCACCCGGTCCCGGTGCAGTTGCCGATCGGGCAGGAGGAGCACCACCGCGGCGTCGTCGACCTCCCCGAGATGCGCGCCGTCACGTGGGTCGACGACCTCGGCACGAAGATGGAGATCGGCGAGATCCCGCCCGAGCTCGCCGAGCAGGCGCACGAGTACCACCACCAGCTGATCGACTCGGTCGCCGAGTTCGACGACGAGCTGATGGAGACCTACCTGCTCGACGAGGAGTCTGTGACGCCGGACATGATCCGCCGTGCGCTGCGGAAGGGAACGCTCGACAACAAGATCACGCCCGTCTTCTGCGGGTCGGCGTTCAAGAACAAAGGCGTTCAGCCGCTGCTCGACGGCGTTGTCGACTACCTCCCGAGCCCGCTCGACGTCCCGCCGGTGCACGGCATCGACCCGCGCACCGAGAACGAGCTCTCGCGCCATGCGGCGCTCGACGAGCCGTTCTCGGCGCTCGCGTTCAAGGTCATGTCCGACCCGTATGTCGGGAAGCTGACCTACTTCCGCGTCTACTCCGGCCAGATCAAGGCCGGCGACCGCGTGCTGAACACGAACACCGGCCGCACCGAGCGCGTTGGACGGATCCTGCAGATGCACGCGAACCACCGCGAGGAGCGCGAGGCGATCGGCGCGGGGGAGATCGCGGCAGGCGTCGGGCTCAAGGCAACGACCACGGGCGACACGCTCGCCACCGACACGGCGCCGATCAAGCTCGAGTCGATGACGTTCCCGGACCCGGTCATCTCGGTGGCCGTGGAGCCGAAGTCGAAGGCGGACCAGGACAAGCTCGGCGGTGGCCTCCAGCGGCTCACCGAGGAGGACCCGACGTTCCGTGTTCGCACCGACGAGGAGACCGGCCAGACGCTGATCGCCGGCATGGGCGAGCTCCACCTCGAGATCATCGTCGACCGGCTCAAGCGCGAGTTCAACGTCGACGCGAACATCGGCCGTCCGCAGGTCGCGTACCGCGAGACGATCGGAAAGCCGGTCGAGAAGGTCGAGGCGCGCTTCGTCCGCCAGACGGGCGGCAAGGGCCAGTACGGCCACGCGGTGATCAACGCGTTGCCGCTCGATCCGGGCGACGGCTACGAATTCGTCGACAAGATCGTCGGCGGCAAGATCCCGAGGGAGTACATCCCCTCGGTCGACGTCGGGATCCAGGAGGCGATGGAGTCCGGGATCCTCGCCGGGTACCCGGTCGTGGACCTCAAGATCGAGCTGATCGACGGCTCGTACCACGACGTCGACTCGAGCGAGATGGCGTTCAAGGTCGCCGGATCGATGGCCTTCAAGGAAGCGATGAAGCGCGCGAAGCCGAAGCTGCTCGAGCCCGTCATGGCGGTTGAGGTGATCACGCCCGAGGACTACCTCGGCGACGTGATGGGGAACCTCAACTCCCGCCGCGGTCGCGTCGAGAGCCTCGAGCCGGTCGGCAACGCGCAGGTGATCAAGGCGAGCGTCCCGCTCGCGGAAATGTTCGGCTACGCGACCGACCTGCGTTCGATGACGCAGGGACGCGCGGAGTTCACGATGCAATTCGACCGTTACGAAGAAGTCCCGCAGTCGATCGCGACCGAGATCGTCTCGACGGACGCACCGAGCAAGTAGGGAGGAGAGGAATGGCCAAGCAGAAGTTCGAGCGCAACAAGCCGCACCTCAACGTCGGCACGATCGGTCACATCGACCACGGCAAGACGACGCTGACCGCGGCGATCACGAAGGTGCTCGCGGAGCAGGGTGGCGGCCAGGCCGTCAGCTTCGAGGAGATCGACAAGGCTCCCGAGGAGCGCCAGCGCGGCATCACCATCAACACGTCCCACGTCGAGTACGAGACGGAGAAGCGCCACTACGCGCACGTCGACTGCCCCGGCCACGCGGACTACATCAAGAACATGATCACGGGCGCCGCCCAGATGGACGGCGCGATCCTCGTGGTCTCCGCTGCGGACGGCCCGATGCCGCAGACGCGCGAGCACATCCTGCTCGCCCGCCAGGTCGAGGTGCCGTCGATCGTCGTCGCGTTGAACAAGGCCGACATGGTCGACGACCCCGAGCTGCTCGAGCTCGTCGAGCTCGAGGTGCGCGAGCTCCTCTCGCGGTACGAGTTTCCAGGCGACGACATCCCCGTCGTTCAGGTCTCGGCGCTGAAGGCGCTCGAGGGCGACGCGGAGTGGACGCCGAAAATCCTCGAGCGCATGAACGCCGTCGACGAGTACATCCCGGAGCCGGAGCGCGACGTCGACAAGCCGTTCCTGATGCCGATCGAGGACGTGTTCACGATCACCGGCCGCGGCACCGTCGTGACCGGCCGCATCGAACAGGGCAAGATCCAGACCGGCAACGACGTCGAGATCGTGGGCATCCACCCGCAGGTCGAGAAAACGGTCGTGACGGGGCTCGAGATGTTCCAGAAGACGCTCGACTTCGCGCAGGCCGGCGACAACGCGGGCGCGCTGCTTCGCGGCATCAAGCGCGAGGACATCGAGCGTGGCCAGGTGCTTGCGAAGCCCGGCTCGATCACGCCCCACACGCACTTCAAGGCCGAGGTGTACGTCCTGTCGAAGGACGAAGGCGGCCGCCACACGCCGTTCTTCAACGGCTACCGGCCGCAGTTCTACTTCCGCACGACGGACGTGACCGGCTCGATCGGGCTGCCGGAGGGCCAGGAGATGGTCATGCCGGGGGACAACACGAACATGGAGGTCGAGCTGATCCAGCCGATCGCCATGGACCAGGGTCTGCGCTTCGCCGTCCGCGAGGGTGGCCGCACCGTCGGCGCAGGCGTCGTCACCGAGATCATCAAATAGCGGAGGCGTCGGTTCGTTGGCTCAAAAAATCCGTATCCGCCTGAAGGGCTACGACCATCAGCAACTTGACCGGTCGGCACAGTCGATCGTCGAGACGGCTCAACGAACCGGCGCCACCATCACCGGCCCGGTGCCGCTGCCCACCGAGAAGAACGTGTACTGCGTGATCCGCTCGCCGTTCAAGGACAAGGACTCGCGGGAGCACTTCGAGGTGCGGACGCACAAGCGGCTGATCGACATCCACTCCCCGACGCCGAAGACGGTCGACTCGCTTATGCGGCTCGACCTCCCCGCAGGCGTCGACATCGAGATCAAACTATGACGGCCCTACCGGCGACACTCGGCGGCGCCTCGCTCGCGATCACACGGCGCGCTGCCGCATCCTCAGTCGGCCCTGGGCTAACCAGCCCAAGGCCTCCCTGCGTCCTTGCGTCGGTTGATGCTCGCGACCGAGGCATCCACCGGCATCACCGGCAGGACCGTCGATGAAAGGGATCGTCGGCAAAAAGCTGGGGATGACCCGTGTCTTCGACGACGAGACGGGGCGCGTCACGCCCGTCACGGTCATCGAGGCGCAGCCGTGCCCGGTCGTCGACGTCAAGACGTCGGACGCGCACGGCTACGACGCGGTTCAGATCGCGTACGACGCCGTGCCCGAGCGAAAGGTCACGCGTCCGGAGCTCGGCCATCTGCGCACGCACGGCGTCGACGGCGCGTACCGCCACCTGCTCGAGCTTCGCGGCTCGAGCGAGCTCGTGGTCGGCGAGAGCGTCAGCGTCGAGTCGTTCGAGCCGGGCGAGAAGATCAAGGTCAGCGGCATCTCGCACGGCAAGGGCTTCGCCGGGACGATCAAGCGGCACAACTTCAAGCGCGGCCCCAAGACACACGGTTCACACAACGTGCGCGCGCCGGGGTCGATCGGCCAGTCGGCGACGCCGTCCCGCGTCTTCAAGGGCGTTCGGATGGCCGGCCGGATGGGCGGCAAGCGGGTGACGCAGGTCGGCCTCGTCGTCCACCGAATCGACCCCGACCGGAACCTGTTGCTCGTCAAGGGTGCCGTTCCGGGTCCGAAGAACGGCTTCGTCGAAGTGAGAGAGGACGCTCGCCGGTGATGATGGCCGCGCCAAAAGCACCGTTGCTCGACGCCGGCGGCAACAAGGCCAAGGACGTCGCGCTCGACGAATCCGTCTTCGGCGCGGAGGTGAAGGAGCATCTGCTGCACGAGGTCGTACGCGCCGAGCTGAACGCCGATCGGGCGGGGACTCGCGCGGTCAAGTCGCGTGGGCTCGTCTCCGGCGGCCGCTCGAAGCCGTGGCGTCAGAAGGGAACGGGTCGCGCCCGTGCCGGCACGACGCGCGCGCCCCACTGGACCGGCGGCGGCGTCACGTTCCAGCCGCGGACGGAGTTCGGCGTGAAGGTAAACAGGAAGGCGCGGCGTTCGGCGCTCCGCAGTGCACTCTCGTCGCATGCAGCGAACGGGACGTTCGGCGTCCTGGACGGCGCGACCTTCGACGCGCCGTCGACGAAGACGGCCGCTGACCTGCTCGCGTCCTGGGGCCAGGACGCGCCGGTCGTCGTGGTCGCGACCGACGACGAGCCCAACGTGATCAGGTCGTTCCGGAACCTCCAGCGCGTCGTCGTCGCCGCGCCCAGCGAGCTGGAGGTATCGGCCCTGCTGTGGGCGCGCTCCGTGCTCGTCACGCAGGACGCGCTCGAAGCGGTGCAGGGGAGGGCGTCGTGAGCCTCGATGTCCGCGAAGTGCTGCTCGCGCCGGTCGTCACCGAGAAGGCGTACTCGGGCGTCGAGGTGAACAAGTACGCGTTCCGCGTCCATCCTGACGCACACAAGACGCAGATCCGCCAGGCCGTCGAGGAGCTGTTCGAGGTCAAGGTCGAGCGGGTCAACGTCTTGATGGTCCAGGCGAAGCCGAAGCGCCGCGGCGTCCACCGCGGCACGAAGCCCGGCTGGAAGAAGGCGATCGTGCAGCTCCGCCGGGGCGACACGATCGAGATCTTCCAGGGAGCCCAGGTCTGATGCCCATCCGCCGCTACAAGCCGACGTCTCCCGGTCGCCGCTTCATGACCGTCTCCACCTTCGAGGAGGTCACGAAGCACAAGCCCGAGAAGGCGCTGACCGAAAAGCTGACGAAGAAGGGCGGCCGGAACAACAACGGACGCATCACGACGCGCCATCAGGGTGGCGGCCACAAGCGCCGTTACCGCGTGATCGACTTCAAGCGCCTGAAGGACGGCGTGCCGGCGAAGGTCGCCGCGATCGAGTACGACCCGAACCGGTCGGCGCGGATCGCGCTGCTCCATTACGCCGACGGCGCGAAGGCATACATCCTCGCTCCGGCGCGGCTGCGTGTCGGCGCGACGGTCGAGTCCGGCCCGGGAGCGGACATCCGCCCGGGCAACGCACTACCGCTCGAGAACATCCCGACCGGCACGCTCGTGCATAACGTCGAGCTCAAGCCCGGCAAGGGCGGTCAGATGGCGAGAAGCGCCGGCTCCGGCGTCCAACTCGTCGCGAAGGACGACGGCTACGGCGTGCTGCGGCTTCCGTCCGGCGAGATGCGCCGCGTCCCGCTGACCTGCCGCGCGACGATCGGCCAGGTCGGCAACGTCGACCACGAGAACATCACCGGCGGGAAGGCCGGCCGCAGCCGCTGGCAGGGCAAGCGCCCGTCCGTCTGCGGCTCGGCGATGAACCCGGTCGACCATCCGCACGGCGGCGGCGAGGGCAAGACGAAGGGCGGCCGGCATCCGGTCACGCCGTGGGGCGTGCCGACGCTCGGCAAGCGCACACGCAAGAAGCACAAGGAGTCGAACAAGCTGATCGTCCGCGGTCGGCGTCGCGGAAAGGAAAAGCGCTAGATGAGCCGCAGTTCGAAGAAGGGGCCTTTCGTCCAGGACCGGCTGATGAGCCGGATCGAGGACATGAACGCGAAAAACGAGAAGCGGATGGTGCGCACGTGGTCGCGCACATCGACGATCTTCCCGGAGATGGTCGGACACACGATCGCGGTGCACGACGGCCGCAAGCACGTGCCCGTCTTCATCTCGGAGCAGATGGTGGGGCACAAGCTCGGCGAGTTCGCGCCGACGCGGACCTTCCGCGGCCACTCCGGCGACCGCAAGACCGAGGTGAAGCGCAGAACATGAGCACGAACGGCAGGAACGGCACAGGGCGCGAGGTGCAGGCCCAGGCGAAGTTTGTGCACTCCTCTGCGCGAAAGGCGCGTCTCGTCACCGACCTGATCCGCGGTCGCTCCGTCCCGGAGGCGCGCACGATCCTCGCGTTTTCCGCGCGCGCTGTCGCGCGCGACATCGAGAAGGTGCTGCACTCCGCGGCCTCGAACGCAGAGGCGAATCACCAGCTCGTCGGCGACAACATGTTCGTGTCGGCGGCGTACGCGGACGAAGGGCCGACGATGAAGCGCTGGCGTGCACGCGCGCGCGGTCGCGTCGCGCGGATCCGCAAGCGGACGTGCCACATCACGGTGAAGTTGCAGGAGCTGCCGGCAGCGTCGGCGCCGGCTGAGCCGCGGCAGGAAGCGGCGGCACCGGACGAGGCTCCGAAGCCGAAGCAGAAACCGGCGGCGGCGAAGAAATCGGCGACATCCACGACGCGCAAGAAGAAAGCGGGTGCTGCGAGTTGATGGCGGCCCCCTTCCGCCTGCCTCGCACACGCCAGGGCGCTGCAACGCTCCGGCTCGCTGCGTCCTCAGTCGCGCCCGTAGCCTCCGGCTACGAACGCTCCCTGCGTCCTTCCGAGCCGGGCGTTTCACGCCTGGCGCGCACGATTCAGACGAAAGGTGACCGCTAATGGGCCAAAAAATTCATCCCGGTGGGATGCGCGTCGGCGTAATCCACGACTGGAAGTCGAACTGGTACACGGGCAAGAAGGAGTTCCCCGGGTACCTGATCGAGGACATCAAGATCCGCGCGCACATCATGGGGAAGCTCTCGCACGCGGGCCTGTCCGACATCCTGATCCGCAAGGACAAGCAGCGGATCACCGTGGACATCTACACGGCGCGTCCGGGCATCGTGATCGGCAAATCGGGCGTCGAGGTCGACGCGCTGCGCAAAGAGCTGCACGCGCTCACCAAGAAAAACGTTCACATCAACATCAACGAGATCAAGCGTCCAGAGCTCGACGCGAAGCTCGTTGCGCAGTCGATCGCCGAGCAGCTGCAGAACAGGGTCAGCTTCCGGCGCGCGATGAAGCGCGCGCTCGCGTCCGGGATTCGCTCCGGCGCGAAGGGAATCCGCATCCAGTGCGGCGGCCGGCTCGGCGGCACGGAGATGTCACGGTCGGAGGCGTACTCGGAGGGTCGCGTGCCGCTCCATACGATCCGCGCCGACATCGATTACGGCTTCGTCGAGGCGAAGCTGCCCTTCGGCCGGATCGGCGTCAAGGTCTGGATCAACAAGGGCGAGATCATGCCGGAGGGTTACGGCGGCCTCGACACCGACAAGGACGTTCGTCTGGGTGACCAGGACCAGGCACGGCGGCGGCGCGGCGGCGCGCAAGAAGGGCTCGGCGCGTCCCGCGAGAGCGGGCGCGATCGCCAGCGCGATCGGTCCGATCTGGGGCCTGTCCGCCCGCAGCGCCGTCGCGGGAGCCAGGGCGGCCGTGGCGCCGCCGGCGGTGGCCGCGGCGCGCCGGGAGGCGCTCGTGGCGGAGCGCGGCCCGCGCCGCGCGATCGCGCGCGCGGCCAGGACAACGTCGAGCGTCCGCGCACCGACGAGACTGCGACGTCCGCCGAGGGCCGCACGCAACCGCCGGTCGAGCCGGACGTTCCGGTGACGCCCGCACCGGTCGCTGATGCCCCCGATTCGACGACGCCGAAGCAGCAGACGGAAGACCAGACCAAGAAGGAAAAGTCCGCCGATGCCGACAAGCCGCGTCGCCGGCCGTCGAGCGGCTCCACCAAGAAGGACAGCTGACGCATGCTCCTCCCGAAGAAGACAAAGTTCCGCAAGGTCCAGCGCGGTCGCCGCGCGGGGTTCTCGAAGGGCCAGACCACGGTCCAGTTCGGTGACTTCGGCCTGAAGTCGCTCGAAGCGGCCTGGGTCACGAACCGCGAGATCGAGGCGGCGCGGATCGCGATGACGCGCAAGATCAAGCGCGGCGGGAAGGTCTGGATCAACGTCTTCCCCGACAAGCCGGTGACCCAGAAGCCGGCCGAGACGCGCATGGGGTCGGGCAAGGGCTCGCCAGAGCACTGGGTCGCGGTCGTGAAGCCGGGGCGCGTCATGTTCGAGCTCGCGGGCGTGCCCGAGCCGCTCGCGAAGGAAGCGCTCCGACTCGCCGGCCAGAAGCTGTCCGTCAAGACGAAGGTCGTTGCGAGGGAGGCGAGCCTCTTTGAGAGCTAGGGACTTGCGGGACATGACGGATCAGGAGCTCGAGGGCGCGCTCGCCGACCGGCGGCAGGAGCTGTTCAACCTCCGCTTCCAGTCCGCGACGGGCGCACTCGAGAACACGGCGCGCCTGAAGCTCGCAAAGCGCGAGATCGCACGCATCCTGACCGTCACGACCGAACGTGAAGCGAAAGCGGGCAAGGTATGAGCGAAACCGAAAACGAAAAGAACGCGGAACAGACGCCACCGGTAGAGGAAGAGACCGCGGAGACGCCGGCCGGCGAGGAGACGTCGTCGGAGGCGCCCGCCGCCGACGCCGCTCCGGATGTCCCGGCAGAGGCTTCCGAGGAGCCTGCCGCTCCGGACGTCCCGGCAGAGGCTTCCGAGGAGCCCGCCACCACCGAGGCCGAGGCTGCGGAAGCGCCTGCGGCAGAGGCTGCCCCCGCACCGGCCGAGCCGAAGCGACCCCGCAAGCGCCTGCCTCGCTCGGAGCGGCACAAGCACTCGAAGCCGAAGCGTGAGCGTCCCGCCGAGCGCAAGGCGATCACGCGTCTGCCGAAGCCCGACGTCGACCGCGGCCGCCGTCAGGAACGCCGCGGTGTCGTCGTGTCCAACGCGATGGACAAGACGATCGTCGTCAAGGTCGACACGATCAAGTCGCACCGGCGCTACAAGAAGGTGGTTCGGCGCAGCCTGAAGTTCAAGGCGCACGACCCGCAGAACCAGGCGAACGTCGGCGACGTCGTCCGCATCGTCGAGACGCGCCCGCTGTCGAAGACGAAGAACTGGCGCCTGGCCGAAGTGGTGGAGGCGGCGCGGTGATTCAGCAGGAATCGAGGCTCCGCGTTGCGGACAACACCGGCGCGCGCGTCTTGCTCTGCATCCGCGTCAAGGGCGGTTCGCACCGGCGCTACGCCCGCGTGGGCGACATCATCGTCGGCACGGTCAAGCAGGCGACCCCGCAGGGGACGATCAAGAAGGGCGAAGTCGTCCAGGCCGTCGTCGTGCGTACGCGGAAGGCGTACGGGCGCGACGACGGGACGACGATCGCGTTCGACGAGAACGCCGCCGTGATCATCGACAACCAGCGCAACCCGCGCGGCACCCGCATCTTCGGCCCGGTCGCCCGCGAGTTGCGCGAGAAGAACTTCATGAAGATCGTCTCGCTCGCACCGGAGGTGTTGTGATGCAAACCATGCGCGTCCGCAAGGGTGATCTCGTCCACATCCTCAGCGGCAAGGACCGCGGCAAGCAGGGCCGCGTGATCGACGCTCGCCCGAAGGACGGGAAGGTGATCGTCGAGAACGTGAACATCGTCAAGCGGCACACGAAGCCGCGGCCGATCCAGAACACGAGCCGGATGGGCGGGGATGCCATGACCCCCGGCGGCGTGATCGAACGACCGTCGCCGCTGCCGGTCGGCAACGTCATGGTCGTGTGCCCTGTCTGCAAGCGGCCGACGCGGGTGGGGATCCGCGAGCGCGACTCGCACGGCGAGCACACGAAGGTGCGCGTCTGCAAGCGGGTCGACTGCGGCCAGGAGATCGACCGGTGAGCACCCGCGTCCGCGATGTCCGTCAGGAAGGCCGTGAGACGGCCGCGCGCGAGTCGTACCAGCCGCGCATGAAGACGCTCTACGAAGAGCAGCTCCGTCCACGCCTCAAGGACGAGCTTGGGCTCGCGACGACGATGCAGGTCCCGCGGCTCGCCAAGATCACGCTAAACATGGGCGTCGGCGAGGCGAAAACGGACGCGAAGCAGCTCGACGCGGCGGTCGAGGAGCTGACGACGATCGCGGGTCAGCGTGCGCAGGTTCGGCGCGCCCGCAAGTCGGTCGCGCAGTTCAAGATCCGCGAGGGCATGCCGATCGGCGCGAAGGTGACGCTGCGCGGCGCGCGGATGTACGAATTCCTCGACCGGCTCGTGTCGATCGCGCTGCCGCGGATCCGCGACTTCCGCGGGCTCAATCCGCGCTCGTTCGACGGCCGCGGCAACTACTCGCTCGGCGTTGCCGAGCAGATCATCTTCCCGGAGATCAACTACGACGACATCCAGCAGGTTCGCGGCCTCGACGTCGCGATCACGACCACCGCAGAGACGGACGACCAGGCGCGCGCGCTCTTGCGCGGTCTCGGTCTGCCGTTCGCGGAGGACTCGAGAGGAGAGCAGTAGAAACGCATGGCTAAGACGTCGCTTCGTATCAAGCAGTCGCGCCCGCAGAAGTTCAAGGTGCGCAACTACTCGCGCTGCAACCGCTGCGGGCGGCCGCGCGCGGTCTTCAAGAAGTTCGGCCTCTGCCGGATCTGCCTGCGCGAGCTCGCGCACCAGGGCGTGATCCCAGGCATGACCAAATCGAGTTGGTGATCTAGATGTTGACCGATCCCGTCGCCGACATGCTCGCCCGCATCCGCAACGCCAACAAGGCGCTCCACGAGCGCGTCCAGATGCCGACGTCGCGACTGAAGGAGCAGATCGCCCGAATCCTGAAGGAGGAGGGCTACATCACGGACTACCACGTTCAGAAGGGCGAGAGCTTCGATACCCTCGTGATCCAGCTGAAGTACGGCCGGAGCCGCGAACGGGTGATCACCGACCTGAAGCGGGTGTCCAAGCCCGGCCGCCGGGTCTACGCGCGCAAGGATCGCCTGCCGCGCGTCCTCGGCGGAATGGGCACGGCGATCATGTCCACGTCCACCGGCCTCGTCACGAGCCGCACCGCCGAGCAGGAAGGCATCGGTGGAGAAGTGATCTGTTTTGTATGGTGAAAATCTGACGATTTTCACCCTGGTTAAGCCAAAATGAGCCGAATCGGAAAACAGCCAATTGAACTGCCTGCGGGCGTATCCGTTGCCCTGGACCCAGGGCGCGTCATGGTCAACGGACCTTTGGGCGAGCTGACGCAGCAGGTTCCGCAGCGGATGAAGATCGAGCAGCGCGAGAAAGGCTTCGAGCGGCGGCTTGAGCTTCACGGCGTCGGGTATCGCGCCGCGATGCAGGGGACCGACCTCCGGCTTGACGTCGGCTATTCCCATCCCGTCGTGATGAAGGCGCCCCAGGGGATCGCCTTTGAGGTTCCGGTCCCGACCGAGATCATCGTCCGCGGGACCGACAAGCAGCAGGTCGGCCAGGTGACAGCGGAGATCCGTAAGGTGCGGCCGCCCGAGCCGTACAAGGGCAAGGGCATCCGCCGCAAGGGCGAGTACGTCCGGCGGAAGGTCGGTAAGCGAGCGTAATGCCAACGCTGACCGTCAGAGAAGCGCGACAGCGGCGCCACCGGCGCGTGCGCGGCAAGGTCCACGGCACCGCGGAGCGGCCGCGGCTCGTCGTGTCGCGCTCGAACAAGGGAATCAGCGCGCAGCTCGTCGACGACATGGCGGGCAGAACGCTCGCCGCGGCTTCGTGGGTGAACGTGAAGTCGTTCAAGGGAGACAAGACGGCGCAAGCGGTCGAGGTCGGGAAGCTCCTCGCGAAGAACGCGCGGCAGGCCGGCGTCGACAACGTCGTCTTCGACCGGGCCGGTTACCTGTATCACGGACGCGTGAAGGCGCTTGCAGACGCCGCGCGTGAGGGAGGGCTGACGTTTTGAGTGAGATGACTCCCGTCGAGCGCGAGGTGATCGCGCGCGAGCAGACGCGCGAGCTGAAGGAGCGCGTCGTCGAGATCAACCGCGTCGCAAAGGTCGTCAAGGGCGGCCGCCGTTTCTCGTTCACGGCGCTCGTCGTGATCGGGGACGAGGTCGATCGCGTCGGCGTCGGCTACGGCAAGGCGCGCGAGGTCCCGCTCGCGATCACGAAAGCCGTCGACGACGCGAAGAAGAACCTGTTCACGGTCCCGAAGCACGGCACGACGATCACGCACGAGATTCTCGGCCGCGCCGACTCGGCGCGTGTCCTGCTGCGCCCCGCGAGCGAGGGCACGGGCGTCATCGCCGGCGGCGGGGTCCGGGCGGTCCTCGAGCTCGCCGGCATCCGCGACATCCTCGCCAAGAGCCTCGGCACCACGAACCCGATCAACATGGCGAAGGCGACGGTGAACGGCCTCCGGAACCTCCGTCGGCCCGAAGACGTCGCGCGGATCCGCGGCCTCAGCATCAGTCAGGTGCTCCCCTACAAGCATCCCGTAGCCGAAGAGCAGCCGGAGAGCCCGCCTGAGCAACCGGAGACGAACATCGACGAAGGTACGGCGGAACCGGGAGGTTCACCCGAGGGTGAGGCCAACACGTGACGAAGGTTCGCGTCACACAGATCCGTAGCCAGATCGGCCAGTCGGAGCGGCACCGCGGCACGCTGCGGGCGCTCGGGCTCGGCAGGATCGGCAAGACCGCTGAGCACGACGAAGGCCCGGTCCTCGCAGGCATGCTGCGGAAGGTCCGGCACCTCGTCCGGGTGGAGGAATAAGTGGCCGATCGTCTGAACCTGTCGTCGCTGAAGCCGTCTCAGGCGCGGAAGGACCGAAAGCGCGTCGGCCGCGGCCTCGGGTCCGGCAAGGGCCGCTACTCCGGGCGCGGGATCAAAGGGCAGAAGTCGCGTGCCGGCTCGCACAAGATGCGGAGCGGCTTCGAGGGCGGCCAGATGCCTATCTACATGCGCCTCGCGAAGCAGCGCGGCGCGACCTCGAGGGACGCGCTGCCGATCGGGCCGTTCCGGACCTCCACGATTCCCGTCAACGTCCGGGACCTTGACCGGTTCGAAGACGGTGCCGAGGTGACGCCGGAGTCACTCGTCGAGCAGAGGCTGATCAAGAACACGCGCACCGACGTGAAGATCCTCG
>VAXB01000008.1 GCA_005883995.1 Actinomycetota bacterium
GGGCGCCAGCCTTCAAGAATCGACGCGCAGCGGGTCCGGGGAGAGAAGGACGACCGCCGGCGTCAACGGTTGCTCTGTCCCCGACTCTCTGCGGCCGAAACGGCCGATCCCCGGAGTCCTACAAAAGCGCGGGCCGGGCGGCGAGCCGAACGCCCTCGTGCGCTGCCCACGATCCGGCCCGTCCTCGAACCTAAGCGCGGCTGGGCTCCCGTGCCTAGTGGCCCTTTCGGCCACGTCTCTTGGCGGATTACTTCCGCGGTAACATCGTCGCGGTGCCGGCGCGGATCGTGATGCTCGAGGGCAAGGAGGTTCGCCTGCCGGCCGAAGACGCAGAGGACGTAGCCGGCCGGATCAACCGAGGCGGCGATGATTTCGTCGCGGTGTCGCGTGACGACGCCACGGTCTGGATAAATCGCCGGAACATCCTCTACGTCGAAGACGCGAGCCAGGCGTCGCTCGTCGCCGCCGTCTAGCACCGCCGAGAAACGAGGCTCGCCCGGGACTCGGGCGCGGGAGCGATCGGGTCTCTGCTTCGGTGACCTCCCCTTGTGTGCGGCAAATGCGCCCACGTGGCCATCAGGGGAAACACCCCGAACGGCTAGAATCGGGGCCTCGCGGACGTAGCTCAGTTGGTAGAGCATCAGCTTCCCAAGCTGAGGGTCGTGGGTTCGAGCCCCATCGTCCGCTTCCGATCAGACGCTGGCCGCGCCGCGAACGTGAACCGCGCCGCTCGTTTGCACCCACCTTGAATGTCTATGCGTGCACCGCCCGAGGGGGAGGTGCTTGCACCGACTGGGCGACTGGTGCCGTCCGGGAACGCCGCGGTTCGCGGCCGAAGTTAAGCGAACGCGCGGCGCAGGCGACGCGTCCAAAAATTGGCTAGATAGGCCGCTCTCGCAGACCCGACGAGCGCGTGGGTCTCGTCGAACGAGCGCTAGTCGTGTGGGCCTCGGCGATTCCCGCGCCCGAACAGCAGCGCGAGGAGCGCGCTGAACGCGATCCCGGCAAGTCCCTGATCGGCATCGAGGCGGGATGGCCCCTTCGGGCCATCCGCGCAGACATGTCCATATGTCACCCTGGCCCGAGTGGGCGAAGGGGGAGGGACGATGCGGTTCAGGCATTTGGCATTCGGAGGAGCGGCGGTCGGCCTGGCCGCTGCCGGCTTCATTGCCGCGACCACGGTCGGTGCCGGCGACGCCTCCGCCCACCGCTCCGGCTGTCACGCCCTCCACTCGTGCCCGTCCGACGATCACACCTACAGATGGCTCGACCCCTCCACCGGCCTCGGTTGGGACTGCGCCAAGGCCGGCGCGCCCGAGCTCGACCCCGTGCGCGACACAACGGTGATCATCTCTGACGCCTACACCTACGACTGCCGGGCCGCCGCGGTCGCGACGGCGCCGCCGACGACGGCGACCGAGACGATCACGTACAGCACCTCGACGACCACGACGACCGGCGGACCCGAAGTCGTGCTCCCGAACGCGTCGATCACACCGGGCGCCTTCAACGCCGCCGTCCGGCAGGCGACGATCCGCAAGACGATCTGCGTCCGTGGGTGGACCAAGACGGTGAGACCGCCCGTCGCCTATACGAACACGCTCAAGCGGAGGCAGATGTCGTTGTACGGGGAGACGGGACTGCCGTCGGGATACGAGGAGGACCATCTGATCCCGCTCGAGCTCGGTGGCGCACCGAGGAATCCGCGGAATCTCTGGCCGGAGCCGCGCTCGGAGTCGCGGGTCTCGGATCCGTTGGAGACGAAGCTCAAGCGCGGCGTCTGCCGCGGCGCCCTCACGTTGGCCAAGGCGCGCACGACCATCCACACGTTCAAGGCGAAGCACGGGTAGCGAGCGGCGTCCGACGCCGCCGCCATGCTCGCGGCGTGGGCGATGCTCCGCAGCCGTTCCCCGAAGGTGAGATCGCGCACGCGGTCGTGCGCCTTTCCCAGGCGGTCGAGCAGACGGGCGCACTGCTCGAAGAAGCCGCCGACCTGCACCGGCGTCTCGTCGAGGTGCACGGGCTCCTGACCGACCCGCTCGTCGACCTCGAGCAGCTGCTCGCGTCGGCGCACCCACCGCCGCCGGCGGCATAGCGCGACGGGCGCGGCGCACTTCCTGCGACGCTTCGCGACTGTGACGAGCATCGAGGAAGTGATCCGCACCAGGCGGACGCACAAGTCGTTCCGGCCCGAACCGGTGCCCGCGGAGGTCGTCCGCGAGCTCGTCGACGTCGCGCGGTGGGCCCCGAACCACCACCGCACGAACCCGTGGCGCTTCCGCGTTCTCGGCCCAACCGCGTTGGCGCGCCTGAAGGAAGCGAGCGGCGCCGACGCGCCGAAGCTCGACCGCGCGCCGACGCTGATTGTTGTCTCCGCGATGCTGACCGGCGATCTGATCCAGGACGAGGAAGACGTCTGCGCGACCGCAGCGGCGGTCTATGCGCTGTTGCTCGCGGCGCACGCGCGCGGGCTTGCGGGGTACTGGCGGACGCCGAAGGTGCTGCGCGCGCGCGCCGGCCGCGACGCGGTCGGTATCCCCACGGGCGAACGTGTGCTCGGCCTCGTGCATCTCGGCCGGCCGCGCGGCGCGCCGGCTGCGCCCGAGCGCGCGGACGTCGAGACCGTGCTCGAGTTCCTCGCCTGACAGTCAATGCGCCTGCACGCTGAGCTGCACGGGGCGGAACCTTTCCGTTGGCGGATCTCGCCCGAGCGCGGAACGCTAATCTGCCGCCCGTGGATTCGCTCCAGGCGCTCAAGGACCGGCTCGCACCTATCGTCGACGTCCAGCGCGTCGCGCGCCTTCTGAGCTGGGACCTCCAGACGGTGATGCCGCCGGCCGGCGCGCAGCACCGCGCCGAGCAGCTCGGGACGCTTCAGCAGCTCGCGCACGAGCGGCTGACGGACGCCGAGACCGGCCGCCTCCTCGAGGCCGCCGAGCGGGAGGTCGACGGGCTCGATCCCGACTCCGACGACGTAACTCTCGTCCGGCTCGTTCGCCGGGATTACGACAAGGCCGTCCGCGTCCCGTCGGAGCTTCGCGCGGAGATGGCGCGTGCGGCGGCCGAGGCGCGACCGGTGTGGGTTCGCGCGAAGGAGGCGTCGGACTTCGCCGCGTTCCTGCCGGCGTTGGAACACAACGTCGATCTCCGCCTCCGCTACATCGAGTGCTTCGAGGGCGTCGACGAGCCGTACGACATCCTGCTCGACGATTTCGAGCCGCAGACGTCGACGGCGGAGGTGCGCGCGCTCTTCGACGAGCTGAAGGGAGCGCTCGTCCCGCTGATTGCGGAGCTGCGCGACGGCGACACCGACGACTCCTTCCTCACGGGGTCGTTCCCGCCGGATCGACAGGAGCGGCTCGCGAAGGGCGTCGTCGACCTTTTCGGCATGCGACCCGGCAGCTGGCGGCTCGATCCGACGGTGCACCCGTTCGCCTCGGGCGCGGGCGTCGACGACGTGCGGATCACGACGAGCTACGACCCCGCGACGATCAAGTCGCTGTTCTCGACCATGCACGAGTACGGCCACGGCCTGTACAACCACCAGCTTCCGCGCGACCTGGAGCGCCTCCCGACCGGCGGTCCGTGCTCGCTCGGGATCCACGAGTCGCAGAGCCGGCTGTGGGAGAACCTCGTCGGCCGCAGCGTGCCGTTCTGGCGGTTCTTCTATCCGCGCGTCCGGGAGACCTACCCGGAGCAGCTCGGCGACGTCGACCTCGACCGGTTCCTCGCGGCGATCAACAAGGTCAAGCCGTCGCTGATCCGGATCAAGGCCGACGAGGTGACATACGGGATGCACGTGATCCTGCGCTTCGAGCTCGAGCAGGACATCGTCAACGGCCGCGTCGCGCTCACCGATCTTCCCGAGGCCTGGAACGCGAAGATGAGCGAGTACCTCGGCGTCGAGGTTCCGGACGACGCGCACGGCGTCCTCCAGGACACGCACTGGTCGGGCGGCATGATCGGCTATTTCCCGACGTATCTCCTCGGCACGGTGATGTCGGTGCAGATCTGGCAGAAGGCGGCCGAGGACCTGCCGGAGCTCGAAGACGCCGTCGGGCGCGGCGAGTTCGCCCCGCTGCGCGACTGGCTCGGCGAGCACGTGCACCGGCTCGGCCGGAAGTTCTCTCCGCAGGAGACGCTCCGGCGCGCGACCGGCTCGGAGATCGACGCGAAGCCGTACCTCGCGTACCTCGAGTCGAAGTACCGCGCCGGCGTCGCTGCGTAGCGTCGCATGGACGCCGACGCCGTCGAGGTTCGCGTCCTCGGCTGTCTGATCGAGAAGCAGCGGACGACGCCGGATCAGTATCCGCTCTCGCTGAACTCGCTCCGGCTCGCATGCAACCAGACGACGAACCGCGACCCGGTCGTCGAATACGACGAGCCGACGATTCGCGACGGGCTCCGCCGCCTCTCCGACCGCGGCTGGGCACGGCTCGCAAGCGGCGCCGGAAGCCGGGCGATCAAGTACCGCCACCTCCTCGACGAGGCGCTCGCGCTCTCGCCCTCCGAGCTGGCGCTTCTGGCAGTCCTCATGCTCCGCGGCGCTCAGACTCCCGGCGAGCTGAAACAGCGCGTCGACCGGCTCTACGCCTTCCGGTCACTCGCGGACGTCGAGGCGACGCTCGACCGTCTGATCGACCGCGAGCTCGTTCGGCGGCTGCAACGGCGCGCAGGCCAGAAGGAGGAGCGCTACGAGCAATTGCTCGGCGACGAAGGCGGCTCCGCGCCTGCCGCCGACGGCGTCGCGCCGCCGGAGTCGCTGGCGGATCGCGTCGCCGCGCTGGAGGCGCGCGTCGCGCGCCTCGAAGCCGCAGGCGCGTCCGCGGATTTCGATTGACCATCTTTACGAAATCCTTTTAGATGTCCGGCGGAGAGCGTCTGCCACTCCGGGGTCAAGGGAGAAATCCCCACGCGGCTGATCCAGAGAGACGGGCGCTCTTTTTCCCTGCGCAGAGACTGAACGAATAGGCGTGGCGCCCTCCTCCAAGGTGAGCTAGCCTCGCTTAGCGGTTCTGGGGGAGCCGGCAAAACTCTCCCCGTCCGCGCGTGAGCCGGATTTGGAGGAGGTGGGCCGCCGCCTTCACCGTCCGGCTCACTTCTTCGGTGCAGGGTTTTGCAGCCGGCGTGGGTCTACTCGAGTGAAGGTGGCGGCCTACAAGCGGGACGGCGCCCCAGCATGCGCGCCGTCCCGACTCCTTACTCGGGCCAGGCCTCGACGAGCTTCCGTCGGGTCTCGACCAGGTGCTCCGGGAGCACCTTCACGTCAGCGAGCACCGGCATGAAGTTCGTGTCGCCGGCCCAGCGAGGCACGACGTGGAGGTGGACGTGGTCGACGACGCCGGCGCCGGCGACGCGGCCGAGGTTCCAGCCGAGGTTGTGGGCCTGGGGGGCATAGACCGCCGAGAGCGCGCGCATCCCCGACCCGGCGAGCCGGTGGATCTCGACCAGCTCGTCGTCCGACACCGTCGCGAACTCGCCGAGGTGGCGCATCGGCGCAACCATGAAATGACCCGACGCGTAGGGGAACTTATTCAGCAGGACGAATGCGCCCGCGCCGCGGTGCACGACGAGCTTCTCCTCGTCAGCGCCCTCCAACGCCGCGCAGAACACACAGGCCGGGTCGTCGTCGGCGGACTTGATGTACTCGAGGCGCCACGGCGCCCAGAGGCGTTCCACGACGCGCTACGCGAGCTCGTCCGCGGGCTCGACCGAGACGACGGCGGGCTCGTCGCGCTCACGCACGGACGACAGCCATGCGAGCGACGCGAGCATCGCGGCGACGAGGAGCAGCGAGAATGTGAGGAGGATCGCCTGCACGCCGATCGTTAGAACGGCGAGGGCCGCCTTGCGGCGGCCCTCGCGTGGCCCGAGATCCTGGCCGCAGGATGGGCCACTCCTCGAGAAGAAGGTTGCCGGATCAGACGACGTCCCGCTTGACCCGACCAGGTCAGTTGCGGCGGGTCGGCCGAGGACAGGTTCGAGCGACGTGGCGTCGCGTCGGTTAGGAGTCCAGTGTGGGTCACTATTCCTCTCGCTTGCCCCCGGTGGATCGTGACCCACCCGTATCTAGATGACTGACATCGACACGAGCGTCAGAACGGCCGTCCGTTGAGAGACGTCTTCTTGTTCGCGCTCACGGCTGCGCTCAATCCGACCTTGCTCGCGGCTACGACGGTGATGCTGCTCCTGCCGCATCCCAAGCGGCTTCTCCTCGGTTACCTCCTCGGTGCGTACACCACGAGCATCACCGTCGGGCTCGTGGTCGTGTATTGGCTCGGGAACTCGGGAGCGCTCAGCACCACCAAGCACACGATCAGCCCGGCCGTCGACATCGTTCTCGGCCTGTTGGCG
>VAXB01000015.1 GCA_005883995.1 Actinomycetota bacterium
CGTGAGCGGACTGCACGTGCACGTCGGCATGCCGGACGCGGACACCTGCCACCGCGTGCTCGAGACGGTCTTACCGTGGCTCCCGCTCGTGCTCGCGCTCTCGGCGAATTCGCCGTACTTCGAAGGGCACGACACGGGGATGCGCTCGATCCGGACGGAGGTGCTCGGCTTCCTGCCGCGGCACGGCGCGCCTCCGGCGACGCGCTCGTACGGCGAATGGGAAGCGTTCGTCGAGCGGATGGTGGCGACCGGGCTCGCGCAGACGCCGACGAGTTTCTGGTGGGACATCCGCCCTCACCCGCAGTTCGGGACGCTCGAGATTCGTACTCCCGACCAACCAACTTCCGCCGCGTCGACGGCGACGTTCGTGCGGCTGGTGCACGCGCTCTGCGACTGGGCGCTCGACGCGCCTGCCCGGCCGTTCGATCCGTCGGAGCGCGGCATCTACGAGCAGAATCGCTGGGCCGCGTCCCGGTTCGGCCCGCACGGCAAGCTGATCCATCCCGACCGCGCGGAAGCCGTGGAAGTGCGTGACCTCGTCGACGAATTGCCCTTCGCATCCGACGGCGTCGACGCGTCGACGTGCGAGGGCGACCGGCAGCTCGAGGTCGGCGCGCGCGAGGGGCTTCGAGCTGTCTGCGCGGACCTGGTCGAGCGGACTAAGGTGCAGGCGTGATCCGCGAGGAGACGATCCAGGTGAGCGGCATCCGCTGCGAGCGCTGCGTGATGCGCCTCGCGAAGGTGCTCGAAGGCCACGAGGGCCTCACCGCCGCGAACGCGACCCTGATGGGACAGGTCGCGCTCGCGTGGGACGACGAGCGCACCTCGCGCGATGAGCTCGTCGCCGCGATGGCGCGCGGCGGCTTCCGCGAGCTCCAGGCCGTCTAGCTGCCGGGCTCGGCAGCCTTCTTGATCCGGTCGCCGACGAGACCGGGCAACGGCTCGTGACCTTCCGGATCGTCGCCTTCCTCGTCGTTCAGCTGCGCCTGTTCCGGGAGTTGCTCGCGCATCTGCGCGCGTTGCTGCTCTGTGTCCTTCATCTGATCGCTCATGGTTCGCGTAGTACCCGGAATGCGGCCCGTGAACCCAGCGTTTGATCTCGAAGAGGCCTTGGTAGGGTGGCGCGCGTGAGCGAGACGACGCGTGAATCCGATCCGAGGCGGTTGGCAACGGACGCGCGCGATCGCGTCCACTTCGAGGAGGAAGCGCTCGCATTGTCGGATCAGGTGTATCGAGTGGCCCGGCATCTCGTGGGTTCGCGCGAGGAGGCCGAGGACCTGATGCAGGAGACGTACGCGCGTGCGTTCCGCTCGTGGCGGTCGTTCACACCGGGCACGAACCTTCGCGCGTGGCTGCTGCGGATCCTCACGAACCTCAACATCGACCGCGGCCGACGCATCCAACGGACCCCGGACCAGCAGCCGCTCGAGGAAGGCGATTACTTCCTCTACAACAAGCTCGAGGAAACGAACGACGGAACGACCGACGAGGACCGCGTCGTCCAGCGGCTCTCGCAGAATGACGTCGTCAGCGCGCTGTCCGAAGTCCCGCATGACTTCCGCGACGTCGTCGTTCTTGTCGACATCGGCGACTTCACCTACGCCGACGCCGCGCAGATCCTCGACATCCCCGTCGGCACGGTCATGTCGCGCCTGCACCGCGGCCGACGTATCCTGAAGAGAGCAATGGCGGATTCGGCAGTCGGGAGCGAGCACTGATGTCGAACTGCGAAGACTGCGAACAGTGGATGCAGCCGTACATGGACCGCGCGCTGACGGAGGCGGAGCGGTTCGACGCCGAGCGGCACCTCAACGAGTGCAGCTACTGCCGCAAGCGGTACCGCTTCGAGGAGCACCTGAGGCAGTTCGTGCGCCAGGCTGTCGTCGAGCCGATGCCCGCCGAGCTCAAGCAGAAGCTCGCGAGCCTGCGCACTCCGCTCCAGTAACGAGCGTACGCCTGACCCTTCTCTTGGGTAGGCACCTTTTCGCGCGTCGCTTCGCGCCTACAGTTCGCGGGTCGAAAAAGGGTCAGACCCGAAGAAGAGGGTCTGACCCTCGGCCTCGCGATGGGTCAGGCACTTTTTCGCACGACGAAGGCCTCGCGAAACGAGTCTGCCTTGTCTAGTTCCCCGGCTCGCGCGCCGGGCCGACGATGACGTAGAGGGCGCAGTTGCCGTTGCCGCCGGGGAGTGGTCGCGTCGCAACGCCGATCTCTTTTCCGAGCCGGGTCGCGAGCGCCTCGCAGCCTGGTGGGAAGTACACCGCGGTCTGCGGGTAGTTGAAGCTGTCGGCGCGGCCGACGTGCTTGATCTGGTACCCGAGTGCCTGGACACTGCTTGCGACCTGGCGCGTGTAGTTGATGTCGCCGCTCCCGTTGAGGACGTTGACGTCGACGCGCCACGGCGGCGGCAGGATCGGAACCGAGGCTGCAGCGCGTGCGTGTCCCCCCGTGTGCGAGACGAGCACGACGGCGCCGGCGACCGCGAGCGCGATCAGGATTGCGCCGAGGACGATCAGCCGCGAGACCGGGTTGCGCTGCGCGGGGAGCGCGGGCACGGGGAGGCCTGCTAGCTCGCGTGCCTCCCGGTTGTCGATCCCGAGGGCGGTGCCGTAGAGGAGCGCCGCGAGCAGCGCGTCGTCGCTCGTCGCGAAGCGGTAGACGCGACCTTCCTCGAGCCACTGCGCCTCCTCGGGCGTGATGCCTGCCCGGCGCGCGGTCTCCTCGAGCGTCAGTTGCCGGTGGACGCGCGCACGGGCGAGCGGTGAATCCTCGCCGGTCGGCTCGAGTGGCTGAGCCAGCTCCATGCCGATTCCCATTGTGCGCCCCACGGCGGCCATTTACGTCTCATCGGCAAAATCCACGTCGCCTGGAGGGGACAGGTCGTCGCAGGGCACGAGCTTTGCCGGCAGGTCCCGAAGCCCCACGTCCGGGGTCTGACCCCAGACGTGTCTGGCCAGGACGAGGGGATGGAGGCGGACGCCGCCGTAGGCGGCGGCGACGCGCGAATCGTCGCCGGTTCGCCACGCGTCGATCACACGGTCGACGGCCCGCGGATCGAGGTCAGGCCCGTCGGCGAGGACGACGACGGCGGCTTCGACGTCCTCGCCGAGCGCGGCTAGGCCGCAGCGCAAGGATGCGCCTGGGCCGCGTTCCCATTCGTCGCAGCGCACGGTCCGCGCGCCGGTGTCGACGTCATGGGCGCCGAGCACGACGACGATGTCGTCGACCGAGCTCCGGCGGAGCCGCTCGAGCACACGCGGAAGCAGCACTCGCTGCTTGGGCGAGCCGAAGCGCGTCGAGGCCCCGGCCGCGAGCACCACTGCCGCGATCACGCCGCGGACTAGTGGCCGGGCGAGTCGAGAGCCGCGAGCGCGCGCTTCACGAGCGCTCGCGCGATCTCGAGCTTGTACGCAGTCCCCGGAAGCGGCGTGGCGCCGTCGAGCGCGTCGAGCGACGGGAGCGTCCACGGGATCGGGGCCACTCCGGCGAGCGCGATGCGGACCGCGCCGCCCATCCGCGCCGCAGCGACACCGACGAGCGGGAACGCCCACTTCCGGCGGTCCATCGCCTTCAGGTACACGGATGCCTCCGGCGCCGGCACGTCGAGCTCCAGGATCAGCTCGTTCGGTTCGAGCGCGGTCACGTTGCGGTCGTCGTCGGTCGGCAGGCGGTAGAGATCGGCGATTGGGAGCTCGCGCTTCGTCGTATGCACCGTCGCGCCAAGCGCAAGCAGTGCGGCTGCGATGTCCGACGGGTGCGCGGATGCGCAGCGGTCATTCCCGAAGATCGCGTGCTCGCGGTGCGCGCCGGCCTTCGCGTGACAGCGGTCGCCGCCGTGCAGCCAGCACGGGTACTGCAGCCGCCAGTACCAGCACCGGGTCGCCTGCAGGAGGTTGCCGCCGATCGTCCCCATCGCCCGTAGCTGTGGCGAGGCGGCCTGGCGGCACGCTTCGCGCAATGCGTCGGGGATCTGCGGATCGACCTCGAGCTCGGCGAGGGTGGCGCCGGCGCCGATGCGCGAGCCGTCGATACCGCGCGGGAGGAGCGGCGCGACCTGCACGAGCGTCTCCGCGTGGACGATTCCGTCGCGCAGGAGCGGGACGAGGTCGGTACCGCCGGCGAGCGCCTTCGTGCCGTTTCCGAGCGCGGCCGCGGCCGCCTCGGCCGACTCAGGCCGAACCAGCTGCAACGCGGTCGCGCTCCTTCGCGCGCTCATCGGCCTCGCGCAGGGCGCGGAGCATCTCCTCGCGGCTGATCGGCAGCGACCGCACATCCGCGCCGGTGGCGTCGCGAATCGCGTTCGCGATCGCGGCCGCGGTCGGAATGATCGGCGGTTCGCCGAGCCCCTTCGAGCCCAGATTGGTCAAATGGGGGTCAGGCACGTCGACGAGGTCGGTGACGATCTCCGGCACGTCGGCGATCGTCGGCATCTTGTACGCATCGAGCGTGCGCGTCAGCGGCGCGCCCGTCTGCGGATCGGTGATCCGTTCCTCGGACAACGTGTGGCCGATCCCCTGAATGATTCCGCCCTCGACCTGGCTCGATGCGCCGAGCGTGTTGATCACGCGCCCGACGTCGTGGATCGCGACCACCTTGTCGACACGCACCTCGCCCGTCTCGACATCGACGGCGACCTCGGCAACCTGCACGCCGAACGTCAGGACGCGCATGCCCGTCGGGTTCGGCCCGCGCGCGCCCTTGCCGAGGATCTGGCCGTCCTCGAGCATCCCCGTGATCTCCGTCAACGGCCACGAGCCGCCGTCGGCCGAGACGATCTGGCCGTCCTTGATGTCGAGGACCCGCTCTTCGAGGTGGTGGCGCTGTGCCGCGATCTCGATCAGCTGCCGCTTCGCATCCGCGGCGGCGGCGCGCACGGCCGGGCCCATCGAGGGAACGGTCGACGACCCCGCGGAGATCGCCGCATATGGCCCGCGCGCCGAGTCGCCGAGCGACACCTGCACGTGCTCGACCGGGATCCCGAGCTCCTCCGCCGCGATCTGGGCCATCGCCGTGCGCGTTCCCGTGCCGATGTCCTGCATCGCGGTCACGACCTGCGCGCGCCCGTCGGCGCCGAGGCGGATCCAGGCATAGGACGGCGGTCCGCCGCCGCCGAACCAGATCTGCGACGCGAGGCCGATTCCGTGCTTCCACGTCCCGTCGCTTCGCGCGCGGATCTCGTCGCGCTTCGCCCAATGCGGCTCCGCTCGGCGGTAGCACTCGGCGAGGTTCTTCGACGAGAACGGACGGTCGTCGATGCGGTCCGAGTCGGCGTAGTTCCGCTGTCGCAGCTCGAGCGGGTCGACATCGAGCTTGGCCGCGAGCTCGTCGAGGAGACACTCGAGCCCGAACGTCCCTTCGACGTAGCCCGGCGCGCGAAACGCGGCGTTCGGCGGCATGTTCAGCTTGACCCCGTAATTCGTCGTCCGCACGTTCTCGCACGCGTACAGCATCTGCATCGGCCCTTCGGTAGACGGCGACCAACCCGCGTAGCCGACGGCGTTGAAGAAGTCGCCGCCGAGCGCGGTGAGCGTGCCGTCCGCGGTCGCGGCGGCGGTGAGGCGCTGGATCGTCGCGTTGCGGTTGCCGGTCGCGATGTTCTCTTCGCGCCGCGTCAGCGCGCACTTGACCGGCCGAGCGGTCCGCTTCGCGAGCTCCGCCGCGATCGACGTGTAGTCACCAGGCCCGTTCTTCGCGCCGAAGCCGCCGCCCATCGCGTGGCAGACGACGCGCACCTTGTCAGGCGGCAGGCCGAGCCGTCCCGCCATCGCGTCGCGGATTCCCCAGATGTACTGGGTCGAGATGTAGACGGTGATCCCGTCGTCCTCCCAGTGGCAGACGGCCTGGTGCGTCTCGAGTCGAAGTCGCCGCGCTCGTACGCCTGCGGCCCGTCGTTGACCCAGGACTCGCCGCGCACCGCCTCCTCGACGTCGAGGAGCGGGTCGAGCACCTCCCACTCGGGCGCGAGCGCCTCGAGCGCGTCCGCTGCCTGGCCGAAGCTCTCCGCCGCGATCGCCGCGACGGCGTGGCCGACGTAGCCTGGCTCGTCGGTCAACTGCTCGAGATCGTCGGGGCCGATCACTCCGCGGACGCCCGGCGCCGAGCGGGCGGCATCCAGATTCAGGCTCTTGACACGCGCGCGCGCAAACGGAGAGCGCAGCACCGCCGTATGCAGCATGCCGGGGAGCTGAAGGTCGGCCGTGTATGGCGCCTGGCCGCGCGCGCGCTGCACGCCGTCGACCCGTGGGACACCGCGGCCGACGTGCGTGAGCGGCCCGGCCGGCCACTGGTCGAGCGCGTCCTCGTCGACGACGATCCACTGCTCGGTGTAGCGGCCCTCGACTTCCTTCTCGGTCCGGATCAGCCTTGCCACGACGTGATTGCCTCCTCGATCTTGGGATACGTGCCGCAACGGCAGAGATTTCCGGCCATCGCGTGCCGGATCTCGTCACTGGTGGGCGACGGCTTTGCGGCGACGAGTGCGGACGCCGAGACGATCTGACCGGGCGTGCAGAAGCCGCACTGGACGGCGTCGGCGCGGACGAACGCGTCGACGAGCGGGTGGTCGCGCAGTCCCTCGATCGTCGTGATCTCGGCGCCGTCGAGCGTGTGCGCGAGCGTGATGCACGACAGCGTCGGCACGCCGGCCACGAGCACCGTGCACGCGCCGCAGTGTCCTTCGTTGCACGCGATCTTCGTCCCCGTCAGCCCGAGTGACTCGCGCAGCGTCTGCGCGAGCGAGCGCCCGACGGGTACGTCGATCTGGTGCAGCTCGCCGTTGATCCTGAGCTCAAGCACTGGTCGTCACCGCCACGATGTCCGCCAGGTGGATCAGTCGAAACGTCGCGCGGGCGTGTTGCATCCGGTCGCGGTCGTCGCCTTCCTCGGGCATCGCGCGCCACATCTCCCGCGCCGTCGTCAGCAGCTCGCGGATCTGCTCGAGCTCACCACGGTGCCCGTTGGCCCGATCGTTGCACGCGTTCAGCGCGAGGCCGAGGACGCCGATGTTGTCCTGCTGCCGCGTCCAGAGAAGCGGTGTCGCCATCGAGAGGTACTGGTGGATGCGGGCGAGCGCCATCGGCTGCTGGAAGATGTCGACGCCCTTCGGCGCGGACGGCTCGCGCGCCGCCTCGCCGTCGGCGATGCGGTTGGCGTTCCCGGCGAGCACGTCGCGCACCTGCTGCTCGTCGAGCTGCGCGAGCCGTGCGGTGCGGAGCGCGATCAGGAGCGACGCCGGCTGCTGCCCGTATGGGTAATCCGATGCGTAGACCACCTGCTCGGGGCCGACGAGCCGGTAGAGCCCGAGCAGGTCGAGCGGGCTCCAGACCGAGGTATCGAAGAAGACGCCCGCTTTGCCGCCGAGCCGGTCCGCGAGCGCGGCGAGGTCCGCGATGCCGGCATGCGCGACGATCAGCTGTGCGTCCGGGAAGCGGTCGACACTGCGGGCGAGATCGTCGGCGATCGGGGGCAGGCCGCGGCCGCCGTGGATCAGGATCGGCACCTTCCGCTCCGCGGCCAGCTCGAAGACGGGCGCGAGCCGCTCGTCGTTCAGCAGGAATTTCTGCGCGCGTGGATGCAGCTTGATCCCGCGGGCGCCGCGGTCGAGGCACCGCACCGCCTCGGCGATCGGGTCCTCAGACAGGTCGAGCCGGACGAACGGGATCAGGGTGCCACCGCTGCGCTCGGCGAACGCCAGCGTCCGGTCGTTGCCCGCGCGAAACGCGGGATGCCGGTCGGGCTCGTCGAGGCAGAAGACGAAGCAGCGGGAGATGCCGTACTTCGCCATCCCGCGCTCGAGGTCGTCGTAGTTGCCGACCATTCCGTCGATGTCGGTGCCGAGGTGGGTGTGGGCGTCGAAGATCTCGGCGCCCTCGGGAAGCTCGCGCCGCAGTTCCTCGTCCCACTGCGCCATCAGCCGCTGGGCACGCTGCAGCGCCTCATCCACTCGTCGGAGTCTAGTGACGGCCGTACGTCCGACGCCGCACCGATCTCGGCACACATCCGACGCATCGTTAGGATCGCGCCGTGCCCGACGTCCTCATCTACGGAGACACCGTTCGCTCGCCGGAGCTTCGGCACGAGGTGCCGATCGTCGTCCCGGACGCGTTCCTCTACCTCGAGCGCGACGGACGGCGCGCGGTGGCGCTCCACTCGCTCGAGATCCCACGCGTCCGCGCGGATGTCCCCGGGCTCGAGATCATCTCGCTCGAGCAGCTCGGCCAGGACGAGCTCTTCGCGCAGGGGATGCAGGGGCCGACCCTCTCGCTCGAGCTCGCCGTGCGCGCGGTGAAGGAGCTCGGGATCGGGCGTGCCGCGGTGCCACCGTCGTTTCCGCTCGGGCTCGCCGACCACCTGCGCGCGAACGGCGTCGAGTTGGCGGTCGACCGGGAGCTCTTCGACAACCGGAGGCGCGCGAAGAACGAGACGGAGCTGCAGGGCATCCGCAACGCGCAGAAGGCCTGCGAGGCCGCGCTCGACGCGGCGCGCGGCCTGCTCCGTCGTGCGCAGGCGAACGGCGCCGGCCTCGAGGTCGACGGGAAGCCGCTGACGTCGGAGCGGCTGAAACAGGTGATCGAGGCCGTGTTCTCCGACTTCGGCGTCGAGGGCGGCGACATGATCGTGTCGCACGGCCCCCAGACGGCGGTCGGGCACGACGGCGGCTCGGGTCAGATCGGTCCGGACGAGCTGGTCGTCTTCGACCTCTTCCCGAAGGACAAGGAGACCGCCTGCTACGCGGACATGACGCGGACGTACTTCCTCGGCGACCCGCCGCCCGAGGTGCAGGAATGGCACCGGCTCGTGAAGGAGGCGCTCGACCGCTCCACCGCCGAGGTCAGGGCGGGCGCGAACGGCCGGAAGCTCTACGAGCTCGTCTGCGACATCTTCCAGGACGCGGGCTACAAGACCCAGCTGAACAAGGAGCCCGGCGAGGTGCTGGAGGACGGCTTCTTCCACGGCCTCGGGCACGGGGTCGGCCTGGAGGTTCACGAGCTGCCCTCGATGTCGCGCACCGGGCACGACCTCGTCCCCGGCGACGTCGTGACCATCGAGCCGGGGCCCTACAGGGCCGGCTTCGGCGGCCTCCGCCTCGAAGACCTGGTGCTCGTGACCGACGACGGGCACGAGGTCATCACGGATTACCCGTACGACCTCGAGCCGTAGCCCGTTCCCTCACGTTTCAGCAAGGCCGCAGACGCGTAAAACCGTAGCGCGATCAATCTGTCCGCCTGCTCCGCCGTCCAGGTTCGAGGGGCGGGCAATGAGGGAGGGATAATGGCTGTAGTCGCAGAACGGCCGGTCGCACCCGCTCTCTATGCAACGGCCGTGGCCGATCCGGCGCCCCTAGGGCTCGCCGCGTTCGCGCTGACGACGTTTCTGCTGAGTGGGCACAACGCGTCGTTCATCCCCGACGTCGTCTGGCTCGGGGCCGCGCTCTTCTACGGTGGCCTGGCCCAGCTGCTCGCGGGTATGTGGGAGTTCCGGAACCGCAACGTCTTCGGGGCGACGGCGTTCTCAACCTACGGCGGGTTCTGGCTCGCCCTGGGAACGTTCGTCATCCTGGCCGAGACGACGAAGCTCGGTGCGGGGTTGCACGGGACGGACGTCCCGAACGGGCTCGCGTGGTTCGTGATGGGGTTCGCGTTTTTCAACCTCTACATGCTCCTCTGGAGCCTGCGGATCAACGTCGCGACCTTCTTGGTCTTCCTGACGCTGCAGATCACGGAGGTTCTGCTCGTGATCGGCTTCTTCCACCAGGCCCATGGTGGATCGGCGTGGATGGTGCACGCCGGCGGGTGGGCCGGGATCGTCACGGCGGCAGTCGCCTGGTACACCTCGGCGGCCGGCGTCGTGAACGGGATGTCTCCCGCACCGGTGCTTCCGGTAGGCAAGCCTCTGTGGGGCCGGTTGCCGATGCTCTCTAGGCTCGGCTCCCCGATGCCGCGACAAACGGAGGTATAGACGGTGGCGACCGAGACGCAGCACGCGATCAACACGATGCTCCTCGAGGAGCGGCGGTATCCGCCGTCCGACGATTTCGCCCGCCAGGCGAACGCGAAGGCGGACATCTACGACCGTGACTGGCAGGAGCTGTGGGAGACGGAGGGTCGTGAGCGGGTCACGTGGTTCGAGCCGTTCTCGACCGTTTGCGAGTGGGAGCCGCCCTACGCGAAGTGGTACGTCGGCGGGAAGCTGAACGTCTGCTTCAACTGCGTCGACCGACACGTCGACGCCGGGCTCGGCGACAAGGTCGCGTACCACTGGGAAGGCGAGCCCGAGGGCGACCGCCGAGACCTGACCTACGCCGACCTGCAGCGTGAGGTCACCCGCTTCGCGAACGTGCTCAAGGAGGTCGGCGTCCGAAAGGGCACGCCGGTCGCCATCTACATGGGCATGGTTCCCGAGCTCCCGATCGCGATGCTCGCGTGCACGCGTCTCGGTGCGCCGCACACCGTCATTTTCGGCGGGTTCTCCGCCGACTCGCTCTCCGGGCGGATGAACGACATGGAGTGCGAGGTTCTGATCACGCAGGACGAGGCCTGGCGGCGCGGCACGACCGTCGCGCTCAAGCGCACCGCCGACGAGGCGATGGATGCCGCGCCGGGGGTGAAGCGGTGCCTCGTCGTGCGGCGCACCGGCAACGACGCGCCGATGCGCGAAGGGCGCGACGCCTGGTACCACGACCTGGCTGCCAACGCGTCGGATGACCCGCAGACGTGCCCGTGCGAGCCGATGGACGCCGAGGACCTCCTCTTCCTGATGTACACGAGCGGGACGACCGCGAAGCCGAAGGGGATCGTCCATACGACCGCCGGGTACCTCGTCGGCACGTCGTCGACGCACCGCTACATCTTCGACATCAAGCCGGAGTCGATCTACTGGTGCGCGGCCGACATCGGCTGGATCACCGGCCACAGCTACATCGTCTACGGGCCGCTCTGCAACGCGACCACGTCGGTCCTCTACGAAGGCACGCCGGACTTCCCGGACAAGGATCGCTGGTGGTCGATCATCGAGCGGTACAAGGTCGACATCCTGTACACGGCTCCGACCGCGATCCGCTCGCACATGAAGTGGGGCCCGGAGTACGCGCAGAAGCACGACCTGTCGTCGCTTCGGCTGCTCGGCTCCGTCGGGGAGCCGATCAACCCCGAGGCGTGGATCTGGTACCGCGAGCACATCGGTGGCGACCGCACGCCCATCGTCGACACGTGGTGGCAGACCGAGACCGGGATGATCCTGATCACGCCCCTACCCGGCGTGACGACGACGAAGCCCGGCTCGGCGACGAAGCCGTTCCCGGGCGTCCTTGCGGCCGTGTACGACGAACAGGGTCAAGACGTCGGTCCCGGTGGTGGCGGCTATCTCGTGTTGAAGCGTCCGTGGCCCGCGATGCTGCGCGGGATCTACAAGGACGACGAGCGCTACCGCTCGACGTACTGGTCGAAGTACGACGACGTCTACTTCGCGGGCGACGGCGCGCGGATCGACGAGGACGGAGACTTCTGGCTGCTCGGGCGAGTCGACGACGTGATGAACGTCTCCGGACACCGCATCTCGACGATCGAGGTCGAGTCCGCCCTCGTCGACCACCACGACGTCGCGGAGGCCGCCGTCTGTTCGCGCAAGGATGCGACAACCGGCGAGGCGATCGTCGCGTACGTCACGCTCAAGGGCGGGAACGAGGGCTCGGTCGAGAAGCTCGACGAGCTGCGCAACCACGTCGGCAAGAAGATCGGACCGATCGCGAAGCCCGCGAACATCGTCTTTACGCCCGAGCTACCGAAAACCCGCAGCGGAAAGATCATGCGGCGCCTCCTGCGTGACGTGGCCGAGAACCGCACGCTCGGCGACACGACCACGCTCGCGGATCCGACCGTCGTCGATGAGATCAAGGAACGGGCGACGAGCGAGAAGACCGAGGACTAGCAGCGCGACGAGTGCCAGACCCTTTCTTTTGGGTCTGGCACTTCTCGCGCGTGGCCCCTCCGCGCGTGCCGGTGGTGCGTGGCGTCAAAGGTGTCAGACCCGAAGAAGAGGGTCTGACACTCGGCTCGGCCCTAGAGCTTGCTCGCGCAGGCCCTGACGGCCCGCACCATGGAGCGCTTCATCCGCGGCGGGATCCGGCCGTGCTGTAGGCCGATCTCCTGGAAGTCGCGCGTCGAGACGTCGTTGCTCAGTCGGTCGAGCGTGCACGCGCAGTAGTCGCGCTTCTTGCCCGCCGCGCCGGCGGAGCCGACACAGCTCCGCATGTAGCTGGTGACGAGGGTCGGCGGATAGTGGAAGCGGCCGTGCGTGACGACCTTCGGTCCCATCGTTGCCGTTGTGCTCGTGCTGACGCTGATCGAGATCGCGTTCGTGGAGGTCGTCGTCGACGTCGAGTGCGCGCTCTTGCCGCCGCCGCAGCCCGCGAGCACGACGAGCACCAGTGCCGACAGCGAGACCCTCACGCGGTCGGTTCAAACCGTTGCTCTCGATCAGGTCGCGCGCGACGCGCTGGACGTCGTCGGCCGTGACCTTGTCGAGCTCGGCCAGGATCTCTTCGGGGTTCGGCGTCGCTCCCTCGAGCACCTCGCGGCGCAGGCCGAACATGATCAGCCCCTGCGGGCTCTCGAGCTGCAGCACGAAGCGTCCCTTCGCGAAGGAGCGCGCCTTCTCGAGCTCGGCCGCGGGAATCGGCTCATCGGCGACCTTTCGCAGCTCGGTCGCGACGGTCGAGACCGCATCGTCGATGCGGTTGATGTCGACCCCGGCCTGCGCGAACAGCGAGCCGGCGTCGGTGTAGCTGTGGTTGATCCCGAAGACGTAGTACGCGAGGCCGCGCCGCTCGCGCACCTCCGTGAAGAGCCGCGAGGACATCCCGCCGCCGAGGATGGTCGCGAGGATCTGGAGCGGGTAACGGTCGGGATGGTCGAGCGGGTAGCTGTGGACGCCGAGGCAGATGTGCGCCTGGTCGGACTGCTTCGTGTGCAGCTTGACGCGCGGCGTGCCGTTCGTGCCGACGTCGATCGAGGTCGGCTCCCCGGTCTGCGCCTCCGGCAGGTCGCCGAGAAGCGCGGCGATTCGATCGTGGAGGTCGTCGCCCAGGTTCCCGCCGATGCCGACGACCATTCGATTCGGCTTGTACCAGGCGTCGAGGTACGAACGGAATGTCTCGTGCTTCGCGCCGCGAACCGTCTCTTTGCGGCCGATGATGTCCCAACCGAGCGGCTGGTCGCCGTACAGGAGCTCTTCGTACACGCCGCCGATGAAGTCGCGCGGCGTGTCGAAATACATGTTCATCTCCTCGATGATCACGCCCTTCTCCCGCTCGATCTCCCCCTCGGCGAACGTCGAGTTACGGAGCATGTCGACGAGGACGTCGAGCGCGACGTCGCGCGACTCGGCGGCGCACTTGACGTAGTACCCCGTGTACTCCTTGCCCGTGAACGCGTTGAACTCGCCGCCGATCGCGTCGATCTCCATCGAGATGTCGCGCGCCGTCGGCCGCTTCTCGGTGCCCTTGAAGAACATGTGCTCGGCGAAGTGCGCGATGCCGTTCGTCTCCGGCGTCTCGTAGCGCGAGCCTGCCGCGAGCATGATCGCGCAGGTCACCGACTGGGCCGACTCGATCGGCGCGGTCAGGATCCGGACGCCGTTGTCGAGCCGCTCGAGGTGGTAGCTCACGCAGGCGATGCTAGCTAGGCCGATCCTCCCGCCGGTAGACGAAGCGCACGGCTTGCCACTCGCCGTCGACTGCGGCGCTCTTGTTGTCGACGAGCCCGGCCTCCAGGCCGACCCGCTGAACGGTGGCGAAGTCGAGGTCGGTTTCGATCTTCGCCGCTTTCTTCGGCCACGCGATCCAGAGCCCGTCCGCCGGCGCGAGCGTGCGTTTCAGCGCCTCGAATCGCCGTTGCAGCTCCGTGCGGCTCGTCGTGAAGAGGACGACGACCTCGGTCCCGGGCTTCGCGCCGAGTTTTTTCGCCAGCGGCGTGGTCGAGTAGTCGCGCTCAGGCACTCGCGAGGAGCTCGCGCTCGCGCTCGGGTGCGAGCCCGACGCCTTCGGCGCGCGGCGTCTCGCGCGCGCGGTCCCATTCGAGCGTCGCGCGCACCGTTTCCTCGAGCGGCCGGAAGGTGAGGCCGGCGTCGACGGCCTTCGCGACGCTAGCCCGCTGCATCGCGGCGAACTCGGGCGCCGCGATCCAGAGCGGCAGCTCCATCCACTCACCGACGCCAGCCTCGACGAGCCGGTCGCTCGGCACCCACACGATCTCGGCATTCGAGCCGGCAACCCGGCTGCAGGTCTCGAGTAGCCGCTCGAACGTCGACGGCTCGCCGGTCGCGTTGTAGACGCCGCTCGATTCCGACTCGGTTGCGTGCACGATCCACTCCGCGAGATCGCGGACATCGATGAACTGCACCGGCGCATCCGGCGGCGCGGGCGCAAGCACCCGGCCGCCCTCGGCGACACGGCGCGGCCAGTACGTGAACCGGTCGGTCGGGTCGTGCGGGCCGACGATCAGGCCGGGACGCACGATCAGCGCACGGCCGGCGTATGCCGCCTCGACGATCCGCTCGCAGGCGGCCTTGAGCGCGCCGTAGTCCTCGAGGCTCTCGCTGTTCGGATCCTCGAGCTCGGCGACGCGGTTTCCCTCGAGCGGCGCGACGCTCAGGTCGCCGTACACGGAGACGCTCGACACGTAGACGTACCGTTCGACACGTCCGCGCAGTGCATCGACGGACAAACGCACGACGCGCGGGATGAACGTCGCGACGTCGACTACGGCGTCCCACTCCCGTCCGGCGAGGGCGTCCAGGCTCTCTGTCCGATCGCCGCGGATCTGCTCGACGTCGGGAAACAGGCCGGGATTGGTCTGGCCGCGATTGAACAGCGTCAGCTCGTGGTCGCGCGCGAGCGCAGCCTCGACGATCGCGCGCCCGACGAACTTCGTGCCGCCGAGGACGAGCAGCCGCATCAGAACCGCCCGAGCGCGCGGAAGACGGCGTCGGCGCCGAACTCGACGGCAGCGGCGGGAATTCGTTCGTCCGCCGCATGGACGAGCCGAAGGAACTTGAAGTCCGCCGGGAGCCGCATCGGCAGGAAACCGTAGGTCTGGATCCCGAGCGGTGCGAAGAAGCGGGCATCGGTCACGCCGGCCTGTAGCAGCGGGATCGGAATCCCCTCCGGATCGAGCTCGCGCAACACGTCGGCGAGGGTGTCGAAGAGGCCGAGATCGGGCTCCGGCGGCCCAGGATCGTGGCGGATGAGCTCGATCTCGACGTCGTCGCCGACGGCGGAGCGCACCTCGTCGATCAGCTCCTCGGGGGTTACGCCGGGAAGCGCCCGGCCGTCGAGCTCGAGCTCGATCTCCGCCGGGACGACGTTGATCTTGTTTCCGGCGCGGACAATCGTCGCGTTGACGGTGTTCCGCAACAGCGGCTCGATCGAGCTTCGCTGGTCCCCGAGCAGCGGGAGAATGCGTTCCGTCAGCCGCGGCTTCAGGACGGCCCGCATGACGTCTGCCTGCGGCCGTGGCAGCGCCGCCGCCATCCCCTCGAGCATCGCGCGCGCCGCCGGCGTCACGTGAACCGGAAGCCGTTTCCGGTCGAGGTCCCGGAGCAGGCGCCCGAGGCGGGCCATCGTGCCGCCGCGCTGGATCATCGCGCCGTGGCCGCCGGCGCCGCGAATCGTCGCACGAAGCCAGCAGATCTGCTTCTCGGCGATCTGGATCGGATAGAAGCGGCGCCCGCCGAGCTCCTGCGAGAAGCCGCCGAACTCGCCGAGTGCGTACCGCACGCCGTCGAACAGTTCCGGGTGTGCCTCGGCGAGGAAGCGCGCGCCGTAATCGCCGCCGTTCTCCTCGTCGGCGAGCACGGCCAGGATGACGTCGCCGGGAAGCTCAACCTGCTCGCGCGCGGCCCGCAGGAACGCATGGACGAGCATCGACACGCCGCTCTTCATGTCGAGCGCGCCGCGCCCCCACACGTAGCCGTCGACAAGATCGCCGGAGAACGGCGGGCGCGTCCACTGCTGTCCGGCCGTCGTAACGACATCGACGTGACCCTGCAGGAGCAGCGGAGGCTTCGAGCCGCCGGGCAGTCGCGCCACGAGGTTGGGGCGCTCCGGTGTTTTCGCATAGACGGCGCTGTCGACTCCGACGTCCGCGAGCAGCGAGCGGACGAAGTCGATGCACGCCGCTTCGTTGCCCGGCGGGTTCGTCGTGTCGAAGCGGATCAGCTGCTGTAGCAGCTCGGCCGCTGTCACAGCGCGCGAATCGCCTTCAGCAGCCCGTCCACCTCGTCTTCGGTGTTGTAGTGGACGATGCCCGCGCGGACCGCGCCGGCGTCGCCGAGGCCGAGCCGGTTCATCACCTCGAGCGCGTAGTAGTTCCCCTGCCACACCGCGTACCCCGCGTCGCCGAGCCGCGCGGCCGCGGCGCGCGTCGGGATCCCGTCGACGTTGAACGCGAACGTCGCGACGCGCCCTTCCATCGTCGGGAGCCCGTACAGCGTGACGTTCTCCGGCAGGCCGCGCAGGAAGCGCTCCCCGAGTTCCCGTTCGTACGCGCGGATCGCGTCCCATCCGGTCGACTCGACGTACTCGACTGCGGCGACGAAGCCGGCAAGGAGCTCGTGCGGCAGCGTCCCCGTCTCGAATCGGTGCCCCAGCGGCTCGTCCGATGCCGGCCGCACCTTGTACGGCCGCCACGACTCGAGCAGCTCACGACGCCCGTACGCAAGCCCTAAGTGCGGCCCGAAGTACTTGTACGGCGAGCAGATCAGGACGTCCACGTCCCAGTCGCGCACGTCGATCGGCCCGTGCGGTCCGTAGTGCACCGCGTCCGCCCAGGCGAGCGCGCCCGCATCGTGCGCAAGCTCGACGATGCGACGCACGTCCGACACCGTGCCGACGGCGTTGGACGCGACGGGGAAGGACACGACGCGCGTTCGATCGGAGAGCAGCCGCTCGAGGTCGTCGAGGTCGAGCGTCGTGTCGTCGTGGATGTCGACGAATCTCACGGTCAGATCCTTGTCGTGGGCGAGCTCGAGCCACGGCGATACGTTCGCGTCGTGGTCGAGCTTCGTGACGATGATCTCGTCGCCGGCATCCCAGGTGCGTCCGGCGGTGCGCGTCAGCGCGAAGGCGAGTGTCGTCATGTTCGCGCCGAAGATCGTCTCCTCAGGCGAGCAGCGCAGGAAGTCGGCGGCCGTCGTGCGCGCCTTGTCGACGAGCACCTCGGTGCGACGGCTCGTCGCGTATGGCCCGCTGACGTTCGCGTTCGACTCCCGGTAGTAGGCGGAGACGGCGTCGATCACCTCGTCGACCGCCTCGACGTCGAACGTCACCGTTGACATCGGCGACACGCTACTACGATTCATCTGTGAGCCCGGCCACCAAAGAGCGGGTCGACCGCGGCACCGGCTCCGGCATCGGCGCGCCGTGGAACGTGGTCGTCCTGAACGACAACCACAACACCTTCGAGGGTGTGGCGTTCGCGATCGCGTCGACGATCCCGGGCGTCTCGTACGAGCGCGGAATGGCCCTGGCGACGCGGATCCACAACGCCGGCCGCGCGATCGTGTGGTCCGGTCACAAGGAGGCAGCCGAGCTGTACTGGGATCAGCTGAACGGCCACGGGCTGACGATGGCGCCGCTCGAACGCACATAGCGGTCTAAGGTCAGGCGATGCCGAGCTCGCTGCCGCTGCTCGTCGTGGTGTTCGTCGCGGCGGCGGCAGGCGTCTGGGTCGCCGGCATCTGGCTCTCGCGCACGACGGACGTCCTCTCGCACCGGCTCCACCTCGGCGAGGCGCTTGCGGGCTCGATCCTGCTGGCGTTCACGACGAACCTTCCAGAGGTCGCGATCACGGCGAGCGCGGCGCTCGCGCACCATCTCGGGATCGCGATCGGGAACATCCTCGGCGGGATCGCGATCCAGACGGTGGTGCTCGCGGTCCTCGACGTGTGGGGCCTCGGCCGCGCCGATCCGTTGACGTACATGGCGGCGTCCCTGCAGCTCGTCCTCGAGGGCGCGCTCGTGATCGCCGTACTCGTCGTCGCAGTGATGGGAACGCAGCTCTCGTCGCACCTGTACTTCGACCGGCTGGAGCCGGCGGCCGTGCTGATCGTGGTGCTGTGGGCCGTCGGACTGTGGCTGATCGGCCGGGCGAGCCGCGGCCTGCCCTGGCAGGAGCAGGGTGACGCGCCGGGCGGGCAGGACGTCCCGCGGGGAACGCGCGTCAAGATGACGAACAAGGTTGCCGACGAGCGCGGCATCTCGACCATCCGCGCGGCGCTCATCTTCGGCGCGGCTGCCGCAGTCACGCTCGTCGGCGGCGTCCTGCTCGAGCGGAGCGGCGAAAGGATCGCCGGGCACATCGGCATGACCGGCGTGCTCTTCGGCGCGACCGTCCTCGCCGCGGCGACGTCGCTGCCCGAGCTCTCCACCGGGCTCGCGTCGATTCGGATGCGGGACTACCAGCTCGCGGTCAGCGACATCTTCGGCGGCAACGCCTTCCTGCCGGTGCTGTTCTTCGTCGCTGCGCTGCTGTCCGGCAGCGCGGTTCTCCCGGCTGCGCATAGGACCGACATCTACCTGACGGCGCTCGGCGCGCTGCTCACGGTGGTTGGTCTACATCTTCGGGCTGATCTTCCGGCCGCGCCGCCAGATCCTCGCGCTCGGCATCGACTCGGCGATCGTGGTTGCGCTCTATGCGCTCGGCGTCGTCGGCCTCATCTACGTCAATCGCTGACGCGCCAGTGGTACCGGGGTTTCGTCGTCAGCGACGCGCCGACGAAGCAATCGCGTTCCGCCTTCGCGAACAGCCCGTCGGCTTGGTGACGAGACCGGAGGCCGAGCCGCTGGCGACGAAGTCGATCCCCTCGCGCTCGGCGTGGAAGCGGAGGCTCTCGATCGTGCAACGGACGAGACCTGCGAGGACGAGGTGCTCGGGCGTCCACTCGTCTGGGAGGTCGAGCGGCGACGTCCCGTCCGCGGAGACGATCCCGCCGCGGTCGAGCTCGACGGCGTAACGGAACTCCTTCGGACGCACCGGCACGCGCCTATCCTGCCGGAGTGGCTGTGACGAAGCCGTTCGCGATTCTCGGCGCCACCGGGTACACGGGCGGGCTCGTCGCAGAGCGGGCGCGCGCGCTCGGGCTCCCGTTGCGGCTCGTCGGCCGCCGCCGCGGCGCACTCGACGCGATCGCGGTCGCCGGCGACGAGGTGCGGGTCGCAGATGCGCGGGACGAGCGTTCGTTGCGCGAAGCGTTCGACGGCGCGTTCGCGGTTGCGTCGACGGCCGGCCCGTTCTCCGACCTCGGCCACGCGCCCCTGGCTGCTGCGATCGCGTGCGGCGCGCACTACCTGGACACGAGTGGCGAGCAGGGTTTCTCCCGGGCCGTCTACGACGAGTTCGGCGGCCGCGCGGAGGCGGCGGGCGTCGTCGCGTTGACGGCGTTCGGCTTCGACTACGTCCCGGGAGATCTCGCCGCGCGCCTCGCGGCCGACGGGCTCGAGCCCCTCGACGAGGTGCTCGTCGCGTACTCGGTCTCGCGGATGGCCGCCTCGGCGGGCACGCGGCGCACGATCGCGCGCGTGATGTCGAGCGGACACACCGCATGGGAGGGCGGCCGTCGAATCGCGTCGAGCTTCGGTGCGTCGACCCGAACGGTTCGTTTCCCGTTCGGGTCAGCGAGCGTCGTCGAATGGAGCGGGACCGAGCCGCTCACGGTGCCACGACATACGCAGGTTCAGCGCGTCCGCTCCTACATCCGCGCGCCGCGCGTGGCCGCGAAGACGGCCGGAGTCGCGAAGCTCGCCGCGCCGCTCATCCGGCTGACCGGCCACATTGGCGGCGGCCCGGACGAGGCGCGCCGGGCGAAGACACGCTTCGTCGTCGTCGCCGAGGCGCACGGCCCGAACGGGAGCCGCCGCGTCGTGCTGCGCGGCAGCGACGTGTACGGCCTGACGGCCCTACTCGTCGCCCGCGGCGCGGAAGCGCTACGGGACGGGGCCGCGCGCGGCGGCGGCGCCCTCGCTCCGGCGGAGGCGTTCGACGCGCGGGCGCTAATCGAGAAGCTGGCGCCGCTGCTCGAGCTCGACGCGGTCGAAGACGTCTAGCGGGTCCCGGCACCGTCCGGACGCACGCCTACTGTCCGGGAATGCGGCGCTTGCGCCCCCTGAGCGAAGACGAGTGCTACGCCCGGTGCTACGGCGGTTGGGAGGAGACGGTGCGTGTGATTCCGCTAGAGCCCCGACCGCCGCGCGGGCCGATGCTGGTCGAAGGCGAGGCCCTCCGGCGCCGGTTCGAGGAATACCTCGACGCGCGTGAGCCGGACGCCGAAGTCGAAGCCGCCTGACGCGAGCGCGATCCCGGACGTCCTCGCCGCCGACCTTCGCGTCGTCTTCTGCGGGATCAACCCCGGGCGCGTGTCGGCCGCCGCGGGCGCGCACTTCGCCAACCCGCGCAACGACTTCTGGCGGCTCCTTCACGCCGCGGGATTCACGTCACGGCTCTACACGCCCGACGAGCAGCGCGAGGTGCTCGCAGAGGGGATCGGGATCACGAATGCCGCGCTGCGCACGACGCCGGGGAGCGGCGACCTGCGCAGCGCGGACTTCGTCGAATCCGAGGCGCGGCTGGAGCGAGTCGCGCGGGAGCTGCGTCCCGGCTGGATCGGCTTCGTCGGCAAGGAGGCGTACCGCGGTGCCTTCCGCGAGCGCCCGGCGCTCGGCGTTCAGCAGCGAACGCTCGCGACCACGCGCCTGTTCGTCCTCCCGTCGACGTCGCCGGCGAACGCCGCGGTGCCGTGGGACGAGCGTCTGCACTGGTTCCGCGAGCTCGCTGAGTTGAGCAAGGGCTAGCGAGGTCGAGTGCCGGACACTTTCTTCTGGGTCAGCCACTTTTTGGCGACGTCGCTTCGCGCCGGCGGTTCGCGCGTCCGCCTCGCGTTGCGCGTGTCCTTGACGTCGCGCGCCCTGCTCACCGAGTGCCTGACCCTTTCTTTTGGGTCAGGCACTTTTTCGCCGCTTGCTGCGCACCGGCAGTACGTCCGTCGAAAAAGCGTCAGACCCGAAAAGAGGGTCTGACCCTCGTCCGCGCGTCGCGCCCTGCTCACCGAGTGCCTGACCCTTTGTTTTGGGTCAGGCACTTTTTGGCGACGTCGCTTCGCGCCGGCAGTTCGTCCGTCGAAAAAGCGTCAGACCCGAAGAAGAGGGTCTGACCCTCGCCTCCGTCTTGCGGGTCTCTACCCGCGCCAGCGGTTTGTGATCGGCAAGAGGGTCTGACCCTCGCCTCCGTCTTGCGGGTCTCTACCCGCGCCAGCGGTTTGTGATCGGCGTGCGGCGGTCGCGGCCGAAGGCTTTCGGGCGCAGCTTCACGCCGGGCGGTGCCTGGCGGCGCTTGTACTCCGCCCGGTCGATCATCCCGACTGCGCGGTGCACGACGTCGGCCTCGAGGCCGTCTTCGCTGAGCTCCTCCAACGTTCGGTCGTGCTCGACGTATTGCTCGAGCACGCGGTCGAGCTCGGGATACGGCGGGAGCGAGTCCTGGTCGAGCTGGTTGTCGCGCAGCTCCGCGCTCGGCGCGCGGTCGATGATCGACTGCGGGATCAGCTCACGTCCCGCATGTTCGTTGAGGTACAGAGCGAGCCGGAAGACGTCGGTCTTGTACACGTCCTTGAGCAGCGCGAAGCCACCGGCCATGTCGCCGTACAACGTCGCGTAGCCGACCGACAGCTCCGACTTGTTTCCCGTCGCGACCAGCATCCAGCCGAACTTGTTCGACAGCGCCATCAGCAGGACGCCGCGTGCGCGTGCCTGGATGTTCTCCTCGGCGAGATCGGCCTCGCGGCCCGCGAACTGCTCGCGCAGCGTTTCGGTGAACGCATCGACGACGCCGCCGATCGGCAGCTCCGCGAACGGGCAGCCGAGTGCCTCTGCGAGCCGTTTCGCGTCTGCGCGCGTCCCCTCCGACGAATAACGAGACGGCATCGAGACGCAGTGGACGCGCTCCGGCCCGAGCGCCTCCGCTGCCAGCGCCGCCGTCACCGCCGAATCGATGCCGCCGCTGACGCCGACGACCACACCGTCGCGGAAGCCGTTCTTGTCGACGTAATCGTGCAACCCGAGCTCGAGCGCGCGTCGCATCTGTTCCAGCTCGCCGTCGAACGGCACCACGCCCGCTTCCGCGCGCGTCCCGTTCGCAGGCGGCTTTTCGGTGCCGACGTGGACGATCGCGACGTGCGGCGTGTTCTCGCGCTCGCGCGCGAGCGCGCGCCGGCGCACGTCGCGAAGACGGCGGCCGACGACGTCCTTCGGGTCGATGTCGACGACGAGCAGCGCCTCCTCGAAACCGGGCGCGCGCGCGAGGACGTTTCCCTCGTCGTCGATCACGCAGGAGTGCCCGTCGAAGATGAGCTCGTCCTGTCCGCCGACTGCGTTGCAGAACGCGACGAACGACGAGTTGTCGCGCGCGCGCGTCACGAACATCTCTTCGCGCTCGCGCTCCTTGCCGACGTGGTACGGCGATGCCGAGATGTTTGCGATCAACTCCGCGCCACCGAGCGCGAGGTCTGTCGCCGGCGGTCCGGGCTGCCACAGGTCCTCGCACACGGTCGGCCCGATCAGCGTCTTGCCGATCTCGAGCAGGATCAGGTCGCGGCCCGGCGCGAAGTACCGGTCCTCGTCGAACACGCCGTAGTTCGGCAGGAACCGCTTGCGGTACATCGCCTTCACCTCGCCGCCTGCGCAAATCGCGCACGCGTTGTAGAGGTCACGGTCGAAGTGCGGCGTCCCGATCAGCGCCGTGATGCCGCGGCACGACCGTGCGAGATCGGCGAGCGTCCGTTCCGCGGCGCGGATGAAGCCGGGCCGCAGGAGGAGGTCCTCCGGCGGGTAGCCGGTGACGATCAGCTCCGGGAACGTGACGTGGTCGACGCTCTGCCGCTTCGCATCCTCGATCCGCGCCGTCACTCGCTCGGCGTTGCCGGCGAGGTCGCCGACGACGGAATTGATCTGTGCCAGCGCGATCCGCACGGTTTACGCCTCTGAGTCGAAAACTATCAACGCCTGAGCCGAATCGCGTTCAGGTCGTCCTCGAGTACCTGGTCGATCCGGCGCTCGAGCTCCTCCGGCGGGTCGTGCTCCGCGTGGAGGTACCGGCCGTTCAGCCGGTCGAAGCGCCCGCTCGCCAGAGCGCGGACGAGCCGCGGCGCACATTCCGGCGGCGTCCACGGCGCGTCGTCGGACATGTTCCCCGTCATCTCCGTTTGCACGAGGCCGGGGGAAATCGGAAAAACGTAGATGCCGCGCGGGGCCAGCTGGCCCGCGAGCAGCTCTGAGAACCGGTGGACGGCTGCTTTGCTCGGCCCGTACGCCGTGCTCGACATCCCACTCGTCGGCAGGTACGCGGAGCCGCTCGCGACGTTGACGATCCTGCCGCCTCCATGCTCGAGCATTCGCGGCACCGCCTGGCGGCAGCACAGGAAGACTCCGCGCACGTTGACCTCGAAGACGCGCCACCACGCCGACGGATCCTCGTCGAGGAACGACGCCGTCGGCCCTGCGATGCCGGCGTTGTTGACGAGGAGGTCGACGCCGCCGAGCTCGGCGAACCACCGTTCCACGTCTTCGTCGCGCGAGACGTCGCCGACGAGCGCGCGGCCTCCGATCTCGCGCGCGACGGACTCGACCTGCTCGCTCGTGCGAGCGGTGACCGCGACTTCCATCCCCGCGGCTGCGAGCTCGCGCGCGATGTTTGCGCCGATCCCGCGGCCACCGCCGGTGACAAGCGCGACGCCGTCGAGGCGATCGTCCGCGTACATCGCGCGAGTCTAGATCAGCCGCGAAGGCCGAACTCGAGCACGAAGAGCCATACGTCGTGGTAGCCGAACAGCGAGTCGGCGTGGAGGATGCCGACGCCGCCATCGCGCCAGCGGCCGAGCAGGTTCGCGCGGTGCGGCGGCGAGTGCAGCCACGCGTTGATTGCAGCAGCGGCACTGCCGAGGCTTCCTGTTGCCCAGTACAGGTTCTCGCCGACACGGACGCGGCCGCGGAAATAACCGCTTAGCTGGAACGTGTGCACGAACGCGGTGCCGCACGGCGTGTGCGAGAACGAGTTGCAGCGCAAGATCTCGGCGGCCTTCATCTGCGCGGACTGCATCAGCGCGCTCGACGCACGCAGCGGACGCAACCCGTGCTGCGCGCGCGCCGCGTTTGCGGCATTCAGGACGTCGGCTGTCGAGGACCTCGCTGATACCGATGGGGCCGCCTGAAGGAGCACAGCCGCCACCATGATGATTCCGATCCCCCCGAACCGTTTCATCGACTGTCGCCTAGTTTGATCCCCCGACCGCACGAACCCTTGCGCGGCCTGCGATTTTTACATTCGGGTTCGTAACACAGAGTCGTACGCCGCGAAGCGCAGAAAATGCTGCTACGTAGCGACTTTCTGCGCGATCTCGTCGAGCGCTTCGGGATTCTCCAGCGACGAGAGATCGCCGGGGTCCTTCCCGAGAACGCGCGCGCGGACTGCGCGTCGGACGATTTTCGCGCTTCGCGTCTTCGGGAGTGCGGACACGAACACGATGCGGTCCGGTTTGAACGCTTTGCCGAGGTCGGCCGCGACCGCATCCGCGACGTCGGCCGCGAGCTGCAGCGTGGCGTCGGCGTTGTCGCGCGGCACGCAGAAGATCCAGGCGACTTCCCCCTTCACGTCGTGAGGCACGCCGATCGCCGCCGCTTCCGCGATGTCGCGGTGCGCGACTGCAGCGCTCTCGAGCTCCGCAGGGCCGACGCGTTTGCCGGCGATGTTGAGCGTGTCGTCGGAACGGCCGTGCAAGAACCAGTATCCGTCGTCGTCGATCGACGCCCAGTCGCCGTGCGTCCACACGCCGGGGAAGCGCCGCCAGTACGTCTCGAGGTAACGCTCGTCGTCGCCCCAGATGCCGCGCGTCATCCCGGGCCACGGGCGCTTGCACACCAGCTCGCCGACCTCGCCGCGCACCGGCCGACCGTCGGCGTCGAACACGTCCATGTCCTGACCGAGTGCGGGAAAGCCGAGCGCGACCGGCTTGATCGGCTCCGTGACACATGTCGTCAGGAAGCACGCGCCGACCTCGGTCCCGCCGGAGATGTTCACGATCGGCGCGCGCCGCCCCGCGACGTGCTCGAACAGCCACAGGTAGGGATCGCGGTTCCACGGCTCGCCCGTCGTCGTGATCGTCCGCAGGGACGACAGGTCGTTGCGCGGGTCGCCCTTGGGAATCAGCGCACGGATCAGCGTCGGCGAAACGCCGAGCATCGTGATGCGCTCCGACTCGATCAGCGCCCAGAGGCGATCGGAGGGAAAGTCGGGCGCACCCTCCGCGTAGACGACTGTCGCGCCGGCCGCGCCGCAGCCGACGACGGTCCACGGGCCCATGATCCAGCCCATGTCCGTCGCGAAATGCACGCGGTCGCCGGCGTGCACGTCGGATTGATACGCCGCTTCGCGCGCGATCGAGACGAGGAAGCCGCCGTGCACGTGGAGCGCGCCCTTCGGCCGGCCTGTCGTCCCCGAGGTGTACGCGAGAAGGTACGGATGCTCCGCGTCGACCTGCGCGGGCTCGAGGTCGCCGCCGGCCTTCTCGACGAGGTCGTCCCAGAACCGGTCGCGTCCGATCACCATCGGGACGTCGTCCATTCCGAGCCGCCGCCAGACGACGGTATGCGTCACGGTCGGCGCCGACTCGAGCGCTTCGTCGGCGATCGCCTTCATCGGCATCACGTGGCCGCGCCGCAGCGAGCCGTCGCAGGTGATCAACGCCTTTGCCTTCGCGTCCGAGAGACGTGCGGCGATGGCCGGCGCGGCGAATCCGGAGAAGATCGGAACCTGAACCGCGCCCAGGTGCGCGATTGCGTGCGACGCGATCGCGACCTGCGGCGACATCGGCAGGAAGATGCCGACCGCATCTCCGGGGCCGATCCCGAGCGACGCCAGCCCTTCCGCGAGGCGCCGGACGGCGTCGGAGACCTCGCGCCACGACAGCGACTGCCGGTCGCCCTGCTCGGGAAGCCAGACCGCCGCTTCGTCGGCGGGGCGCTCGGCGGCCCAACGGTGGACGCACTCCTGCGCGATGTTCAGCTTCGCGCCGTCGAACCACGTCGCCCATTCGGGGCCCCGCGAGAGGTCGACGACCCGCTCCCACGGCTGCGAGAAGCGGAAGCCGAGGTCGTCGATCACGGCAGGCCAGAACCGCTCGGGCTCCTCGACGGAGATCCGGTGGAGGTCGGCGTACGCGTCGACGCCGAGGCGCCGCTGCAGGCGGGTCAAATTCGCCTGCGCGCGGAACTGCTCGGACGGCGCCCAGACGAACTCCGGCACAGCCCGAAGCCTATGTCAGCCGTCGCGATGCGGACTTACGCGGGCGGTCGTGCCGCAGACGACCGCCCGCGGCCTTGCCGCATGGCGCGGACTGTCCTTCTTCTGTCGAAGTATACGGTCGCCGGTTTCCGCGTCTGCGACCGCGGAAACATCGTGCCCGCCGTTGTCCGCAAATTGCAACAGAAAAGCGCTGGCGCAGGGTCGGCGCCTGTCACTAGCCTGAACGGGATGCGCTCACGCCTCTTCACCGCCGAGAACCGCAAGTGGTGGACGCTCGTCGCCGTCTCGTTCGGCCTGTTCATGATCATGCTCGACAACACGGTCGTGAACGTCGCGCTGCCGTCGATGCAGAAATCGCTCGGGATCGACCGCTCGGAGCTCGAGTGGGTCGTAAACGCCTACGCGCTGACGTTCGGCGTCCTCCTCCTCAGTGGCGGGAAGCTCGCGGACCTCCTGGGGCGCCGCCGGATCTTCATCGCCGGCCTCATCGTCTTCACCGCGGCGTCGCTCGTCTGTGGGCTCGCCGGCACTGCGACGGTGCTGATCGCCGCCCGAACCGTGCAGGCGGTCGGCGCGGCGATGATGAACCCGGCCACGCTCTCGATCATCACGGCGACATTCCCGGCGCGCCAGCGCGGGATGGCGATCGGGATCTGGGCAGGCGTCTCGGCGATGGCGCTCGCGATCGGACCGCTCGTCGGCGGAATCCTCACGGAGAAGATCAGCTGGGGCTGGATCTTCTTCATCAACGTTCCGATCGGGCTGATCGGGATGGTGGCGGCGCGGGTCTTCATCGACGAGACGCGCGACACCTCACGTGAACAGCGGCTCGACCTCCCGGGTCTCGTCACGTCGGCCGTCGGGCTCTTCGCGCTGACCTACGGGCTGATCTCGACGAACCATCACGCGTGGACGTCGGCGCTCGTCCTCTCGATGTTCGCCATCGCCGCCGTCTCGCTGACGGCGTTCGTGCTGCTCGAGCTGCACCAGCGCGCCCCGATGCTCGACCTGTCGCTGTTCCGCAACCCGACGTTCGCCGGCGCGAACACCGTGATGCTCCTCGTCGGGCTCGCAATGTTCGGGATCTTCTTCTTCAACTCCCTGTTCCTGCAGAACGTCCTCGGGTACTCCGCGATCCAAACGGGCGCCACGTTCCTGCCGATGACCGTGCTGATCATCCTCGTCGCCCCACAGGCGGGCCGCCTGTCCGACCGGATCGGCCCGCGGTGGCTGATGAGCGCCGGCATGCTCCTGCTGACCGGATCGCTGCTCTGCTTCTCGCGCCTCGACGCGAGCTCCAGTTGGTGGGCGATCCTGCCGGGGTTGCTGCTGGGCGGATTCGGCATGTCGATGGCGATGACGCCGACGACCGCCGCCGCCATGCACTCGGTGCCGGTCGACAAGGCCGGCGTCGGCTCCGCCGTGATCAACAGCATGCGCCAGGTCGGTGGCTCACTCGGGATCGCCGTCCTCGGCGCGGTGGTCGCGACGCAGGTCCACGTGCAGCCGCCCAACCCGAAGGCGATCACGCAGTTCGTCGCCGGGTACCACGATGCGCTCTATGTCGGCGCCTGCATCACCTTCGCCGCCGCCTGGGTCGCGGCGCTGACGATCCGCGAAGCACGGCACCAGCGAGCCCCCGCACCGGAGCCGGCAGTCGGCGCGTAGTCAGGTCGCGCTTCGCCGCTGCGGCCGTCGGCAGATCACCCGGCCTACCCGTCGGAAAGACGCCGGTCTTTTCACGGCCGAAAAAGGAAGACCCCCGGCTGCGGCACCAGGGGTCGATTCCTTACAGGCTGCTCCACTCTTGTCGGCAGATCCCACGGACTTGGCTCTGCGGCCCAGCCACGCCCCGTCTCTTGCCTGTGAAGCGCCTCCTGCAGCCCGCCGTCTCCGGCCCGGTTGCAAGATGGCCTCACTGTAGGAGCGGTTGGGCGGCCTGTCAAGTAACCCAGTCAAGTGATTTTTCGGATTCGTACTTGACGCAGAAGGCGCTAAGGCATGGCCTTTTTGGGGGAGTTCATCAGGACAACTTGCGGTTTTGTGAAGTATTGGCTTAGCTACGGGAAGTGTCCGGGCCTTCAATCAAGCCGCGCCGTCCTTCCGCGATCGAGTCGGGGCTTCGGCTCGGAGAGCGTCTGCGCCAGTTGCGGGTCGCTGCGGGGATGACGCAAACCGGCCTTGCCGGCGAGCGTTTCTCGAAGGAATACGTGAGCCAGATCGAGCGTGGCAAGACACGCCCGACGGCCGAGACCGTCGCGTGGCTCGCCCAGCGCCTCGGCGTCGATGCGGCGTTCCTTGCCAACGGTGTCTCGGCTGACGAGCGCGGTCGGGTCGACGCGTCGCTCGCACGGGCCGAGGCCCTGCTCGAGGCCCGGCGCAATCCAGAGGCAGTCGAAGCCTTCAGCGACCTCCACTCCGCCGTTCTCGCAACCGGTCTGCGCGAGCTCGAGGTCAGGCTCCTCGCCGGCGAGGCAACTGCGCGGCTGCGCGAAGGGGAAGTGCGCCAGGCAATCGAGCTGCTCAATCGCGCACGTCAGCTGACCGAAGGGCCGGAGTTCTCCGACGTCGAGCGCGCGGACGTTCTCTTCAGGCTCGGCATGGCGCGGTTCAGGCTCTCGAGCGTCCAGACGGCGATCAACCTGTTCGACGAGGCGCTAAAGCTCGCGGAGGCGGCGCCGCTCCCGTCGGATCACCTCCGCTCGAACATCCTCGCGTGGCGGTCGCGGTGCTACCAGCGGCGCCGCGATCTCGAGGCCGCGCGTGAGGACGTTGAGCGCGCGCTCGAGCTCGCGGAAGGCTTGAACGACCGGCGCACGACCGCCGACATCTTCTTCACCGCGTCGGCAATTGCTGACCGCGAGGGGAAGTGGGTGCTCGCTCGCTCGTACGCGGAGCGCGCGAAGGCCATTTACGAGGAGCTCGAGGATCGGCGGACGCTCGGCCGCCTGATGAACAACCTCGGCGGGATCAACTTCCTGCTCGGTCATCCAGACGAGGCGGAATCGATCCTGAAGGATGCGTTCCGCATCGCGCTCGAAGTCGGCAACGACGAAGGTGCCGCCCATGCGGTGAACTCTCTTGCCCAGGTTCACCTGCGCACCGGCGACGTGGAACGCGCGGAGGAGCAGGCGCGGCATGCGCTCCAGCTGCTCGACGGACGCGTCGACTACCTCGACGAGATCGGCAACGCGCAACTCGTGCTCGGACGTTCTCTGCTCGAGCAGGATCGGCTCGACGAGGCCGAGACCGCGTTCGGCGCTGCCGAAGAGGCGTTCGACCAGCTTTCGTCGGGAAGCCATCGCGCCGCCGCATGGGTCGCCCAGGGCGACCTCGCGACGAAGCGTGGCGACCACGCGTTCGCGGCGCGGCTGTATCGCACCGCCGCCGAAGCCCTGCAGGACGTCCGCTTCTAGACCTCGAAAAGGAGGTGACATGACCAAGGCCAGGCTCTTTCAGCTCACCGTTCTCGGCAGTCTCATCGTGCTCGCGCTACTCGGCGCGTGGCAGTTGCTGCCGCTCGGTATGTACGACGGCGCATAGATTGACCGTGTGCGCGTTTCGCTCGTCGCGCTGGCGTTCCTAGCACTTCTCGCCGGCTGCGGCTCGCAGCGGAACACGCTCAATCGGTTGTGGCGCGGATCAGGCCAAGCCGTCGTCCTGATCCCCGGAACGTCGGAATACACAGCCGGCGACGTTCGCATGTCCTTTCTCGTGGTCGCGAACGACGGCCGGCCGGTCGAGCGGCCGACGGCGGACGTATGGGTCGCGCGCTCGCGGAACGCGGAGCCGTTCGCACGGACGACGGCTCGGCTCGAGCGGCCCGGGTTACCCGGATCGGCCGACGCCGAGAGCGCCAACCCGATCTACGTCACGCATGTGCGCATCCCGCACGCGGGTCATTACTGGCTGCTCGCGCGGCCGGTCGGGGGCGATCTCCGCATCGGCGGTATCCGCGATCTGCAGGTGCGTGCGCACTCGATCACGCCGGCAGTCGGGTCGGAGGCGATCCCCTCGCAGACGCCGACGCTCGCCACGGCGCCGATCCGCGCGCTGACGACGAGTGTGCCGCCTGACCGCACGCTTCTGCGGTACTCCGTTGCGAGCTCGCTCCGTGCACACGCGCCGTTCGTGCTCGTCTTCGCGACGCCGCGCTTCTGCCAGAGCCGGACGTGCGGTCCCGTCGTCGATGTCACCGAAGCCGTACAGCGCCGGTTCGCCGCGCGCGGGATCCGGTTCATCCACGTCGAGATCTACAAGGACAACAACCCCGCGAAGGGCGAGAACGAATGGGTCCATCAGTGGCGGCTGCCGAGCGAGCCCTGGATCTTCCTCGTCGGCCGCGACGGCCGGATCAAGGCGAAATTCGAGGGCACCGTCTCGGTCTCCGAGCTCGACTCGGCCGTTCGCCGCTACCTCTCCTAGAGGCCTGTCACCCACAATCCACATCAAACCTCTAACCGCTCGGGTTGGAAGCAGCCGCCGTAGATGAGCCGTTCGGCCCATGGCACGCGCCGCCGCGGCATGGCAGGCTATCGATCGTGTCCACGCCCGAACCGCGCCCTGACGGCGGCCTCTACAGCGTCCGCGAGGTCGCGGGGCAGCTCGGGGTGCATCCGGAGACGATCCGGCGCCTGATCCATGGGGGCCGGCTCGACGCCGTGCGCGTCGGTCGCGTCCTCCGCGTCCACAAGGAGGCGGTCGACACGTTCCTGGCGCGACAGCGGATCAAGCCCTCGCGCGACTAGAGCACCGGCGCTCTTGTCATGATGCGCCCCTGATGGGGGCCAGGATCGAGCGTGCGCGCCGTGCGGTGCATGTCGCGCGCGTCGCGCGTCGGTCTGGCGTCCTGCGCGTCTTGCGCGAGCTCGGCGTCGTCGGCGAGCGGCCCGCGACCCGTGAGGGCGCGGTCGAGTTTCGGAAGGCACTCGAGCAGCTCGGGACGACCTACATCAAGCTCGGCCAGTTGCTCTCGTCGCGGCCCGACCTGCTGCCGGATCCGTACATCGACGAGCTTGGGAAGCTCGTCGACCAGGTGCCGCCGGTGCCGTTCGACGCGATCCGGCAGGTGATCGCGGAGGAACTCCCGGGGGACATCTTCGCGCGCCTCGACCCCGAGCCGATCGCGACCGCGTCGATCGCGCAGATCCACGGCGCGCTCCTGAAGAGCGGTCAGGAGGTGATCGTCAAGGTCCGCCGTCCCGGGATCGAGCGCCAGGTGGACCTCGACCTCGCCCTGATGCGCTCGACGGCGGAGACACTCGAACGCCGCTCGGAACGCGCACAGCTGCTCCAGGCACGCGCACTCGCGGACGAGCTCGAGGTGCATCTGCGTGGAGAGCTCGACTTCGTCGAAGAGGCCAACAACGCGGAGCTCGTCGCCGGGCTGCTGTCGGAGTACGACGATCTCGTCGTGCCGCGCGTCATGCGGCCGTACGTGACGGAGCGCGTGCTCGTGCTCGAGCGCATCGACGGGAGGAAGGTCGACGACGACCACGGCCTCGCACCGGAGCGAGCGCACGAGCTTGCCCGCCAGTTCTTCAAGGCGTACGTGTACCAGGTGACGGTCGAGGGCGTGTACCACGCCGACCCGCATCGCGGGAACGTCCTGCTGACGACCGACGGGCGGCTCGCACTCGTCGACTTCGGCTTGCTCGGTCGCATCGACGACGACACGCGGCGCAACCTCGCGCTGCTGCTGCTCGCCGTCGCGCAGAACCGCGCAGACGACGTTGCCGATCTGATCCTCGGCCTTTCGCGGACGTCGCTCACGTCGGACGAGCCGGCATTCCTTCAGGACCTGCGGAGGAAGCTTCCCCGCTATCACTGGCGGCCGCTGTCGGGGATTCGGGCCGGCGAGGCGCTCGCCGACCTGCAGCGGATCTCGTTCGAGTACGGCATCTCGCTGCCGACCTCGTTCGCGCTGGTCGGCAAAACGCTTGCGCAGGCCGATTCGATCGCGCGTGTCCTCTATCCCGAGCTCGATCCGATCCGGCTGATGGAGGAGGACGCGATCGAGGTGATGCTGCGCGAAGCGGAGCGGCGGCTCGAGCCGAACCAGTTCCTCGCGTGGATGTACACACAGCTCGAGCCGGTCGGTCGCCTGCCGCGCCATTTCGCGCAGCTCGTGAACAAGCTCGAGACGGGGACGATGAAGGTCGGCGTCACGCCGACCGACCTCGAGGGATTCGAGCACGTGTTGCGCTCCGTGGCGAATCGCGTCGGCGCGGCGTTGATCGTCGTCGGTCTGCTGATCGCGTCGGCGCTGATGGCGCGCGTCAGCCACGTCGTGTCGCTGGTCGGGTTCTGCATTGCGGGCGCGATGGCGCTCTACCTTTTCTGGCGGATCATGCGGACGCCGGGGTCGGTCTAGCGCGGGCGCACGCGCGGCGTCAGGTCACGCGTTCGATCACGACCTGCGGAATCCGCGCACGCGGGCTCAGCCGCACGAGCGTCCTGACAATCTCCGCGCAATCCTGCGGCTGGATCATCTCGTCGGCGGCCATCCCGGTCCACGCCGCCATCGGCGTGTCGACGAAGCCGGGGCAGAGGGCCGTCGCGCGGACACCCTCGGCCGCGTGCTCCGCGTTGAGCGTCCGCGTGAACGCGATCAGCCCCGCCTTCGCGGCTCCGTACGCCGACAGCCCGGGCGCGGCGATCGTGCCGGCAATCGACGCGACGTTGACGACGAGCCCGTGCGAGCGCTTCAGGAGCGGGAGCGCGAAGCGCGTCATCAGGAACGCGCCGCGCAGGTTGACCGCGAGCTGCAGATCCCAGTGCTTGGTTGCGAGGTCCTCGATCCTGCCGCCGACCCCGACGCCGGCGGAGTTGACGAGGACGTCGAGCGACGCGAAGCGGTCGGCATGCGCCGCGTTGGCGCGTGCGCAATCGTCCTCGTTCGAGACGTCGGCGGCGACGGCGAGCGCACCGAGCTCGCCGGCCGCCGCGGCGAGACGGTCGGCGCCTCTCGCGACCAGCGTCAGGCCATACCCGTCCTCGTGCAGCGCCTGGGCGATCGCAAGGCCGATGCCGGACGAGCCGCCGGTGATCAGGGCTGCGGGCATGGATCATCCTTGCAAGTTGGAAGGTTCACGTGCCCCTGCGGCGAAAGGGACGCGGGGGATCCGCGAAGGTTCCTCCTCTCCCCTGACGAAGCGGCGGCGCGATGCGCCGCCGCTTCTTTTGCGTAACGCATCCCATCGTCGGCAGTCTGTAGACGAACAGGGCAGACAGCCCTACATTTCGCTGTTCAGCGACGGAGGAGGCCCCGGATGGGCACCGCGACGACCCCCGTGAAACTGACTGATCTCGCCTCGTGTGGCGGTTGCGCCGCGAAGTATTCGGCAGCGCGGCTCGAGGAGCTGCTTCGCGGCTTCGTCCCCGTGGACGAGGAAAACCTGCTCGTCGGGCTCGCGCCTGCCGACGACGCCGCCGTCTATCGGCTCGACGACGAACGCGCGCTCATCTTCACGCTCGATTTCTTCCCGCCGGTCGTCGACGATCCAGCGGATTACGGCGCGATCGCGGCGACGAATGCGCTCAACGACGTCTTTGCGATGGGCGGGACGCCGCTGCTCGCTCTGTCGATCGCGGCGTTCCCCGAGGAGTTGCCGACGGAGATGCTCGGCCAGATCTTCGCCGCCGCTGACGCGCAGGTGCGAGCCGCGGGCGGGCTCCTCGCAGGCGGTCACACGATTCGCGACGCCGAGCCGAAATACGGGCTCGCCGTCGTCGGAACCGTCCGGCCCGACGGCATCTGGCCGAAGAACGGCGCGCGTCCCGGAGACGCGCTCTTCATCACGAAGCCACTCGGCACCGGCCTGATCATGTCCGGCTACAAGAAAGGGCTCGCAGGCGCGATGCAACTCGAGCGCGCGGTGCGCTGGATGCGGACGCTGAACAAGGACGCGGCCGACGTGCTGCGCGGGCTTGCACCGAACGCGGTCACGGACGTCACCGGGTTCGGCCTGTTCGGGCACGCCCACGAGATGGCGGAGCGAAGCGGCGTGCGCGTCAGGCTCGAGCCGGAGCGCTTCCCGGCAATCGACGGCGCCCTCGACCTCGCGCGGAAGGGCGTCCGGACGAGCGGCGACCCGCGCAACCGCGACTTCGCCGGGCCGCACGTCAGTCTCGACGGCATCGGCGAGACGCTCGAGGCGCTCGCGTTCGACCCGCAGACGGCGGGCGGCCTCCTCGTGTCGCTACCCGCCGAGCGAGGCCCGGCACTCGAGGCCGAGTTCGGTGCGCGAAAGCTGTTCGTCCGCCGCATCGGTGCGGTGGAGGAGGGAAGCGGCGTCGTCGTTGCCTGACGGTCGCGGGATGATCCACGGCCGGTTCCAGCCGTTCCACAACGGACACCTCGAATACCTGCGCGGTGCAGGTGCGCGGTCCGAGGTCGTCTTCGTCGGGATCACGAACCCGGATCCGTGGCGGGTGAAGGAGGAACCGACCGATCCGCTGCGCCATCTGCCGGAGTCGAATCCGTTCACGTACACCGAGCGGCTGCTGATGATCGAGGCGGCCGCCGCTGACGAGCGGATTCCGGTGCACGTGATCCCGTTCCCCGTGAACGAGCCGGAGTTGTGGCCGGCGTACGTTCCCGAGGGCGTCACGCAGTACCTGCGCCTGTTCTCGGAGTGGGGCGGAACGAAGCTCGAGCGGATGCGCGACGCAGGCTACGACGTCGTGATTCTCGACGAGGGCGCCGAGAAACAGATCTCCGGGAGCGACGTGCGCGCGGCGATCCGCGCCGGCCGCGACTGGAGCTCACTCGTCCCGCCCGGCGTCGCGCGGGTGATCCGCTCGCTCGAACGCGTCGCCGTTTGAGCCTCCTTCCGATCGTCGTCGTCCTGCTCGACGGCGTCGCCGACCGAACGCACGGCGCGCTCGGTGGGCGCTCGGGCGTCGAAGCTGCAAACACGCCGAACCTAGACGCGCTGTGCGCGCGCGGCTCGTGCGGCGTCATCTACGCGGTGGGCCCCGGCCGCGCGCCGTCGAGCGAGGTCGCGCACTGGTCGCTGCTCGGGTACCGCCCCGACGAGTTCCCGGGCCGTGCCGTGTTCGAGGCGCTCGGCCGCGGACAGGATGTCGACGAGGAGCACGTGTTCGCGTATGCCGCGCTGCGCCCCGCGGAGCGGCGTCCCGACGGGTGGTGGCTGACAGGGCGGCCGGATCCCGCTGCCGACGCGGATGACGCTGCGCAACTGGTCGCACGCTGCGACGGGATCACCGTCGACGGCTTGAGGTTCTCGCTCGAGCATGTGTGGCGCGGCGAGGCTGTGCTGCGCGTCGCCGGCGGCGCGGACGATCGCGTGACCGACAGCGACGCGTTCTTTCGCGACCGTCATCCGCTGTTGCGCCCGCAACCGCTCGTCCCGGAGGCGTCGCGCACAGCGCGCGCCGCCGAGGAGTGGACACGTGAGGTGATGCGGCGGCTCGACGGCGAGCGCTTCAACGTGATCACGTTGAAGTGGTGGGGGCGCCCGCGGCACGTGCCGACGTTCGAGGAGCGCCACGGTCTGCGCGGGACGTTCATTGCGGAGTCGGCGTTCCTGCGCGGCCTCGCCCGGGCGGTCGGGCTCGACGCGGTCGAGGCGAAGGAGACCGATGACCCCACAGCAGACCTTCGCGGGCGCTTGGCATCGATCCGCGAGCGGCTCGACGCCGGCGACACGTTCGTGTTCGCGCACCAGAAGAGCGCCGACGCGGCGGGGCACACGAAGGATCCGCTCCGGAAGCGCGCGATGTTGGAGAGGATGGATGCAGCTCTAGGCGAGTTGCCCATCGACCGCGCGATCGTCTGCGTGACGGGCGACCACGCGACTCCCGCCTCGCCCGAGGTGATCCACTCGGGCGACCCGGTGCCGTTCGTCGTCGCCGGCCCGGGCGTGCGCGCTGATCGCGTGCGCGAGTTCGGCGAGTCGACGTGCGCCGACGGGATCCTCGGCCACCTGCGTGGGCCCGACATGATGCCGGTGCTGCTGAACGCCGCCGACCGGCCGCTCTTCCTCGGCTCCCGCCCGACCCCTTTCGACGGGGCCGACGGATATCCGGCCATCGTCGATCCGCTCCTGTGAGCCATGGGCGTCCACCCCCGAAGAAGAGGGTCAGTGACCCTCGGAGCAGGTCCCGCGGGGACGCGGCTAGGGTCTGACCCGAGTCGTGTCCCGTTTCGCTACGTCCGTCGAGACGCCGCGCGCCTGGGTGCTCGCGCCGGCGCAGTTCTTCGTCCTGGCTGCGGCGAACCTGTTCGGCTTGTGGGCGATCCTCGGCACCGGCGCAGCCGTGCGCCTGACGGACTCGGGTCTCGGCTGCCGCCACTGGCCCGGGTGCGAGAAGGGTCATCCGCTGCCTGCCAAGGGTTACCACTCGTACGTCGAGTTCGGGAACCGGATGGTCGGAGGCGTCGTGATCGCGATCACGCTGCTCACGTGGCTCGGCGCATGGCGCACGCCGGCGTTGCCGCGCTGGGCCGTCCGCCTTGCACTCGCGCTCTTCATCGGAGCGCTCGCGCAGGCGCCGCTCGGCTACCTGGCGGTGCGGAGCGACCTGCGCTGGCCGGTCGTGATGTCGCACCTGCTGCTGTCGATGCTCCTCGTCGCGGGCGCCGTTGTCCTCGTGCTCGAGGCTCGCGGTTCCAGCGAAGGCCACGTCCCTCCGCTCGTTCCGCGCGAGCTCCGTCGGCTCGCTGCCGTTTTCGTCGGTGCTTGCTTCCTGCTCGTCGTCAGCGGCACGTTCGCGACTGCGGCGGGGCCACACTCCGGCGGCGGCAAGCACATCGACCGCTTCGCGTCGCTGAAGCCGACCGTCTACGTCCATGCAGTCGTCGTTGCGATCTTCCTCGGCGCGTTCGTGTTCAGCCTCGGGTACCTGGCGGCCAGGCGGGAGCGCTCGCCGCGGCTGTTCATGCTGGCGGTCGGCGTGCTCGCGCTCCTGTTCGTGCAGATGGGCGTCGGCGAGCTGCAATGGCGGACGCACTTGCCGTGGGGCGTCGTGCTCGTGCACGTGATCCTCGCCGGCACCCTCTGGGCGGCAACCGTTGCGCTCGCGACGCTGTTCTGGCGGCCGCTTAGGTCGTTCGCGCCCGCGTAGGATTTGGCGATGGCCGACGAGCTCAACCTCACCACCCGCCCGAGTCTCCGCGACCCCGTGCTGATCACGGCGTTCCGCGGCTGGAACGACGGAGGCCAGGGCGCGTCGCTCGCCGGCGGCTATCTGGCGAAGACGTGGGCCGCGGCGCGCTTCGCCGAGATCGAGCCGGAGGGATTCTTCGACTTCCAGGCGACCCGACCGCATGTGTCGCTCGTCGAGGGCCAGACGCGGCGCGTCGAGTGGCCGGACAACGCCTTCTACCACGCCCATATCCCCGGGCTGCAGCGCGACGCCGTGCTGATGCTCGGCATCGAGCCGAACGTCCGCTGGAAGACCTTCACCGGGCTCGTGACCGGGCTCGCGGAGGAGCTCGGCGTCGGCCTTGTGGTCACGCTCGGTTCGCTGCTCGCCGACGTGCCGCACACGCGCCCGTCGCCGGTGACCGGCGGCGCGACGGACCCCGAGCTGATCGAGGAGCTCGGGCTCCAGCGGTCGCGGTACGAGGGGCCAACCGGGATCGTCGGCGTCCTGCATGACGCGTGCGCGCGCTCAGGCATGCCGTCGATCAGCCTGTGGGCAGCAGTGCCGCATTACGTGTCGCTCGCGCCGAGCCCGCGCGCCGCGCTCGCGCTCTGCCAGAGACTCGGCGAGATCCTCGGAACCGAGATCGAGACGCAGGAGCTCGACGAGGCGTCGGAGCGCTACGCGGAACAGGTGAGCGAGGCCGTCGCCTCCGACGACGAGACTGCCGCCTACGTCGCGGAGCTGGAGCAGCGGGCGGAGTTGATCGACGACGAGCAGGACCTGCCGTCGGGCGACTCGCTTGCCGCCGAGCTCACGCGCTTCCTGCGCGAGCGAGAGGCGGACAAGGATCCGCCCGACGCGCCGTCGGAACAGCCCTGAGGCTTAGCCGAACGTGAAGGCGTACGCCTCGACGCCGGGCGCGACCTTCAGCTGGAGCACGCCGTCGCGCAAGCTCGGCGACGACACGAGCGTGTAGAGCCGAGGGCCGTCGACGCGGGCCGCGCCGCGCGGTCGCCCGTCGACGAAGACGTGGACAAAACCGTGGCCGCCGAGCACGAGGTGCACCTTCCGCGCGTGGAAATGCAGCTTGATTCGCGCGCCGGAGCCGGCCACGATCCGCTCACTTTCGACCTTCCATTGGCCGCCGTAGGCGAAGTGGTCGCGCGCGAGCGTCGCCGGCGCCGTGTAGGTCGTCTCGGCGTCGGCGCGCAGCCGCGTTCCCGAATAGCGATCGATCCGTGAATACCCGAGGTACGTCTCCGGCGTGATGTCGCCGGTCGGGGTCGTGTCCCGCTCCGGCTTCGCGATCGGGAGCGACGATTGTCCGCCGGCACGGAGCAGCAGCCGGATGTCGTTCTCGGTCGCGCCGTACTCGCCCTCGCCGAAGTGGATGTGCCGCACGTGCCCGTTCTGGTCGATCAGGTACTCGGCCGGCCAATACTGGTTCTGGTACGCGTTCCACGTCTTGTAGCCGTTGTCGATCGCGACGGGATAGCGGACGCCGAGCCGCGCGACTGCGTCGCGGACGTTCGCGGCGTCGTGCTCGAAGTCGAACTCCGGCGTGTGGACTCCGACGATGACGAGGCCCTTGGCGCGGTACAGCCGGTTCCACTCCTCGAGGTGCGGAAGCGTCCGGAGACAGTTGATGCACGAGTACGTCCAGAAGTCGACGAGCACGACCTTCCCGTGCAGCGCGCCGAGCGACAGGCCGGGCGTGTTCACCCAGCTCGAGATGCCCTGGAAATCCGGAGCGGCGCCGTAGTCGGTCAGCGGGACCTTCAGGCGCGCCGGCGCGACGGCGAGGCTCGGGTTCGCGAACTTCGACGCTGCGCTCTTCGTGCTGCGATCCCCCTCGCGGAGCTGCGCAAGCTCGCGCTTGACCGAGTGATTTCCCTCGACGAGGTCCTGCGCCCATTTGACGTACCCGGGCACGGCCGTCTGGACACGGGCCGCCCAGCCGTTGTAAAGCACGACCGCCATCAGCGCTACGACGACGCCGGCCGCGATGCGGATCGTCTGTCCGTTGGCGCGGAGCGAGGCCGCCGCGCGCCGGCTCCCGGTCGCGATCGCGAGCAGCGGCGCTGCGAGCCCGATCGAGAAGACGAGCACGAGGAGGACGACGTCGAAGCTCGACCGGTGTGCGCCGACCAGCGGGATCAGGGTGCCGAGGATCGGACCGGTACAGGGAACGAACACCAGGCCGAGGCTTGCGCCGAGCAGCAGGCCGCCTCCCGCGTCGCCGACGCGGCGTCTCGTGAGGAAGAGGAACGGCCGCTCGAGCACCTCACCGATCCTCGGCACGATCAGCGTCAACGCGAGCAGCAGGAGGAGGGCGGCGCCGATCTTCAGCTGGTACTTCGGGTCGATCCCGAGCAGCCCCCAGAGCCACGCGCCCGCGAGCAGGAAGGCGGCGAAGGTCGCGACCAGGCCGGCGACGATCGCGTAGGGCCGCCGACGCGTCCCGGCCGCGCCGCCTCCGGCCAGGACGATCGGCAGGACCGGGAGCACGCACGGGCTGACGGCGACGATGACGCCGGCAACGAACGCAGCGGGAATCAGAATCGCCATCTGACTGTCCTACCAGTCTGACGACGAGATGGATCGTTACAGGGCGTCAGCCGCGGGCTCGGGCGCGGGATCGGGCGTGCCCTCGTTCGCGACTCCGGCCGAAGATGCCTCGGCGGGCTTCGGCTTCCGACGCCGGCGCCGCTTCTTCGGGGCCGTCCCGTTGCCGTCGGTCGCCGCCGGCGCGGCCTCCGCGGCCGCCGCCTCGGCGCCGTTCCGGCTCTGCGTCTGTTCGGCCGTCTGCGCCTCGACGCCCGTCTTCTTCTTCTTGCGCCGCTTGCGCCGGCGCGAGCGGCCGGAGGTCAGCTTCGGCGGCGGGAGGTTCTCGGCAAGTGCTTCCGCGACCTCGTGGATCGACGCCAGCTTCTCGCGCGCCGCCTCGATCAGCTGCGTCGCGCGCGGCGTGTAGCCCTCGGCCGAGGCCAGCAGCGCGACGCCGACGGGGAGCGGGAGCTCGCGGGCCGCGTTGACGAGCTTGGCCGCGTTCTCCTCGTGGCGATGCCCACGCGAGTTGGCGAGCGCGCCGAGCAGCCGCTTCGCCTCCGGGAACTCGCTGCTCGCGCGGCGGTCCTGCACCTTGCGCGACGCGCGGGCGAGCCGCCACGTCCAGCGTGCGAGGATCTGCTCCGGCGCGTCGACCTTCTGCTCGGCGACGGCGCGCAGCAGGAGACGGATGCCGCTCATCCGATCCTTCTCCCAGGTCGGCGCCTGCGTGACGAGCGTGACGAGGTCGTCGAAATCGGCGCGCTCGACCATCATCGAGACGCGGTCGGAGAGCGCGATCATCCTGAGCCGCCGGTTCGGGTTCTCGGCAGCGCACGTCGCCAGGAACTGCTCCAGCGTCGATTTCTCGGCGCCGCGGGCAGTCAGCTTCTCCACGAACGCGACGCGCTCGTCGAAGCGGATCTGGCGTCCGGCGATCGCCGCCCAGTACCGTTGCTCGTCCACGTCGAGGTACTTCGGATCGACGCGCTGCCATTCGCGTGTGATCACGTTCAGCCGCCTGCGCGCGTCGGGAGTGACCGGGACGAGCCACGGTGCGGGCGTGAGCCGGCGGCGCGCACGGCGCTGCATGCGGCGTCGCGGTGCGGGCGTGACGCGTGCGCCCTCGCGGTAGAAGTCTGCGTCGAGCAGCGAGTGCAGCGAGACCACGCGCTCGTTGTGCGTCGCGGCCTTCGGGACGAAGTCGACGACGATCCCGGCTTCCTTGCGCGGGTGCATGCGCATGATGCGACCGATTCGCTGCTGGTACACGCGGCGTGACGCCGTCGGCGCGAGGTGCATGCACACGGTCGCGCGCGGCGAGTTCCAACCTTCTGCGAGCAGCATCGCGTTGATCAGGACATTGATCTGGCCGCGTTCGTACGCTGCGAGCGTCTCCGCGAGCTTCACCGGCGGCGTGCGGCCGGAAACCGCTTCCGCCTTGAGGCCCGCCGCGCGGAATTCCTTCGCAAGGTTGTAGGCGTGGTCGACGCCGGCGGCGTAGACGATTCCGGGCGTGTCCTCGAACCGGTCCCGGTAGAGCGACGCGGCAGCCTGGTTGAGCGCCTGGTGGTCGAGTGTCTTGGCGAGGATCTCCTGGTCGAAGTCGCCGCCGACGATCGGCACCTGGTTGATCGCGGCGACCGGCGGGACGCGCAGACATCGCAGCGGCGCGATCAAGCCGCGGCGCGCGGCGTCCTGCAACGGCAGGTCGTCGACCGACGCGGGGAACACGTCCGACACCTGCTTCGCGATCAGTTGCTCCGTCGCGGTCATCCCGATGTAGATCGGCTCCGGGAACGAGCGGATCGCGCTCGACGTCTTCTCCCCGAGCGCCGTGTGCGCCTCGTCGCAGATCACGAGCTGGTACGCGTCCCGCGAGATGTCCTGTTGATGGCGCGCGAACCACGCGTACGTCTGGATCGTCAGCGGGTTCGCGCACTTGGCGCTCTTGTCGCGCTCGATCGCAGGCGAGAAGCGGTCGGCGTAGCCCTCGTCGGTGAGGTCTCGCTCGAACTGCGAGACGAGCAGGCGACGATGCGTGAGGATCAGGACGCCGAGCGTGCGCGCGGCCTCGACGAAGCCCGCAGCCGCGATCGTCTTTCCGGAAGCGGTTGGGTGGCGGAAGCGGTACCTCCGGACTGCGCCGGGGTCCGGGCCGGTCCAGCCCGTCGGCTCGTCCTCCGGCTCGTCCTCCGGCTCGGCGGGGAGGGCGTCCTCGGCGCTCGCCTCGTCGGCAGGCTCGTCCTCGTCCTCGTCTTCAGGCACTTCCTCGGCCTGGGCGCCGTTGCCGTTGCCGTTCCCGTTCTGGTGCTCCTCGTTCGCGGCGATCAACTCCGTCAGCATCCCCGCGAGCGCGTCGACCTGGTGGCGCCGGAGCTCGGTTCCCGAGGCGAGGTGCGGCGGCTGCTCCCCCAGCACGCGCTCGAGGCCGAGCATCAGGCCGTACCGGACGCGCCACTGTGGCGAGGGCGCCCGCAGCCCGCCCTCGATCTCGCCCAGCGCGTCGTCGAGTGCCCGGCGCCGGGATGTGCCGGGCGCGAGTGCCTGCGCCGGGTCTTCGCCTTCCCGCAGGAACGGCTCTCCGGCCCAGGCTTCGGCTCGGAGGGCGGCGGCCGCGAGGCCATCCGTCGCCTCCGACGCTGTCGTCGGAATTTCGGTCGTCTCTTGCATGCGTGCAGCGCTTCGCGCGCTGCCAAGCCACCAACAAAGGGCTAGCTCGCGGAACCCCTAGGCGAGCTGCGATAACAGTATAGCCGGGGCTTAGGTTCCCAATCCTCCGAAGACGGCAAACGGATTCTGCGGCTGGACCTCGTAGACCAGCTCCCCGCCGGGCTCGACCTCCCCATGGATGCGCGTGGCGAGGGCCGTGGCATCCTCGCGGGTCTCCGTCCCGGCGAACACGTAGGTATAGGTGCGCGAGACGCCGTAGCCCTCCGCGCGAAGCTCGTCCGCGAGGTCTCGCGCCTCCGCAGCGGTCTTGCATTCGACGCGCACTTCCCACGGCGCGTAGCCGCGCTGCAGGAGGTCTTCCTCGATGTCCGGCTGGGCGGCGTCGTCGTCCCACCGTTCCTCCTCGGCCAGCCACCGCTCGGTGACGAACCGCGTCGGCGTCCAGCCGGCGTCCTGGAGCTCCTGCTCGATGATCCTCGAGGCCTGCTCCGCCTGCACCCCGGAGGCTGCATAGACGAAGACCGTGTCGTCGTCGTGCGAGACGGCGAGCCGGTGCTCGCGGAGCTCGTCCGCCAACTCGTCGGCGTCGCGCCGAGCGAGCCCGAGCCGCTCGAGCACTCCGCGCGCTCCCTCCTCGTCCGGCAGCTCGATCCGGATGCGCCAGTCGTCGGTTGCCACGCGCCCAGCCTACGCGAGCCCGTGGAAAGATCGTGACGCTTCCGGCATGGCTCGACTGTCCAGAACCTCCAGGTCCAGGGTCAGACCCTGGCCGTGGGTGTTCGGGCCAGGTCCGGCTCCACGCCGCTCCAGGAGCCGGTCCGTCGGCGCCCGGGTGGACCGGGAGCCACGTCGGTTCCAGCCAGGTCCGGGGTCAGACCCGGGCCGTGGCCGTTCGGGGCATGTCGGAGAAGGGATGGCCGAGGAGGCGTTGGCTCAGGCCGACCTGGTCGAGGTGCTTCGTGATCCCGCCGAGGAAGAACGGCCAGCCGGCGCCGAGGAGGAGGCACGTGTCGACATCGGCGGCTTCCGGGACGACGCCCTCCTCGAGCAGCCGGTGGATCTCGTCGGCGACCGCTTCCAGCACCCGCTCGACGACCTGTTCCCGCGTCCAGGGGTTGGACTCGACCACCACGACCTCGTCGACGCCGGCTGCGTAGTTCGCGAGCGTCGGAGAGAGCGGGAAACGTTCGGGAAATGCGTCGTGCATCGTCTCGAGCACGTGGTTCGCGACGCGAGGGCCGACCATAGCCAGCAACACCGACGGCGCCATCGGCATCCCGAGCGACATCACCGCCTCGTCGACCTCCTCGACCGGCGTGCCGTGCTCGACGGCGTCCATGATCACGCGCGTCATGCGCGTCAGCACGCGGTTGACGACGAAGCCCGGCGCATCGCCGACGAGCACCGGCCGCTTCCGCAGCTTCGCGCCGACGTCGTAAGCGGTCACGAGTGTCTCCTCGTCCGTTTCGCGCGGGCGCACGAGTTCGAGCAGCGGCATCAGCGCGACGGGGTTGAAGAAATGCATCCCGACGACGCGCCGCGGTGCGCGCAGGTCGGCGGCCATCTCGGTCACCGATAGCGACGACGTGTTCGTCGCGAGCACGCAATCGGCGCGCACGACACGCTCGAGCTCGGCGAACACGTCCTTCTTCACGTCGAGCTCCTCGAACACCGCCTCGAGCACGAGGTCGCAGTCGGCGAACCCGCCATAGTCGGTCCCGCCGGAGACGATCGACGCGAGGAACCGAGCCTTCCCCTCGTCCTTGCGCTTCCCGGCCTCCGCGCCGATCTCGACGACGGCCTCGTCGACGATCTCCTGCTTCACGTCGCGCAGCACGATCGGAACCTCGAGCCGGCGCAGGAAGAGCGTCGCGATCTGCCGCGCCATCAACCCCGCGCCGACGACGCCGATCTTTGCGACCTTGCGCGGCTCGCCCGCCGGGCGCATTCGCTTCGCGCGCTGCTCGACGAGGTGGAACGCGTAGATCGACGCTTGCGCCTGCGCGCCCGGCAGCAAATCGGCGATCGCTTCCTCCTCGCGTGCGTATCCCTCTTCGACGCTCCACGACTGCGCGCCGGCAATCAGGTCGAGCGCGACGTACGGCGCGGGCGTCGCGCCGTGGACCTGGTCGTCGACCGCGATTCGCGCGCGGCGCAAGACGGTCTCGGCGTCATTCCAATCCGGTGCGTTTCGCTCGAGCGGCCGTTCCGCAAGCTCGCGCGCGAACGCGACCGACTCGTCGACGAACTCCGCCGGCGCGAGCAGACGATCGGCGATCCCGAGGGCCGCGACCTGCTCCCCCGTCAGCATCCGGTTCTGCCGGAGCGGATTCGCGACGATAACCTTCACAGCTGCGTCGGCGCCGACCAGGCGCGGCAGCAACTGCGTGCCGCCCCACGCGGGAAAGAGGCCGAGGAAGACCTCCGGCAACGCGAAGTGCCGGACGGTGGGGGAAATCGTGCGCGCGCTGCAATGGAGAGCCAGCTCGACGCCGCCGCCGAGACACGCGCCGTTGATCGCCGCGACAGTCGGCATCTCGAGCGCGCGCAGGCGTCCGAACAACTCGTGCCCGGCCCGGCTCCCGTCGCGCGCACGCGCCGGCGAGATCCCTGGAAACTCGTTGATGTCGGCACCGGCCGCGAAGAAGAACGGCTTCCCGGTGAAAACCGCGGCCGCATAAGCGCCGCGCTCGAGCTCGTCGAGTGCAGCTTCGAGCGACCGCATCGCCGCCTCGCCGAAGAACGTCGGCTTCTGCCAGTCCTCGCCGTTGTCGATCGTGACGAGCGCGACGTCGCCCGCGCGGGCGAGCTTGAACTCAGTGACCGGCGCCAAGGTTCTGCCAGATCACGGCGGCGCCCATGCCCATCCCGATGCAGAGCGCCGTCAGCCCGTACTCCACGTCGGGGCGCTGCCGGAACCCGTATGCGAGTTGCGCCATCAGCCGCACACCGGTCGCGGCGAGTGGATGGCCGAACGCGATTGCGCCGCCGTACGGGTTCAGGCGCGGATCCTCCGCGTCGACCCCGACGCCGTCGCACCAGCTGAGCACCTGCACCGCGAACGGCTCGTTCAACTCGAACAGCCCGATTTCGTCGATCGTCAGGCCTGCCTGCTCCAGCACGCGCTGCGTGGCAGGAATCGGCCCGATCCCCATCAGCTCCGGCTCGACGCCCGCAAACGCGAACGCGACGAGCCGCATCGACGGCTGCAGGCCGAGCACGTCGGCCGTCTCCTCAGCAGCGAGGAAGCATGCCGTTGCGCCGTCCGTCAGCCCGGCCGAGTTGCCGGCGGTGACACGACCACCGGGACGGAACGGCGTCCGAAGATCGGCGAGCGCCTCCATGGTCGTGTCGGGGCGCAGGAACTCGTCATGGTCGGCGGCACGCCAGCCCTCGTCGGAGAAGACGTTCATCGGCACGACCGTTTCGCGCATCACGCCGTTCGCCCACGCCGCCGCTGCACGCTCCTGCGAGCGCACGGCGAACGCATCCGCGGCCTCTTTCGTCAGCTGCGGGAAGCGGTCGTGCAGGTTCTCCGCCGTCGCGCCCATCGTCACGGCGGACGGATCGACGAGCCGCTCGGCGACGAAGCGCGGATTGAAGTCGACCTCGTCGGCCATCGGGTGATGACCCATGTGCTCGACTCCGCCTGCGAGCACGACGTCGGCTGCGCCGAGCGCGATCTCGCCGGCGCCCGCAGTCACGGCGGTCAACGCGCCGGCGCACATGCGGTCGACGGCAAAGCCGGGCACGGTCTGCGGGATTCCCGCGAGGAGCGCGACGTCGCGGCCGAGCGTCAACCCCTGATCGCCGACCTGCGCGGTTGCCGCGAAGATCACGTCGCCGATGCGCTCCGGCGGGATTCCCGGATTGCGTCGCAGCAGCTCCCGAACGACCTTCACCGCCATGTCGTCTGCGCGCGTGCGCCAGAACATCCCCTTCGGGCCGGCGCGCCCGAACGCGGTGCGCACACCATCGACGAAGACGACTTCGCGAAGCGCTCGCGACATCGATTCGAGTCTACGCCGCGGCTTCTGCGCGCTGCTCGAGCCGGCTTCGCAAATCCTCCAGCTCCCAGCAGTTGGCGACAAGCGCCTCTCGGTGGAACTGGATCAAGACGACGCCGCCGGGCGACACGAGCTTGCCGTCGCGGCACGCGTTGAGGAGCCGCCGGTACGGATCGAGGCCGTCACCGGGAGCGTAGACCGCATCGTTCGGCTCGCGGTCGTAGGCGGCATCGTGCAACGAGTCCGGCAAGTACGGCAGGTTCGCCACGACGACGTCGACGCGGACCGGCACGGGGTCGAGCAGGTCGCCTTCGAGCACGTGCAGGCGCTCGGCGACGGCGTGCAGCTTCGCGTTCGCGCGCGTCAGCTCGACCGCGTCGGGATTCCGGTCGACGGCCCAGACCTCGATCTGCGGCTTGTGGACGGCGAGCGTGACCGCGATCGCTCCCGATCCCGTTCCGACGTCGGCGACGCGCTTGCGCCCCTCGCCGATCGCGTCGAGCGCCCGACGGACGAGCGGCTCGGTCGTCGCGCGCGGTGAGAAGACGCGTCCGGGCGCGATCATGAACGGCAGGCCGTAAAAGCTCGTTTGCATGGCTCTAAGCTCCGGGCGTGCCCGACTGGCGTGAACTCGCGACGAGAGCAGCCTCACGTTACCGGGACGGCGAGGCTCGACTGCCGGAGGATCCCGACGCGCGCCAGCGACAGCTGACGCGGATGGGCAACACCGCCGGCGCGACGGGCCTCGCGCTCCTGATGCTCGGGGACAGCCCCGCCGCCGCGGAATGGTTCAGCCACGCCGCCGACCGTTACCGCGAGAGCTATCCCGACGCGCCGCCCGGCAGCTGGGGGCGGCCGATCGGCGCAGTCAAGGCGCGACTCCTCGCCGGGGACTGGGAGGGCGCCTCGCGCGACGCCGGCTGGGCGCTCGACGAGGGCGCAGCTGCCGCCGAGTCGCCGATCGGTCGGTACGCAGCGTGCCTCGCGCTTCTTGTCCTCGAGCGGTGGCAGGAGGCTCGCGTGCTCGCCGACGCCCTCCGTACGCACGACGGGTTTCCCCCGACGGTCGGCGATACGCTTGCGGCGATCGCCGCTGAAGACCCGCTCGGCTACGTCGAGGGGGTCGAGCGCGTACTCGAGTCGTTCGAGACGCGAAGCGACTACCTCGAGGACATGCCTGTCGCCGACACGGTGCTCGTCCTGCAGGCACTCGCCGGTCGCCGCGGCTTGACGACCGAGCTCGCGTCGCCGCTGCTGCCGGCCGCCGGCTAGCTTGGGCGGTTCGCCAGCGTGACGCTGACGGTTCGCTCGCTGCCGTGGCGGCGCAGGTGAATCGTGATCTGGTCGCCGGGCGCGTGCGAGTCGATCGCGTTCCGCAGATCGTCGGCCGACGAGATCGTGCTCGACCCGATCTTCGTGATCACGTCGCCCGCGTGGAGCCCGGCACCGGCTGCGGGTGACGACGCGAGACCACTTCCCACGCGCGCGCCGCCGGCGGTATCGCAGACCCGGACGCCGAGGAACGCATGCTGCACCGTTCCACCCGCGAGCAGCTGCGACGCGACGCTCTTGACGGTGTTCGACGGGATCGCGAAGCCGACGCCCTCGTTGCCGCCGGAATCGCTCTCGATCTGCGCGTTCACGCCGATCACGTCCCCGGCGCCGTTCAAGAGCGGTCCGCCGGAGTTGCCGTGGTTGATCGCAGCGTCGGTTTGGATCGCGTTTTCGATCGCGAAGCCGTTCGGCGAGTCGATCGTGCGGCCGAGGGCGCTGACGATTCCCGTCGTGACCGTGTTCTGGAGACCGAACGGGCTGCCGATCGCGACGGTAGCGTCGCCGACCACGACGCTCGCGGAGTCAGCGAGCGTCAACGGGTGGAGCGCGCTCGCCGGTGCGTTCACGTCGAGCACCGCGAGGTCGGACGAGGTGTCCTTGCCGACGACCTTCGCCGAGTACGTGTGCCCGTTCGCAAACCGGACGCTGGCCGTGTTCGCTCCGGCGACGACGTGCGCGTTCGTGATCACGTGGCCGTTCGTGTCGTAGACGAACCCCGAGCCCTGACCCGTGGCCTCCTGCGGGGCGCCGAATGGAGACGTCGACGTCGTGGTCGAGTGGATGGTGATCTCGACCACGCCCCGCGACGCGTTGCGATAGATCGCGTTGACGCTGAGTTGCCTGGTCTGGGAGCTCGCGAGTGAGGTCGCAGGAGCCTCGCGCACGACCGTCGTGGTCGTGGTGCGGCCGCCCGCGGCTGCAAACGAGCCGATCCCGACGGCCGCACCGGCGACAGCGGCGATCACGAGGAGGGGGAGCATCCGTCTCACGTCGTCCACGATCGCACTCGTTCCTGCGGCCGACGTGAGACGCACCTGAGAACTTCCTGAGAGTCGAACGCCTCGCCCGGCGGTCGAACGCCGCCGGCCCGGTCGGCAAGAGTCAGGCTTGCGAGGCCGGCGGGTGCGCGAACATCGTCAGGACAACCGCCTCGGCAGCGTCGTCCTCGGCGTCCTTCGCCTCCGCCAGGAACGTCGTAATCATGTCGAGCGCCCGCTCGGGCGTGAGCCGCAGCTCGACCTGCGCGCTCCGGAACGTCCCCTCCGCCGAATAGAGCGCGTGCGCGCGCTGCACGTGGTCGATCATCGTCGCTTGCAAATCCCGCGCGCCGCCGGAGGCGAGCAGCTCCGGTGCGACGCGGAACGTGCGTGCCACTGCTCGGTACGGCTTCTCGCGGCCGTGCGAGCCGTTCTCCGAGAGCTCGATCAGCCCCGCCTTGAGCAGCATGCGGACGTGGAAATGGAGGTGGCCGGGGTCGACACCGAGCCGGATCGCGAGCTCACGGTTGGTCAGCTGCGTCTGGTCCGACAGGGTCTCCAGGACGCGGACGCGGAGCGGGTGCCCCAGTGCCTTCAGCTGCTCCGGCTTGTCGAGTACGAGTGTGTCCTGCACGACTGCCCCCGGCCACCTTCTACGTAGAGGCGAGGCCGTGTCAACCCTCGAAACGTGCCGCTGCGGCGCGATCGACCACCGCCGTCGTGCGGCCGGATTGGGCCCGGACGAGGCTCGCCGGCGTATCGTCGCTCGGTTCCTCGATGAACGCACGGCGCGCCGTGTCGGCCTTCGCGGCACCCGCGACGATGAACAGGATCTCCCGCGCACTGCGAAGCACCGGGATCGTCAGCGAGACACGGTCGACATACGGCTCCCAGCCCGGCTTCGCCGGGACGACGCGCCGCTCCTCGTGGAGTGTCGGCGCGTGTGGGAAGAGCGAGGCGACGTGTCCATCCGGGCCGATGCCGAGCAGGAGGAGGTCGAGCGCCGTATCGGCGAGCTCGCGCTCGTACGCGACGGCCGCCTCGTCCATCCCCAGCTCTCCCCGGATCCGGTGGACCGCGCGGGGTGCGTGCTCGAGCTTGTCGAGCAGCGACTTCTTCGCCGCGCCGTAGTTCGAGTTCTCGTCATCGGGCGGCACGCAGCGCTCGTCACCCCACCAGAGCTCGACCGAGCTCCAGTCCGGTGCCTCCTTCGCGGCGCGCTCGTACGCCTGCTGCGGCGTCTTGCCACCCGTAAGGACGACGCTCCCTCCCGCCGCTGCGGCCTGGGCGAGCCGGGTCGCGACGACCCGAGCGACCTCTTTCTCGTCGTCGACGACGACGAGCTCGACGTCCCGGCCGATCACGGTTCACCCTCCGCAAGTTCTTTGGACCTCACCATTGCGGCCTGGATCGCGTTCAGAAACGCTGCGCGTACCCCTGCCTGCTCGAGCTCGCGGATCGCCTGGATCGTCGTGCCGCCCGGTGACGTGACGGCTTCGCGCAGCTCGACAGGATGCATCTTCTCGTCGCGCAAGAGACGGGCAGTTCCGAGCATCGTCTGCACGACCAGCTGGGTCGAGGTCTCGCGCCCGAGGCCGAGCAGGATCCCGGCCTCGATCATCGCCTCGGCGAGGAGCGCGAAGTACGCAGGCCCCGAGCCCGACACCGCGGTCACCGCGTCCATGTACCGCTCGGGGACGCGCGCGACGGCGCCGACGTGGGAGAGGACTTCCTCGGCAAGCGCGAGGTGCTCGTCGCCCGCGTGCGCGCCCGCGCACACGCCGGCCATGCCCTCATGCACGATCGCCGGCGCATTCGGCATCGAACGAACCACGGGCACGCCGGGTGCGAGACGCCCCTCGATCAACGCAGTCGGGATCGCCGCCGCGACCGACAGCACCGTCTGTTCGGGCGTGAGGATGCCGCCGATCTCACCGAGGAGCACGTCGAAGTCCTGCGGCTTCACGGCGATCACGACGAGTCGTGCGCCGGAAACAGCTTCGGCGTTCGAAAGCGTGCCGCGGACGCCGTAGCGCTCCGCGAGCTCGTTGACGCGATCCTCGCGCCTCCCGGTGACGACGACGTGGCGCGGCTCCCGCCAGCCCGAGCTGAGGAGCCCCGCGAGCAGCGACTCGCCGATCTTCCCGCAACCGAGGATCGCGACCTTTCGTGCAGCCATCACGCAAGTCTGCCAAGCATGACGCGGCTACTCGTGCAGCTCGGCCGCGTACGTGCGAAGGACCCCTTCGTCGCGGAACACGAAGCGTACGAGCTCGACCGTCGGCTGCGCCGCCAGCGCGGCTTGTGTCGCGCCGATCGCGACCGGCGCCGCGAGCTCCACCGGGTACCCGTATGCGCCGGTCGAGATCGCCGCGAATGCGACGCTCTTGCAGCCGAGCTCGGCCGCGAGCTCGATCGCGCGCCGATGACACGACGCGAGGAGCTCGGGCTCGCCGTGGCCGCCGCCGCGCCAGATTGGGCCGACGGCGTGCAGCACGTACCGCGCCGGGAGCCGCCCGGCGCCGGTCGCCTTCACATCGCCCGGCTCGCAGCCGCCGAGGCGCCGGCACTCCTCCAAGATCGCAGGGCCTCCCGCGCGGTGGATCGCGCCGTCGACGCCGCCCCCGCCGAGCAGCGTGGGGTTGGCTGCGTTCACGATCGCGTCGACCGCCTGCCCGGTGATGTCGCCGGCGACGAGGTCGATCACGCGGTCGTAGCAGTGGGGAGGAACGCGCGCGGGTTCCCCTGCCGCCGGCCGGGCAGCGCTACGAGCCCGCGGGCGTAGGCAAGGAGGAGGTACACGCTCGCGAGACCCGCCCACTCACCGTACGGCTCCAGCAGCTCAGCCGTCTCGTGGCCCTCGACCCAGCGGCCGCGGAGCTCCGACATCAGCTTCACGAGCGACAGGTCGCCGACGAGGCCGCGCTCCGGTCGGCCGAGGCCCTCGAGGCAGACAACAGCGACCGACCACGGACCGACGCCTCGCTCGCGTCCGAGGCGCGCGGCGACGACCTCGGTCGGAACGTCGTGCAGTCGCTCTAGCTCGAGCGAACGGCAGATCCGCACGAGCGCCGCCGACCGGCGGGCATGCAGACCGAGCTGGCGGAGGCGCGACGGCGCGACTGCGGCGAGTGCGCGCGTCGTCGGCGGCTCGTGCAGGTCGGTCCCGTCGACGCGGCGACACGTGGCGCGCACGATCGTGTTCTCGAGCAGACGCGCCGTGCGCGCGTCGATCAGCTGGCCGCAAAACGCGCGCAGCAGCGTCTGCGCAACCGTCGGCGAGCGCAGCACACGCATTCCCTGGAATGCGCGGGTCGCGCTGCCGATCAGCGGGTCGTGCGCGAAGCGTCGGAGGAACTCCGAGTGGTCATCGTCGATCGCAAGCACGAACCGGAGCCGCTCGAACCCCTCCTCGCTCTCGGCGCCGAGCGTCATGCGCCCGTCGACCGATTGCTGTGCGGTTCCAACCTCCACGCGCTCGCCGACGCGCAGTGTGGTCGTCAGCAAGCCGTCGCGCGCGTGCCGCGTCGCGTCATTCAGATGTCGGATGCAGAGCGCGAGCGAGTAAGGCCCGGCGGGTCGAACGACGCGCTCGAGCTTCAGTTGCGGCGGCTTGCCCGCGCTCCCGCCGCGCCGAGGTCGTCCGCCCGCTGCGACACCGCTTCCGCTTCCGCCTCCGTGTCGTGCCCGCACTCGCGGAGGAACGTACCCCACTCGGCGGCTGATTCGGCGTCGCCTTCGCGTAGCTCGATCCCGACAGACGTCGAATCCGAGCGGCGCCGACAGCTATACGCTCGACCGATGGCCACGGGGATCGCGCTCGCGGTCTACGGATCGCTCCTTGCCGCGGGCGCGATCGCCGTCTGGGTGCGGCCGGTCCGGGCGATTTACGCCTGGATCGTCGGTGTCGCGATCCACAATGCTGTCGGCGCGCTTCTCTACCACGCGGGCGTGCGCGGACATGCCCTGACGGCGATCCAGGCGTGGAAGGAGATCCTGCTCGCGGTCGCGCTCGCCCGCGTGGCCTCGACGGCGGTGCGAAGGCGGACGCTGCCGTTCCGGCCACGTCTCGTGGATGCGATCGCAGCCGCGTACGGCCTCGTTGTCTGCATCTACGCGTTGATCCCGCAGGACGCCCTCGGCGGGCATGCAGACAGTCACGCCGTCGGCCTCGCGTTGAAGCACAACCTGATCCCCGTCGCCGCGTACTTCCTGGGACGCTCGCTCGTCGTCACGCGGCGCGAGCTCGTCGGGATCGCGTGGACGCTCGTCGTCGCCGCGGCGGCCGTCGCTGTCGTGGGACTGATCGACGTCTACGCGGTCTCGATCTCCTGGTGGCGACGGTCAGCCGTTGTCCCGTACTTCCACAAGCAGCTCGGGTACGACTACCACGGCACCGGCGGCCTGCCGGAGAACTTCATCTACAACGTCGGCGGCGACAAGCCGTTCCTGCGCCGGCTCGTGTCGGTGTTCCTCTCGCCGCTTGCGACCGCATACATGCTCGTGGTCGCGCTGCTCGTCGCAGCTGCGTTCGCACGGCGGGTTCGGATCCTCGCGCCGCTGTGCGCAGTCGCTGCCGCCGGATTGCTGTTCACGTTCTCTCGTTCGTCGCTGATCGCGCTGGCTGCGGGGCTCGTCGTTCTCGGCGTCGTGCGCGCGCGTGTCTGGCCGTTTGTCGCGGCCGCTGCGACGGTCGCCGTCGCCGTGGCGTGGGTGCACGTCTTTCCCTCGATCGCGCCGACCGGCCGCTTCACGCCTGCCGACATCCGCCAACAGCATCAGACCGCGCACGCGCACCCCGGCGCGCAGTTCAACCCGGAGAGCGAGAACGAGCCGTCGATCCGTAGCCACCTGACGAGCCTGCGCGACGGCGCGCGCACGGTCGTCCATCACCCGCAGGGCTACGGCCTCGGCAACGCCGGCCAGACGGCCTCGCGAACGGGGACGCCGATCAAGGCGGGTGAGTCGAATTACACGGAAATGGGTGCCGAGATGGGGATCCTCGGGTCGCTGCTCTGGGCGGCATGGGCGGTCGCGCTCCTGCTCGCCCTCGCCGGCGCTGCACGACGGACGAAGCACTGGCTGGCGGCCGGCGTGACCGCGGCGTTCGCCGCCGCTGTCGTGCTCGCGATCCAGACGGACGTGATCGGCGATCCGTGGATGGGCTACGTGCTCTGGGCGGTCGCAGGTGTCACGCTCACGTGCCGAGACGAGGCGCCCGGCGTCGAGGCCGTCGCGCGCGCGCCGATCCCGCGTGTCGACGCCGTGCGCGCGCGGTCGTAGAAGGACTAACGTAGGCGAGCGATGAGCGAGGCGCCCGCCACGATCGATCCCGGTGTCGACATCGGCCACGTCCACCTGAAGGTGGCCGACATCGAACGCTCGCTCGCCTTCTACCGCGACGTCCTCGGCTTCGAGGTCCAGCAGCAGTACGGCGATCAGGCGGCGTTCATCTCTGCGGGCGGGTACCACCACCACATCGGCCTCAACACCTGGGAATCGAAGGGCGGATCGCCCCCGCCGCCGGGGACTACCGGGCTCTACCACGTCGCGATCCGCTATCCGACGCGTGCGGCGCTCGCCGACGCGCTACGGCGGCTCGTCGCGGCGCGGATTCCGCTGAGCGGCGCGAGCGATCACGGCGTGTCGGTTGCGCTCTACCTCCACGATCCCGACGGCAACGGCGTCGAGCTGTACTACGACCGGCCGAAAGAGGAATGGCCGAGGTCGCCCGACGGCGGCGGCATCGCGATGTACACGCATCCGGTCGATCTGGAAGCGCTGCTCGCGGACGCTCCGATCTAGCACACCTGCGCCTACACTGGGGGCATGAACGCCAGTGCGCGGAGGATCGCGGTCGTCGCGTCGCTCGCGCTCGCCTCGTTCGGCTGCTGCGCGCTCGTCGCGGTGCGCATCGTCTACACGGACGTCCCGAACTTCACGTACCTGATCTGGAATCTGTTCCTCGCGTGGATCCCCTTCGTGCTCGCGATCCTGCTCTACGACGGCCATCGGAGAGGCGCCCGACCGGCCGCGCTCGTGGTTCTCGGCGCGCTCTGGCTCGCGTTCTTCCCGAACGCCCCGTACATCGTCACCGACTTCGTGCACCTCGACCACGACCCGCTGTCGCCTTTCTGGTTCGACGGGCTGGTGATCGCCGCGTTCGCAGCGACAGGAATGCTGCTCGGCCTCGGATCGCTCTATCTCGTGCAGAGCGTCGTGCGGAAGCAGGCGGGGACGGCCGTGGGCTGGATCGCCGCGGGAGTCGCGCTCGCGCTCGGAAGTGTCGGGATCTACGTCGGCCGCTTCGTCCGTCTCAACAGCTGGGACCTGTGGACGAGCCCACGCCACTTCCTGCATCTCGCGGGGGCCCGTCTGTCCGACCCGCTCGGCAACCCGCGGCTGCTCGCCGTCACGGTCGCGTTGACGCTGCTGATGAGCGCCGCGTACCTGGTCCTCTATACGTTCGCGACCGCGGGTCTCCGGCTCGACCTCGAGCGCGCCTGAGCGGCCTTCCCACCTAGGTCCTAGACCTTCGGCTTATAGACGAGCCTCGACGCCCGCGGTATGCCTTGCTGCAGGCAATGCGAATCGACGTCACTGATCCGGCTCTGATCGAGGACTTGCGCGATTACCTCCGTCGCTGCAACTGCGAGGTCGAAGTGCGCGGCCGGACGGCGGTCGAGGCATGGCCGCCGCCGCGGAACGTCGAGCCTGTCTACCTCCGGATGGAGCTCGACGCCTACCTGCGGGTCTGGCGCGCGATGCATCCCGGCGCCGGCGCAGCGATCGCTGCCTGAACCACCTGGGTCGGGCCTGGCCGCGCGGGCCTGACCCTTGCGAGCCAACGGGAGGGGCCCAGGACCCTCGCCTCGCGTCGCGCTCGCGTCGTTTTCGCGCATCGCCGGCCGGCCCCACCGAGTGCCAATCCTTGGGTCTGGCGCCGCCGGCCTGGGCACATCGTGAGCGCCGACGCCGTCCGGCCCGCGCGGGTATGGGTATACCTCTACCGTGGCGTCGAAGCCCGTCGAGCAGCTCGAATCGGTCGTGATCCGGTTCGCAGGCGACTCCGGCGACGGGATGCAGCTCACAGGCGGCCAGTTCACGTCCGAGACGGCGGTGATGGGCAACGACCTCGCGACCTTGCCCGACTTCCCCGCCGAGATCCGCGCGCCCGCGGGATCGCTCCCTGGCGTCTCCGGCTTCCAGCTCCACTTCGCGGACCACGACATCTTGACGCCGGGCGACGCGCCCAACGTCCTCGTCGCGATGAATCGGCTATGCCGGAAACCCGCTTGAGGACGGGTCGCTCGACGCGTACGAGCTCCATTCGATCCCGCTCAGCACGATGACGATAGAGGCGCTGAAGGAGATCGACGGGATCACGAAACGCGAGGCCGAGCGCGCGAAGAACATGTTCGCGCTCGGGCTGATGTCGTGGCTCTTCGGGCGGCCGACGGAGGGGACGATCGCGTTCCTGCGCTCGAAGTTCGCCAAGCGCCCCGAGATCGCGGAGGCGAACGTCAAGGCGTTCAACACGGGTTATGCATTCGGCGAGACGACGGAGTCGTTCTCGGTGCAGTACGAGGTCAAGCCCGCTGCGCTGCGTCCCGGCGTCTATCGCAACATCACCGGCAACACGGCGCTCGCATACGGGTTGATCGCCGCATCGGTGAAATCGGGCCTGCCGCTCTTCCTCGGTGCGTACCCGATCACGCCCGCGTCGTCGATCCTCGAGGAGCTCGCGCGCCACAAGAGCTTCGGCGTGCGCACGTTCCAGGCCGAGGACGAGATCGCCGCCGTCGGTGCCGCGCTCGGTGCGTCGTTCGGCGGCTCGCTCGGCGTCACGACGTCATCGGGGCCGGGAATCGTGTTGAAGCAGGAGACGATCGGGCTCGCGGTGACCCTCGAGCTCCCGCTCGTGATCGTCGACATCCAGCGCGCCGGGCCGTCCACCGGAATGCCGACGAAGCCTGAGCAGGCTGACCTGCTGAACGTGCTCTACGGGCGCAATTCCGAATCGCCGATTCCGGTGATCGCGGCATCGACGCCGTCCGACTGCTTCGAGGCGGCGATCGAGGCCGCGCGGATCGCGATCAAATACCGGACGCCGGTGTTCCTGCTCTCGGACGCCTACCTCGCGAACGGCTCCGAGCCGTGGCTGCTGCCGGACTCGGATGCGATCCCGCCGATCGAGCCGAACTTCACGCGCGGGAACGGTGGCGATTTCGAGCCGTACCTACGCGACGAGGCGACGCTCGCGCGGCCGTGGGCGATCCCCGGAACGGTGGGCCTCGAGCACCGCGTCGGCGGGCTGGAGAAGGAGGACGTCACCGGCAACGTGTCGTACGACCCCGACAACCACGACCGGATGGTGCGGCTCCGAGCGCAGAAGGTCGCGGGGATCGCGCAGGACATCCCCGAGCTTGCGGTCGACGACCCCGACGCAGCCGACACGCTCGTGGTCTCGTGGGGCGGGACGTATCCCGCGGTCGCTGCCGGCGTGCGGCGCGTGCGGGCGAAGCGGAAGAAGGTCGCACACGCGCACCTCCGGCACCTGAATCCGTTCCCGCGCAACACGGGCGAGGTCATGCGCGGCTACGAAAAAATCCTCGTGCCGGAGATCAACCTCGGCCAGCTGGTGAAGCTTCTTCGAGCGGAGTTCCTCGTCGATGCGACAGGATTCAATCTCGTGCGAGGTATTCCGTTTCGTGCAAGCGAGGTCGAGCAGGCGATCGACGCGATGGTCGACGCGTGACCGGCATGCGCCTCGGAGTCGCGAGCTTCGTGCTCCTGCTCGTCTCCGGGATGCTGCTCTTCTGGAGCGTCTGGGCCGGCGTCGCCGCGTTCGTCGCGTCCGCCCTCGTGCAACTCGTCGCGCGGAAGCGCTTGACGCGGCACGCGGTGCCCGTTCGTCGAACGCTCCCGTGACGCCCGCGGACCCGCTCCGCCCGCTGTGGGACTTCGACGACCTCGACGCGACCGAGCGGCGTTTTCGCGAGCGGCTCGAGCGTGAGGAATCGGAGCCTGCGCGCGCCGAGCTGCTGACGCAGCTCGCGCGTGTCCACGGCCTCCGGGACGATTTCGCGACGGCAGAGCGCGTGCTCGACGAGGCAGAGCCGTTGGCCGGAGGCGACGCGCGCGCGAACGTCCGGCTCGAGCTCGAGCGCGGACGGGTGTTCCGCTCGAGCGGGGATCCGGAAGCCGCGTTCCCGCTCTTCATCTCGGCGTACGAGCGCGCGCTCGAGGCGGGCGAGCTCTATCTCGCCGGTGACGCTGCACACATGTGCGCGATCTCGGTCGACGACCGCAAGCTTCAGGAGGAGTGGACGCAGCGCGGGCTCGACCACGGCGCGCCGCACTGGGCAGGGCCGCTCTACAACAACCTCGGCTCGGCGTACTACGACGACGGCGACTACGAGCGCGCGCTCCAGCTGTACGAGCTCGCACTCGAGGCGCGTCTGCGCGATCCCGACAACGCGCAGGCGATCGAGTGGGCGCACGAGGCGATCGCCGACGCGAAGCAGGCGCTCGCGCGCGCTTGATGCTGCTGTACAACAGCCCGGTCTCGGGCAACTGCTACAAGGTGCGGCTGCTGCTCGCGCACCTCGGGATTCCGTACGAGACGCGTGACCTCGACGTCGTCGACCGGTCGAACCGCCCTGATGTCCTCGGCGACCTCAATCCGTCGTTGCGCGTGCCGACGCTGGTGCTGGACGACGGTCGTCCGCTCGCCGAGTCCAACGCGATCCTCTGCTACCTGGGCGAGGGGACGCGCTTCGTTCCCGACGATCGGTACACGCGCGCTCAGGTGCTGCAGTGGATGTTCTACGAGCAGTATGAGCTCGAGCCCTCGCTCGCGGTCGTTCGTTTCTGGATCGCGTACTCCGGCCGGACTACGTCGTCGGAGATCGGCTCACGCTCGCGGACATCTCGCTGTATGCGTACGGCCACGTCGCGCCGAAAGGCGGGTTCGACCTCGAGCCTTTCGCCGCGCTGCGCCGCTGGCTCGACCGCGTGGCGGCGGAGCCCGGTCACATTCCGATCGACGCGGGCGAGGCCTCGGACTCGTGAGCTAGCCTGAGGGAGTGGCCGAGGGCAACGGGAACGTCGGCTCGCCGCTGAAGGCGAAGGACTTCAAGACCGACCAGGAGGTCCGGTGGTGTCCCGGCTGCGGCGACTACGCGATCCTGGCCGCGCTCCAGTCGTTCATGCCGGAGCTCGGCGTGCCGAAGGAGAAGATCGTCTTCATCAGCGGGATCGGCTGCGCCGCGCGATTCCCCTACTACATGGAGACGTACGGGATCCACTCGATCCACGGGCGCGCACCGGCGATCGCGACCGGTCTCTCGACGTCGCGCCCCGACCTCTCGGTGTGGGTTGTCACCGGGGACGGCGACGCGCTCTCGATCGGGGGCAACCACCTGATCCATGCGCTTCGCCGGAACGTGAACCTGAAGATCCTGCTCTTCAACAACCAGATCTACGGGCTGACCAAGGGTCAGTACTCGCCGACAAGCCCGCTCGGGAAGCGGACGAAGTCGACGCCGATGGGATCGCTCGACTGGCCGTTCAACCCGTTGTCGCTTGCGATCGGGGCCGAGGCTTCGTTCGTTGCGCGCTCGATCGACACCGACCGTGCGCACCTGACCGAGGTCCTCCGTGCCGCTGCGAACCACCGGGGCAGCGCGTTCGTCGAGATCTTCCAGAACTGCAACATCTACAACGACGGCGCATTCGATTTCGTGCGCGACGACAAGACGAACCGGATCTACCTCGAGCACGGGAAGCCGATCCGGTTCGGCGAGGACGGCGAGAAGGGCGTTCGCCAGCATGCCGATGGGTCGGTCGAGGTCGTGGAGGTGACCGACGAGAGCGAGCTGGTGGTGCATGACGCCGGTCACGCGGAGCCGAGTCTCGCGTTCGCGCTCAGCCGGCTGACGCGCGACACGAGCGGTGCGACGCCGATCGGCGTCTTCCGCGACGTGCGGCGCGGCGTCTACGACGAGCTGATGGGCGAGCAGATCGAGCTCGCGCAGCAGAAGCAGCCCGGCGAGCTCGCGGCGCTGCTGCACGGCGGCGGCACCTGGACGATCTGACGGTCACCGACTAGCGCGCGCCGCGAAGCGGTCGATCGCATGCGCGACCGCGTTCGGGCGAGCGAGCATCGAGAGATGGCCTGCACCGGGGACGAGCGTGAACGGCGCCGCGAGTGCGCGTGCCGAGCTCCGGCCTGCTGAAACGGAGTCGACGGTGTCGCCGCCGCCCCAGACGACGGACGTAGGCGCGCGCACCTGCCGGAGGTCGGCGAGCTGGAATCCCTGGATCCCGTAGCGCAGCATCGAGCGAAACGCCGCCGCGGTACCACGAACCTTGAACGGACGTTCCCACTCCTCGAGCGCCTCGCCGTCGAGCCGCGGGTGCGTAGGCCCGTACGCATCCTTGAGCGCACGGCGCACGATCCAGTCCGAGCTCGTCGCGAGCCGGAACACCGACGTGTACCACGGGCTGACGAAGAAGTCGCTCGCCCACGCAGGCGTCCCCCCTCCGGCGAGGGCGTCGCCGTCCAGCAGGACGATGCCCCTCGTCTCCTTCTGGTGGTCGAGCGCCATCCCGACGGCGACCGCGGCGCCGAGGGAGTGGCCGACCACGATCGGCCGGCGGAGCCCGAAATGCGCGTCGAAGTGTGAGACGAGGTCGATCCAGCTGCGCAGGGTGTACGGGCCCTTCCGCTCGCTGTAGCCGAACGGGGGAAGGTCCAGTGCGTACACGCGATGCGTGCGGCCGAGCGCGGGACCGACCTTTCTCCAGACCGAGCTCGGGACGACGAACCCGCCGACGAGCACGATCGGAGTTCCGGAACGGCCCCACGTCCGGTATGCGATCCGCCGGCCGTCAACGGGCGCGAACGGGCCGCGATAGAGCGCGGACGCCGGCTTGATCTCACCGTTCGTCGCGGCGTTGTACGCAACGGAGGCGACGGTCAGCGCGACGATCAGCGCGAGCACGCCGATTCCGATCCGCTTGCCCCAGCGCTTCACGCCGCCGACGGTACCGGCGGTGCTACTTCTGCAGGAATGCCGCGAATGCGCCGGCGCACGCGGTGACGACCGTGATCGCCCAGAGCTCGAGCACAAGGTCGACGATGCGCCCGCCCGTCGTCAAGGGGTTCTTCACCGACGACGAAACGGTGACGAGCTGTGTCGACGCCCAGAAGAATGCCTGGAAGACCGAGTGGACGTTGGTCTGCTTCTTCGCGTGCTCGAACACGTAGATCAACGTCGTCCCGACCGCGTCGACGGTCAGCGTCGCCAGGAGCGCAGTCAACAGGCGATCGCGTAGCCGCGAGTGCTCGTCCGTCGCACCGCGGACGACGTCGCGCACGCCGCGCGCGAGGTCACCGAACAGCCGACCGACGTACACGCGGATGACTATCGCTGCCTCCCCGGACGGCCGAAGCCTGCCGAGGCGTAGAGTCGTGCAAACGACTGGGGAGGAACCATGCACGCACGCATCGCGACGTTCGAAGGCGACCCCGCGAAGGTCGACGAGATGATCAGCCGCGTCCGCGGGGACGTCGAGTCGGATCAGCCGCCGGAAGGGCTCGAGAACGTCCGCCGGATGATGATGCTCGTCAACCGCGAGAACGGTAAAGGGATGGGGCTCACGTTCTTCGATTCCGAGGAGGACATGCGCAGCGGCGACGAGGCGCTGAACAACATGAACCCGGGCGGTGCGGGACGACGCACCGCGGTCGACTTCTACGAGGTAGCGATCGAGCGCGCCCGCTAGCGCCGCGACCCGCGCGTCGCGAGGTAGCGCGACTTCGCCGCTTCGAAAAACCCAGGATCCCGAGCGTCCTGCTCGACGAGCCAGTCGACGAATGCGTCGCTGTACTGCGGCGACCCGAACTTGGGGACGTGGACGAACTCCGGCCGGGACGCTTCGGTGATGTCATAGACGCGGCGGACGCTCAGCACGTCGAAGGCGTTGACGCTTCGCGTCCCGTCGAGGCGTCTGTTCGCCTCGGCGATCGCCTCCTTCTGCCGGTACGGGTGTGACTGGTCGGGATCGACCTGCCCGTACAGCGGCGCATGCGGGTCGGTCGTCAGCCGGATCAGCGTCGGCCGCCCCTCCTCGTCACGGTCTGCCGTCTCGACGATCGCGACCTCCGCGCGATCGGGCGCGTGCATCACCTGGCGGATGTTCGCGATCCATTGCCGTCGCGTCGCATTCAGCTGGCGGAGAATGAAATCGCGGACGTCGTTCCCGTGCGCGCGGCTGCTGCGACCGCCGCGGCGGAAGTAGAGCTCCCCGTCGTCGACGAAGACGAGCGGCATGCCGACCGCTGCCTCGACCACGAGTGCCGTGGCCGGCGTGCCGGCGCGCACGACCGGATGCGCTTCAAACCCGTCGAACTCCGGCTCGACGCGCCGTTCGAGCTCCTCGTGCAGCCGTTCTTCCTCGACGACGCCCGCGACGACGACAACGCCGCCGCCGGAATTCGCCATCGCGGAGATGTCGCGCGCGATCTCCGTCGCATCGGCGCTCGCGTGCAGCTGCACCCGCTTCGAGCTACGGGTCGCCTCGGCGGCGCGCTTCAACAGCCGCTCGCTCGTCATCGTCGCTGCGCTAAGCGGTGACCTCGACCGCCGGGGCTTCGGGCGCCGCGTACAGGAGATACCGCTCGACGTCGCGGAAGCCGAGGCGGCGGTAGACGGGATACCCGAGGTTGCTCGCCTGGAGATAGGCGAGGCGCGCGCCTGCCGCGAAGCCGTCGCGCGCAGCCTGCGCGGTGACCGCCGCGCCGTACCCGCGACCGCGATGCGCGTCGGGCGTCGCGATGTTGAAGACGCCGACCGCGTCTCCGAGCGTCAAGCCGATCCCGGTCGTGACGTCGATCTCGCCGACGCGTCCGATGTAGACCGCGAACCCCTCGACAGCCGCAAGCTCGGACGTGTAGAGGGGAGCGAAGATCTCCGGCGGCGCGTTGAAGGCGTCGGCTGCGAGCGCGAGCGCCTGCGCGAGCCCGTCAGCGGTCCGCACCCGGATCAGCTGGAGATCGGGAGTGTCGGCGTCGCCGAGCGCGTCCGGCTTGACGACCATCCCCGGCAGCTCCGACTCGACGAGCAGACCTAGCCGCTCCACCTCGCGCTCGCAGCGGGGCGTCCTGCCTGACCGCAGCTGGACGGAGTAGGGGAGGCCGAGCTCCGCGACCTCGTGGAGCGCACCTTCGACCGCCGGTGCGGCTGCGTCGTCGAGCGGCCATACGCCGTTGAACAGCGGCACCGGAACCGACGGGCAAACGGTCCAGACGTACCCCTCCCGCCGCTCGAACCGCGCGTCCTCGATCGCGTCGCACAGCCTCTCCCACGCCGCGCAGAGGGCGTCGTGGAGCCGGTCGCCGTCCGTGATCATGTGCGGAGGCTAGTGGAGCGTGCGCGTGCCCGTGACCGGCCGCACACGTCGGCCGTTCCACCCTCGGTGGACGAACGGCAGCGACGATTCGCGCGGAACGAGGCGCTGTCCCGTGAGGTCAACGAGGCGGTACGCGGAGCGGGTCGATCCGCGTACGCGCTAACGCGCCCACGCAAGCTCCTAGTCGCTTAGCTGCGGCTCGATTACGAGCCGTGCACGCCGGAAGCGGGGCGGGGTCACGAACACGGCGACGCCCGCGCCAATCAGCGCCGCCACGGCGCTCGCGGCAAACGCGATCTCGAACCCCTTGACGCTCGGAAGGCCGGTGCCGGCGACGGTGTACGCGCTAAGGAGGGCGGCGCCAACCTGCCCGCCGATCACGCCGCCGACGGTCCGCATCACGGTGTTCATCCCCGTCGCCACGCCCGTCTCGGTCGGCCGCACCGCTTCGGTGATCAGGGTCGCCATCGACGCGAACGCGAAGCCGACTCCGACCCCGAGCAGCGGCATCGCCGCGAGCACCTGCCAGGGGCGGTCGTTCCAGAAGGCGAGCATTCCCGCTGCCACTGCGACGACCGCGAGGCCGATCGCGAGCGGCCACTTCGAGCCGATGCGGCGTCCGATCAACCCGGCCACCGGCCCCGCGAACAGGAGAAGCACCGAGCTCGGGAGGAGGTAGAGCCCGGCTCTGGTCGCGCTCGCGGCGAACCCGTAGTGGACGACGCTGTCGATCGACTCGACGAAGTTCGGCACGAGCACGAACGACCCGAACATCGCGAAGCCGGAGATCAGCGCCGTGATGTTCGTGAACAGGACTTCTCGGCGCGCGAGCATCCGCATGTCCACCATCGGCTCGTCGACGTGAAGCTCCGCGACGCCCCACGCGACGAGGAACGCTGCCGAGACCGCGCCGAGGCCCAACGTGCGGACCGACGTCCAGCCCCAGGTTTCGCCCTCCGTCAGCGCCACGAGCAACGCGATGAGGCCGAGGGACATCAGCGTCGCGCCGAGGAAGTCGACCTTCGACTCGGTCTTGATCGGTGACTCCGGGACGAATCGATGCACGAGGACGACGGCGATCGCGGTCGGAATCGAGCCGACGATGAAGAGCCAGCGCCACGACGCATGGTCGACGATGAGGCCGCTGAGGACGATCCCGAGGCCGCCGCCGACGCCGAAGACGGCCGAGATCAGACCGATCGCGACGCCGACCTTCTCGCGCGGGAACTCGTCGCGGATGATCGCGAACGCGAGCGGGAACACCGCGCCGCCGACACCTTGCACGGCGCGGAAAGCGATCAGCGACCAGATGTTCCATGCGAGGGCCGCCCCGATGCAGCCGGCGAGGAAGATCGTCAGCGTGATCGTGAGCAGGCGCTCCTTTCCATACTGGTCGCCGAGCTTGCCGAGGATCGGCGTGGCCACCGAGGCGACGAGCAGGAAGACCGTGAGGACCCACGTCACCCAGGTCGTCGTGGTGCCCAGGTCGTGCTGGAGCGCGACCAGCGCAGGGATCACCATCGTCTGTTGGAGCGCGTAAGCCAGACCCGCGAAGGTCAGGATCGCCAGCGTGACGTTGTAGTGCTGGCGCCCCTCCTGCACTTCGGCAGGGTAGCCGCTGGGGTGACGCGGTCTAGACCGGGGCGTCGTGTGCGAGACGAGCTTTGAGTTTCTCTTCGCCGATGCGATAGTGGCCGTAATGGGCGACTGGGCCGTTTGGGCCGAAGCGGACGAACCGACCGACGAAGCGCCCGAGGATGCGGAGCCTGCGCGCGTCGACGAGACGCTCGAGGCGCGACGTCTTTCCCGCTGGCTGAAGGCGATGTTCGGCGGGCCGCGGCGGGAATCGGAGCCGGACGACGGCTCCGACGATCCGGGTTAAAGGCGCTTAGATCGAGGCGTCGACGTCGATCGAGACGATCGCGTCGGGGCGGATGTAGCGGCCGTCGAGCTGGGGCCAGTCGCCGCCGGCGTCGAGCAGTCGCATCAGTTCTCGCGCACGCCGCTCGGCTTCGCCTTCGCTCTCGAACGACCCCGCGTCGACGCGCTCTCCGCCTGCGAGCCGGACGAACACACGCGCGCTCGTCGTCGCCGGCGGAGCCGCTGCGATCGTCGGTACGGGGTCGGGGGCAATCTCGACAGCGGCCGGCGCGAACGGCTCAGCCGTCACCACGGCCTCGGGCTCCGGCTCCGACACGACTGCGATCGGCGCGGACTCGGGCTCGGCGGTCACCGGCGGCACCAACGCCACGGGGGGCTCGACAGGCGCGGGTGTAGGTGTCGGCGCCGAAGCCGGTGCATCCGGCTCCCGGAGACGTCCGAGGTCGTCGGCGGAAAGCCAGCCATGGCCGATCACGATCTCGTCGAAGGTTCGGCCGGTCTCGGCCTCCTCGCGCATGGCCGTTGCGACCTGGTCGGGCGTCATCAGCCCGAGGCGCACGACCTGCGCTTCGATCGAGGGAGTTGCCGGGCGGGAGGGAAGTTGGCTCACGGGTGCTGGGGCGGGGCTGATCGGTGCGGTGCCGGGGCTGAGGGGTGGTTCGGTGATGAAGCCGGACGGGCCGGGTGCTGCCGGTGAGGACATGGTCATCGGTGCTCCTTAGGTGCCGCAGGTGGAACTCGCCACTCCCACCATCGGCCGCGCCCGCACGCGGCTTGAGCGGGACGTGGATCTACTACGGAATTCCTACGCGGCGAGCCGTTCGGTCGCCGGCGACTCGACCTGCATCGGCGCCCGCTCGATTCGTAGGCGATGCCCGATCACGGCGGCGCTCGCGAGCGCCGCGACTCCGGCCACGGCGAACGCGAGCTCGGTGCCGCCGACGTGGATCAGCCAGCCGGAGAGGAGGCCGCCCAGGGAGCCGGTGCCGGCAAATGCGAAGAAGTACAGGCCGATCACGCGGCCGCGCAGATGATCCGGTGCGGCCAGCTGAACGATCGAGTTCGCGTTCGACGACCAGGTCGAGAAGCTCACGCCGCCGAGGAAGAGGAGCAGGCAGGCGAGCCAGACTGCCCCGACCGGCGCAAGCAACAGCTCGGAGGCCCCGAAGCCGGCTGCGCCGATCAGCATCAGCGAGCGCCGCGCGCGTCCCTGAGCAGCGGCGAGCAGCCCGCCCGCGAGTGCGCCGACGCCGAACGCCGAGGAGAGGAGGCCGAACGTGCCCGGGCCCGCTCCGAGCGTCTGCTTCGCGAGCACCGGTAGCAGCACGTTGTAGTTCAGGCAGAACGTGCTGATCACGAGGACGAGCATGAGCACGAGAAACGTGTCGCGTGAGCGAAACGCGTACACCATTCCCTCGCGGACGCCGCGCATCATCGTGGGACGGCGCGAGGCTTCGACGGGGAAGAAATCCTGCGGCCGCATCATCAGCAGGCCACCGAGGACGGCGACGAAGCTGACGGCGTTGATCGTGAAGCACACGCCCGCTCCGAACGCGGCGATCAGGACCCCGGCGAGCGCCGGTCCGTAGATGCGCGAGGCGTTGAAGACGCTCGAGTTGAGCGCGACGGCGTTCTGGAGCTCGCCGCGCCCGACCATCCGGTAAGTCAGCTGCTGGCGCGCAGGCGCGTCGAGGACCTGGACGAGACCGGCGAGGAACGCGATCACGTAGACCTGCCACGGCTGGACGACGCCGGTCAGCGTGACCACCGAGATCGCGATCGCGAGCGTCATGTGTCCGGCCTGGGTGGCGATCACCGTCCGTCGCGGGTCGAACCGGTCGACGATGACGCCGGCGAAGAGGCTGAAAAGTGTGAATGGAAGGAAGGTCGCGAACGCAAGCACGCCGACGGCGATCGCCGAGTGGTTCGTAAGCGAGTAGACGAGCCACGCCATCGCGAACCGCTGGATCCACGTTCCCGGAAGCGACACCGCCTGACCGAGGAAGAACAGGCGGTAGTTGCGGTACTTCTTGACGCTGGCGAACGTCCGCGTGTTGAGCCGGAGGAGCGCCTGCGTCATCGGCGGCCCCCGTCGAGCAGCTCGGTCAGCGGCCCGATCGCCGCGTCGAGCGCCGCGAGTTGCTCGTCGTCGAGCGTCCGGAGCCGTGAAGCGAGCCACGCCGTTCGCTTCGACCGGACCGATCGGAGCACGCGGTGCCCGTCGTCGGTGAGCGTGAGGCCGACACGCCGCCGGTCGCCGCCGACGGCCGCTCGCTGCACAAGGCCTGCGGCCTCGAGGCGCGTGACGAACTTGGAGATCCCGGGCACGGAGATGCGCTCGCGAGCCGCGAGCTCGCGGATCCCGATTCCGGGCGAGTACTTGATCTGGACGAGCAGCGAGACCTGGCCCCCCGTCACGCCCAGCGAGTGGATCTCACGGCGCAGCTCGCGCGCGAGCTTCAGCAGGACCGGACGGAGCCGGTTCGCGAGCTCGGTGGTTTCGTGGACGGCAAGAGTCGTGGGCATATCGTTAACCAGGTTAACGAATCGGCAGTTACCCGCATTCCCTTGAGGGGTAACCTGCCTCGAAATGCCGAGGAATCCACTGGACGACGTCGCCCGCGGGCTCCGCGTGATCGGCGAGCGCCTCTCGGCCGGCGGCGAGGCGCCCGAGTGGCTGACGGAGCCGCTCGCGGACGCATTCCGCAAGCCGGAGCCGGCGCTGTCGCTCGCTGCGCTCCAGGCGGAGCTCGATGCGCTGACCGGTCTCGAGACGGTCAAGGAGCAGGTGCGGGCGCTCGTCGCGTTTCTCCAGGTCCAGGCCGAGCGCGAGAAGCACGGGCTGCCGGAGGTCGCGACGTCGCAGCACCTCGTCTTCCTCGGCGACCCGGGCACCGGCAAGACGACGGTTGCGCGCCTCCTTGCCCAGATGTACCGGGCGATCGGCCTGTTGAAGCGCGGCCACCTGGTCGAGGTCGACCGGTCCGGCCTCGTCGGGCAGTACGTGGGCACGACTGCGCTCAAGACCGACCGCGTCATCCGCCGCGCGCTCGACGGCGTCCTCTTCATCGACGAGGCCTACGCGCTCCACCGGGGCGACGAGCGGCAGGACTTCGGGCCCGAGGCGATCGAGACGCTGCTGAAGCGGATGGAGGACTACCGCCACCGGCTCGTCGTGATCGTCGCCGGCTACCCGCAGCTGATGCACCGCTTTCTCGACTCGAATCCCGGGCTCCGCTCGCGCTTCTCGCGCGAGATCACCTTCCCCGACTACTCGACCGACGAGCTTCTGGCGATCACGAGCACGTTCGCGCGCGACAACGAGTACGTCCTCGCCGAAGGGGCTGACGTCGCCGTCCGTGCGATCCTGGCGCGTGCGGCTCGGAACGAGCGCTTCGGCAATGCGCGCTTCGCGCGGACGCTTTTCGAGCAGGCGCTGAACGCGCAGGCGCTTCGCCTCGCCCGGGTCAGCGGCGACGCGCTCGCGGGCCTGCCGCGTGACGACCTGATGGCGCTGCAGGCCGACGATTTCGCAGCCGCTGCGAAGGTGCTCGGCGATGAGGCAGGTCGTGACGGTGAACGGCCGACGTTCTGGCGGCGCCGGCGCTAGCTTCCTGACGTGCCGCCATCGCACGACATCCTCGTCTCGGATCGCGACCGGGCGCGCGTCGGCGACGAGCTGCGCTCGAACTACGAGGCCGGCCGCCTCACGCTCGAGGAGTTCCAGCAACGCCTCGACGAGCTGCATGCGGCGCGGACCGAAGGCCAGCTCGACGCCGTGCTCCGCCAGCTGCCGAAGCGGCCGAGCGTCAACCCGCGTGACACGCGCTGGCGATCACTGGCGCTGCAGTACGCGCTCGTGAACCTCACCGCGGTCCTGGTCTGGGTCTTCAGCGGGTCGACCGGCGAATTCTGGCCCAAGTGGGTCTTCGTCGTCACCCTGATCATGTTCGTGCGCCGGGTGTACGGCCGGCACCGTCACGCGCTCCCGCCGCCGAAGCCTCCGCGCCGCTCCTGACCCGCGCGCCGGGGCGGCCGCGTCAGCCGCGCCAGGACGAGACGAGCAGAACGATCGCGAGGATGCCCGCCGCCGCGACGACGACGAGGTTGATCACGAGCAGGATCGACAACCAACGGCTGCGCTCGTTCACCGTCTCGCCGCTCGCACGCTGCGCCGGTCGTCCCTCTCCGACGACCTGGGCGAGCGTCGTCGTGATGAACTGGTTCAGGCTGACGCCGTCGCCGTCTGCGGCCCGCGCGAGGGCGGCGTGGAGCGTCTCCGGCATCCGCAAGAGGAGACGTCCACTGTGGGAGCGTTCCTTCTTCGCACCGGGTGGTTCCTCGGCGGACTGCAGCGGACGAGTGGCTGTCACGCTCACGAGTCTAGGCCGTTGCTCTCGGGCTCACAATGGGCATCCAGCCCGAGCGAAGCGCGCATTTTCGCGAGCGCAGCGACGAGAAGTCGCGACGCGTGACTCTGCGAGATCCCGATCGCAACTGCGAGCTCGCGCTGGCTCATCCCCTCGAAGTACGCCATCGAGACCACGGCTCGCTCGCGGACAGTCAGCACTTCGAATGCCCGGCGCACGAGCGCACGGTTCTCACCGGCGGCCAGACCCTCGTCCTCGACGGACGGCTCGAATCGCTCCGAGATGGCCGAGAGGGACACAGGTGCGATCGCCCGTTCCGCGTCGAGCGCCCGCGCGGCGGCGTCTTCCGGCACTGCTCCCGACGACGTGAGCTCGGACCACGTGGGCGAGCGGTTGAGGCGTTCGCGAAGGTCGTTCCGTGCGCGCTGAAGCGCGCCGCGTGCCTGTTGATCACGGCGCGGCACACGGATCGCCCCGGCGCGGTCACGGAGGTGCCGCCTGATCTCGCCGACGATCGTCGGGACGGCGTAGGCGCTGAAGTCGCCTCGCGCAGGGTCGAAGCGATCGACCGCGTGGATCAACCCGATCGCGCCGACCTGCACCAGGTCGTCGACCCGCTCGCCGCGGTTCGCAAAGCGGCGTGCGAGCGCGGCGACGAGCGGAAGGTTCTCCACGATCAGATGGTCGCGACGACCCCGGGCGTCTGCGTACTGACGCGTCTCGACTGCAATCGCCGCCATTGCACTTTGAATGTACTCCTTTTTGGTCCCTAATTGAAATCGAATACGCAAGTCGCGGGTCATCAGTGTGCGACGCGGGTACTGATCAATTACGAGGGACTTGCACATGCGAACCGGGAAGAATCGAAACGGGAACGTCAACGCGAGGGCACGGCTTGCCGTCTTGCTCACCGTTGGAGCTGCATGCTTCGCTCCGGCGCAAGCCGCTCGCGCGGACGACCTGCCTCCCGTCGTCGATCCGCCCGTCGTACTGCCGACCCCTCCAGATGCGTCGACGATCTCGAACGCCGTCGACGCCGCAGTCGCTCAGGCGTCGCCGGCGAACGTCAACGTCTCCGTCCGCGTCGACAGCCCTGGCACGGAGGGTTCGGTGGCGCAGGCGAACGTCGCAGCAAGCGGCTCCACAAGCGCAAGTCCGGCACCGACCGACGCCGCATCGAGCGCCGGCACGCAACAGGCGACGCCGGCGAACGTCAACGTGTCGGTTCGCGTCAACAGCCCCGGCGACGACGGAGCCGTGACGCAGGCGAACGCCGCATCGAGCGGTGCTAGCGCGGTGGTATCACCCGCGACCGCCACGCAAGCGGCGACGCCTTCGGCTGCCGACACACAGATGACATCGCCGCAATATCAGCCTGACCCAACGCAGTATCAGAGTCCAAATACTCCGGCGATATCAGGCGCTGCCATTTCCGCGCAGCCTTCGACGAGTGCCATTACATCTCCGTCACCGATTTCTGCGAATCCGCCGGTGGATTCTTCGCAGATCGTCCCGACGACCTGGACCTGGATCTGGAACTGGACCTGTTCCGGCGGCGCGTCGAACGTCCCGGTGAACGTCGCGCCGCTCGTGTCGGCACCCGCCGGCGCGACATGGGCCTGGACCTGGTCGTGGGCGGCGCCGTGCGCCGCGCCGGCTGCACCGCCGCCGGCTGTCCAACCTCCGCCGGTGCAGCCGCCGGCTGCGCAGCCGCCGCCGGCGCAACCGCCCGTGATCGTTCCCGTCGTCGTCCCGCCGATCACGCCTCCGGCGATCGGGCCGATCGCGTTCCCGCCGATCGTGCCGCCGGCGATCGCGCCGCCCGTCTTCGGCCCGCCGCTGATCCAGCCGCCGGCCGTCCAGCCGCCGGCCGTCGACATTCCGCTACCGGATTCGCCGTTCGTCGAACTGCCGGACTCGCCGTTCGTCGAGGTGCCGGTCGTGGCGCCCGTCCAGGTGCCCTTGATGCCGCCCATCGTCGTCTCGGTGCCGGCGGTGGAGCTGCCGCCGATCGGGTTGCCCTCCGTAGCGGCCGCGATACCGCCGGAGTACCAACCGGTTCTCGTGCGATATCCCCGCGCACACGCAGATGTCGCACTCTCCTCGATCGTGATCGAGAAGCCGTCGCGGCCGAGCTCCTCCGGCACGCTCGGGTCCCTCGTGACGCGCGCCGAGAGTTCCCCGTCGCTCGGCGCCTACGACCCGCGGGCGCGCGTCAAGCCGGTTCGCGTTGTCGCCGAGGCGGCGCACTCGACGCCGCGGCGGCCGTCGCGCGATTCGTTGCCGCCCGCGCCGACGCCGCAGCCGCCGGCGTCGGGCGGCCTCCTCGGCGGCGCGACGGGGCTCGGCGGAGCGGTGCTCTTGCTGATCGTCGCGCTCACCGGCGCCTTCCAGGTTTTCCGTCCGTTGTGGCGCTCGGCGCCGCTGCGGCTCAACCGAGACGAGCCGCGGCGGAAACCACGCGCCGCAGACCGGGACAAACCCGGCTAGCTCCTCGACAGCCCTGATGAGGTCCGGCACGAGCCGGATCAACTCGAACTGTCTCAAGGAGGAGTAATGAAGCGAATGCTTCTCGCGTTGCTCCTCGGTGCGTCGCTCGTCGCCCTTTGGGCGGCGGGGATGGGATCGGCTGCGACAACGCCGCCGCCGATCCAGGCAGCCGGTCAGTCGGCATCGAACGACCAGACAGCTGTCGGCGCATCAAGTGCAACGCAGGTTCAACCATCGAACGACAACACGTCGGTGCGGGTGCTGAGCCCGGGCAACGACGGGTCGGTCAACCAGACCAACTCGGCGCAGTCCACGGCTTCCGCCACGAACGCGAACACGGCGACGCAGAACTCGACGCAGGCGCTCTCGGGCGTCGGCTGCGGGTGCGCATCTGCGCCGATCCAGGCGGCAACACAGGCCGCTGACAGTGGGCAGGCTGCCGGTGCGCTCTCGGCCGCCGGCCAGTTGGCCGCTTCGAACGGAAGCGCGCCGACCGCGGTCGTGGGTGGGGGCTCGGGCGGTTCGACCAACCAGTCGAACACCGACACCTCCGGGGCGAACGCGGCGAACACGAACGGAAGCGGCCAGACGGCGACGCAGTCGTCCCCGGGCGGTTCCGGCCTGCAGGCGGCGCAGCAGTCCGCCGATAACTCGCAGGGTGCTCTCGCCACGTCGAATGCGACGCAGATCCAGCCGAGCAACTCGAACGTGTCGGTTCGCGTTCTGAGCCCCGGCAACGACGGCAACGTGTCGCAGACGAACTCGGCGTCCTCGAACGCTTCGGCGACCAACTCGAACGGCTCGACCCAGAACTCCGGCCAGACCGCGGCAGGCGGCGGCTCGGGGATCCAGGCGGCCGATCAGTCGGCGTCGAACGATCAGACGGCGGTGAGTGGCTCGCTCGCTCAGCAGGTTCAACCGCAGAACAACAACGTGTCCGTCCGCGTCCTCAGCCCCGGAAGCAACGGGTCTGTGTCGCAGACGAACTCGGTCGATTCGCACGCGACCTCGACTAACGCGAACACGGCACACCAGACCTCGACGCAGACCGCCGCAGGCGGCCCGTCGTGTGGGTGCGGCTCGAGCTCGCCGATCCAGGCCGCGATCCAGAACGCCGACAACACCCAGCAGGCCGGGGCATTCTCGGCGTCGCTGCAGTCCGGTGCGAGCAACACGAACGCACCGATCCGGGTTCTGAGCCCCGGCAGCGACGGCTCCGTGACGCAGTCGAACAACGACACGTCGTCGGCGACGGCAAACAACACGAACACGTCCAACCAGACCGCCAACCAGACCGGGCTTTTCGCCGGTACGTGCGGCTGCCAATCGCAGCCGATCCAGGTGGTCGGGCAGTCCGCGTCGAACGATCAGACCGCCATCGGCCTCTCGGCGGCGATCCAGTTCGGCGCGAGCAACACGAACGACCCGATCCGGGTGCTCAGCCCGGGTTCCGGCGGGTCCGTTCATCAGTCCAACACGGTCAACTCGTCCGCTGATGCGACCAACAGCAACAGCGCGACGCAGCACGCGACGGAGACGGCCTTCGGGTCCGGTTCGCCGATTCAGGCGATCGGTCAGCGGGCCGACAACACGCAGGGGAGCCTCGCGGCCTCGGTCGCGGCGCAGATCTTCCCCGAGCGGTCTCCGTGCGGGTGCGGATCGTCGAGCGGGAACGTCAACTCGCCGTTCCGGGTCCTGAGCCCGGGGAGTGACGGGTCCGTGTCACAGACGAACGACGTGACGTCGACCGGCCATGCATCGAACACGAACGCGACGGATCAGACGGCGACACAGTTCGCCAGCCCGTCGATCGGCTGCGGGTGCAGCCGCTCGCCGATCCAGGCCCTGGGCCAGCTCGGTGAGAACACGCAGCAGGCCTTCGGTCTGTCAGCGGCGTTCCAGTTCGGCGCGTCGAACGCGAACCATCCGAGGCTCGTACTGAGCCCGGGCGCGTTCGGGTCGCTCACGCAGCGCAACGGCGCAACGTCGAGCGGGACCGGATCGAACAACAACCGACTCACGCAGTCGGGACACCAGGCGATCTAAAGGAGGTCGTGAGAGCAAGTGACATGCAGGTTCCGGCCGGACGGGTGCCGCACCCGTCCGGCCGGGCATGTCTCGTTGAAAAATGTTTTGCAGCGGAGTACGTTCAAAAGCTCACGCAACGATGGAAGGGGTCCTTTGACCCTGCAAAGGGAGAGCGAATCGTTGCTGCGGCGAACGGAAGACACCCTGGGACGGGGTCGTGCTCTGCAGCGGCCGAACTGGGTGCGGTGCGGGCTGCGGCTCCTGCTTGCCGGCGGCCTGGCAGCAGTGACACTCGCGCCGCACGCGGCCGCGGATACGACGCCGCCGCCTCCCGCTCCCGATCCGAACCCGCCGGCGGGCGTCGCCCCGGATCCATACACGCCGCCACCGAAGGCGCCCGCTCCGGTCGTGCACCACTCGTACGTCCCGCGCGCGCCGGCCGTGACGCACTACACGCCGCGGCGAGCCCCGGCCGTGACCCACTACACCCCGCCGGCATCGACAGGCTCGTCCGTCGTCCGTCGTGCCGTCGTCATCCATCCGCGTGCGGCCGCGGCGCCTCGCCGCCACGTGAAGCGACGCGTCCATGCGACGCCGCACAAGCGGCGGCACCGGATCGTTGTCCGGGCGCCGGAGCCGGTGGTGGCGTCGCTCGACGCCGTGCTCGAAACCGTTCCCGCGGCGTTCGTCCCCGCGGCTGACGGCGTCGGCGTCGACCGCAAACGCGCCGCTGCGCTGGCCCTCATCGCCCTCTGCGCGGCGAGCCTGTGCCTGACCCTTCTCGCCGGCCGCCGCGCGCGGCAACCGCTGCTGTGAAAACGATCGCGAGTGTCGTGGTCCTCGCGGTGGTCGTCCTGGCCGTTCCCGCGGCCGCCAGCGCGGCGCCCATCAACGTGACTTGCAACGGCGGTGCCTGTTCAACGGATTGGTACAAGACGAACGTCACCGTGGCGTTTGCGTGGGACCCGACGGGCGTGACGGGGACGAGCGGCTGTGACACCGCAACGCTCGGCTCGGACAGCGCCAACTGGCCGCGATCATGCACGGTTACGTACAGCAACACATCGAGCTCGACTCTCTCGGTCGTGATCAAGCGGGACGCAACGCCGCCTGCGGTGGCGGGTGCCGCGTTCGATCGCGGGCCCGATGCGGGTGGGTGGTACAACCACCCGGTCGGCTTCGCCTTCGCCGGAACCGACGCAACCGCGGGCATCGCTGGCTGCACCACGGGCTCGTACGGGGGGCCGGATACGGGCAGCGTGAGCTTCAGCGGCACATGCACGGATCAGGCCGGGAACGTCAGCGGAGCCGGCTCGTACAACCATCCGGTCGGGTTCACCGCGTCGGGCAGCGACAATCTTTCCGGGGTCGCCTCTTGCAACTCCGGGACGTTCGACGGTGGTGGCAGCGTCTCTGCGAGTTGCGCCGACAATGCCGGCAACAGCGCCAGCGCCGGGGCGCCGATCAACTACGACTCGTCCGCGCCGTCGGTGGACGGGGTCGGCCCTGACCGCGACCCCGACAGCAACGGTTGGTACAACCATCCGGTCACGGTCACGTACCGCGGTAGCGACGGCGGCTCGGGCGTCGGATCGTGCACGTCGACGACCTACAACGGTCCCGACACGACGGATGCGACGATCACAGGCGGTTGCACCGATCACGCCGGCAACCACGCAGACGGCTCCGCGTTCCATCTGAAGTACGACAGCACGCCGCCGACGGTCAAGGACGTCGCCGTGACGTCAAACGACAAATACGTCTCGCTGACCTGGAACGCGTCGCCCGATACGACGGCGCTGTCGGTGACGCGAGCGCCCGGGACGTCAGGCACGGACCCCTCGGTTGTATTCACCGGGCCCGGAGCACGCTACGACGATCGAACGGTCACGAACCACGTGAAGTACACGTATTCGATCACCGCGACCGACCAGGCTGGGAACAAGGCGACGGAAACCGTCACAGTCACACCGGCAGCGCCGTTGTACTCGCCGGCGCAAGGCGCCGTGGTGCACGCGCCGCCAATGCTGGCGTGGCAGCCGATCAGCGGTGTGGCGTACTACAACGTGCAGCTCTTCTACGTCGGACGTTCCGCCGGCATGAGGTGGACCGGCCTCGAGAGCCCGCGTCCGGAAAGCGTCCAGGTCGGCGGCCGGAAAGTCCTGAGCGCGTGGCCGCTCAAGGCCCACTACCGCCTGAAAAAGTCGTGGAAGTTCGCCAAGAAGCCTCGGAAGCTCGTTCCGGGCCACTACACATGGGTCGTGTTTCCGGGCTACGGCAAGCGCTCCGCGCACAAGTACGGGCCACTCATCGGCCACAGCGACTTCGTGATCGCGAAGCGGTAGAGCGACCCCTTCACCAGCTTTCTAGAGGACGAGCGTCCGGATCTACCACGGTCGCAGCGTCGCCGTTACGTCGCCGAACCTCACCTGCGACGCAGCACCGCTCTCGTTCACGACGCGCGCCTCGACGAGGTCGCCGACCCGCCGGAGGGACGACAGGACGGCGCCGCCGAGCGCCGGGCCGGCACGCTCGCGCAACTCGTTCGTCGTTCCCGTGCCGAGTGCCGTCAGGAAAGGAAGCCGGAAGGCCTCGGCGTGCTGCAGCGCACGTTCGGGATCGGTGGTGATCGCGAACTCGAAGCGGTGGGCGCCGTGCATCTGCGCCGCCGGGATCGGGAGCTCCGGGCCCGCGGGCTCGTCCCGGTAGCGGTTCGCGGAGCGGCTGATGAGACCGGTCGACCGGAGGACCGTCAGCGCGAGCTCCCGGCCGTCGACGAGCTCGTACTCCGTCACATGGCGGAGGAGCAGAGCGACGCCGCCGGCTGCGACGAATCCCGATGCCGGATAGGTACCGATCGGCTCCTCGCCGTGCCCGCCCTCCGGCGCCGGCGGCCGTTCGACGACGGCGAACTGGCCTTCGGCGAGCGTCGAGTCGGCTGCCTCGGGCAGCGGCACGTGAACCCGGACGCGCTGGTCGTCGCAGGGATTGTCGAACGAGATCTCGATCCGCGTGAACGCCTCGCCGACGCGCTGCTCGTAGCGCGTACGCGTCTCGACCTCGCGATCCTCCCATCGGTACGTCCGCCTCTGGAGCGTCACTCGTCGCACCGGTCCGTCTTCGACGACTTCGACGTCGTCCGCGAGCGGCGTGTCGATGAGCTCGTCGTCCGTGGGCGACGCGTACGTGTAGCTGTCGCCGAGGTCGCGGCCCCGGACGATGCGTGTCGCGGGAAGGTCCGGATACGCGGGCGCGCTCGCCGGTGACGCCGCGCGCTGCGGCAGGACGCCGGTGACGCCGAGCGGAGGCGCCTCCACTCGTGCGGCGAGCGTGCGCCGGGCGGCTGCTGCGATCCGTAGCGTCCACTCGCCCGAAGCGGTGGCGAGTTCGATCTCGCGCACCAACTGGTCGACGTCGAGCGAGGCCGGATCGGCGGCGTCGGCGACGAGGATCGTGACGACGTCGCCCTCGAGTCGGTACCCGTTGAGCGTTCGCCCGAAGAGCTCTCGGCCGTGGACGCTGCGGCGGAGGTACCGCCCGGCGTCGTCGACGCGGCGTTCGAACAGCAACGGGTCCTGGCGCCGCACTTCCTGCGCCGCGACCGTACGCCCGTCGGGGAGCTCGAGCGTCGCGGCGGGCCATTCGTCCGGGATCTCCAGTTCCACCTCGACGACGTCGGCGCGCGCGTGGGGGGACGGGTTCACGATCGCGACCGCACCACGGGGCACGTCCGCCGCGAGACGGCGGACGGCACGCCGCGCGAGCTCGACGCCGATCTGCTCGGCTTCGGCGTAGCGGACGAGCACCTGGGCCGACACCTCGTCCGTGGAGCAGCCGCAGATCGAATCGTGCGCCGCGTTCTGGAGGACGCGCCGCCACGCCTGGTCGAGGAACGCGCTCGGCCAGGAGTCCCCGTAGAGGGTCTGCAGCGGTTCGGCGTAGCGCTCGAGCGCAAGCTCTGCGCGCGCACACGCGGCCTTGATGTCGATCCGGGCTGACGCGACGTTCGGCAGGAGGTTCGCGCGAGCGGCCGACCGGAGCTCCCCGGTCCAACGCTCGCTCGGCGTGTTGGGCCCGACGTTCAGGTAGTCCGTGACGGTGCCGATCCGCACGCCGTCCGGCACGCGGGCAGCCAGGTCGTCGACGGGCGGCATGTGGTCCGTGCCGACCATCGCGAGGACCGGCGTGCCTTCGAACCACCGCTCCATCCGCGCCGCCAGCGCGGCCAGGTCGGCTGTCGGTGTGTTGAAGACGTACGCGGCATTGCTGTATCCCTCCGGGAGGTACTCCGCGCGGACGCTCGAGCCATCGAGCGCCTCCCAGGTGAACGTGTGCGACCCGATTGCCGCCGGGACACCGCGCCATACGACAGCGGTGCCGATCCCCGCCAGCCGGAGGATCTGCGGCATCTGCGCGACGTGGCCGAAGCTGTCCGGCAGGTAGCCGACGCGCATCGCGCCGCCGAGCTCGTCGCCGCGC
>VAXB01000043.1 GCA_005883995.1 Actinomycetota bacterium
GAGGAGACGCGCGAGGTCGAGGCGTTGACGCGGAACGTCCAGAACCTGTTCGCGCGCATCATCGCCCTCGTCCCGTATCTGCCCGAAGAGCTGCAGATCGCGGCCGCGAACGTCGAGGACCCGAGTGCGCTCTGCCATCTCGTCGCGTCGACGCTGCGCCTGAAGACGGAGGAGAAGCAGCGCCTGCTCGAGCTGACGAACGTGCACGAGCGCCTGCGCGAGATCTCCACGATCTTGAACCGCGAGCTCGAGGTCTTCGAGCTCGGGTCACGGATCCAATCGCAGGTGCAGGAGGAGATGGAGAAGGGACAGCGCGAGTTCTTCCTCCGCCAGCAGCTGCGCGCGATCCAGGAAGAGCTCGGCGAGGGTGACCCGGAACAGGCGGAGCTCAATGAGCTCCGCACGCGCTTCGACGAGATGACCCTGCCCGAAGAAGCGCGCAAAGCTGCGACACGCGAGCTCACGCGCCTCGAGCGCCTCCCGACGGCAGCCGCGGAATACGGCGTCATCCGCACGTATCTCGATTGGCTGGTCACGCTCCCATGGGAGTCGACGACCCCCGACAACCTCGACCTCGCGCACGCCCGCGCCGTGCTCGACGAGGACCACTTCGACCTCGAGAAGGTGAAGGAGCGGATTGTCGAGTACCTCGCCGTCGCGAAGCTGCGAAACGAGATCTCCGGCCAGATCCTGTGCTTCGCCGGTCCGCCCGGTGTCGGCAAGACGTCGCTCGGCCAGTCGATCGCGCGTGCGCTCGGTCGGAAGTTCCAGCGCCTCTCGGTCGGCGGCGTGCGCGACGAGGCGGAGATCCGCGGCCACCGCCGAACGTACATCGGCGCCATGCCTGGCACGATCATCCGCGCGCTACGCGACGCCGAGTCGACGAACCCGCTGATCCTGATCGACGAGATCGACAAGATGGGCGCCGACTTCCGCGGCGACCCGGCGAGCGCGATGCTCGAGGTGCTCGACCCCGAACAGAACCGGACGTTCCGCGACCACTACCTCGACCTGCCGTTCGACCTGTCGAAGGTGCTGTTCATCTGCACCGCGAACACGCTCGACACGATCCCCGGCCCGCTGCTCGACCGGATGGACGTGATCTCGCTCTCCGGCTACACCGAAGACGAGAAGTTCGGAATCGCCAAGAAGTACCTCGTCCCGAAGCAGCTCGAGGCGCACGGACTCGGGCCGAAGCGCGCCTCGATCACCGACAAGGCGCTGCGCCTGATCATCCGCGAATACACGCGTGAAGCCGGCGTGCGCAACCTCGAGCGCCAGATCGCCGGCGTCTTCCGAAAGGCTGCGCTCGAGGTCGCCGAGGGAACGCCGGGTCGGCGGACGCTACGAATCGATGACCGCCGCGCGCGCACCTGGCTCGGCCCGCGCCGCTTTTCGGCCGAGGTACGCAAGCGCACCGCGGACCCCGGTGTCGCAACCGGCCTTGCTTTCACCGCCGTCGGCGGCGACGTGTTGTTCATCGAGGCGGCCGCGTATCCGGGCAAGGGCCGGCTGACGATCACGGGCCAGCTCGGCGACGTCATGCAGGAGTCGGCGCAAGCCGCGCTGTCGTGGGTGCGATCGCACGCCGAAGCGCTCGGCGTCGAGCCCGGGTGGTTCGCGGAGCACGACGTTCACATCCACGTGCCCGCGGGCGCCGTGCCGAAGGACGGGCCTTCGGCGGGGATCACGATGGCGACCGCGATCGCCTCGCTCGTGCGCAGTGAGCCGGTCTCCGGCGACGTCGGCATGACGGGAGAGATCACGCTCACCGGCCAGGTGCTCCCGATCGGGGGCCTGCGCGAGAAGAGCCTGGCGGCCGAGCGCGCGGGCCTCAAGCGGGTGATCGTCCCGCGCGAGAACGAGCCCGACCTGGAGGAGCTTCCGCCCGAGACGAAGGAGGCGATCGAGTTCGTGCTCGTGGACTCGATCGACGAGGTGTTCGCCGCCGCGTTCGACGGCAAGCGGAGCGCGCGGCCGAAGCCGGTCGCGGTGTCGGGCGAGCGCGCCGCGCGGTCGGCCGCGCGCCGTTCGGCCTAGGCCAGTCGGAACGAGGACAGCAAGCGGTCGCACGCGTCGTGCGACGCCGTCTGCTCGTACCGGCAGAGCAGGAGAAACTCCGTCTTGCCGCGCAGCACGAACGCGACCTCCTCGACGAGCTTCTTTCCGCGAAGGTCGTACGCGATCCGGTATCGGCGCGCGTTCTCGCCGCCGATCGTCGTCGACTTCGACTCGGTGACCGATCCCTGCTGCTGACGGGACAATCCGTCCGCGACGCGGTCGAGCTCCGGAACCACCTTCTGCCAGAGATCCGGCCGGAACGCGCGCAGCAGCGGTAGGCGCGAAACGCTGACGAGCGCGAGGCTACGCTTCCCCTCTGCAGCCTGCACCTGCCGGGCTGTCCGCACGATCTGCCACGTCGCCGGCGCCCGGAATGTGTAGCCCGTTCCCTGGACGAGGCGTTCGTCGGCAGCCTTGTGCCCGCCGCAGCCGGCGGTCGCCAGAACCAGGGCGACGACACAGCCGACCTGTTTGCAACGAACATGCCAGGGTACGAGATTCCCGGCAACCGAGCGAAAGGACGACCGAGGCATGGCCAAGACGAAGGACAAGCTATTGGACAAGGCGGGCGGAGCGCGGCCGTATCTCGAGCGCGCGATGACCGATGAGGATCTCCGCCAGAACGTCCGCAACGCCTTCGAGTCGGCGCGCGAGGTCTACAACGAGCTGATCGGAGGACGCGGCGCGATCGCGCTAGGCACGCGCGTCGCGACCGACAGGGAGATCCAGGACCGCCTGAAGGAAGCGATCGACGAGCTCCGCGAGGCCGCCGACCGCGTGCAGGGACGAAAGGATCACAGCGGGCGGAACACGATGCTGCTCTTCACGGGCATGGTGCTCGGGATCCTCTTCAATCCGATGACGGGGTCGCAGACACGGAAGTGGCTCTCCGACAAGATGTTCGGATCGAGCGACGACTTCACGTACCGCGGCGGCGGCAACCCGAGCGGCAACGGCTCTTAGAGGCTCGATGTGGAATTGGGTGCTCGCGGGGATGGCTGAGACCAAGCAGCTCGTTCGGCGCGAGTGCTCGGCATTTCACATCGAGCCTCTCGGCAAGGAGAGCTTCAGCGCGAACGACCGGCGGCGGTCGGCTGACCGGCCGCCGGCGTTCCCGTCGGCTGTGACGACGAGAGCGGCAACGGGGAGCCCTCGGTCGCAGTCGACGACATCACGCGCTGGAGCGAGCCGGGGTCGAGGCCGTCGGCGACGGAGATGTCGCTCGCGGAGATGAGGATCGCGCCAGGCTTCGGGGCCTGTGACGTATGCCGGAACGGGGCCCACGCGGTCCCGCCGGCGAAGCTCACGTCCTGCAAGTGCTTCCACGCGGTCAGGTACGTCGTCGGATCGACCGCTCCGTCGTAGCCCATGCCCAGCAATTCGAGCGGATGGATCTCGAAGTGCAGGTGGTACGGCGTCCCCTGGGCGTCACCGGTGTTGCCGACGAAGCCGAGCACGTCTCCCGCGTTGACCTGGTTGCCGTTGACAGCGAGCGGCGTGTACGCGGAAAGGTGCGCGAAATAGAACTCGTTCCCCTGGCCGTCGCGCAGCCAGAGCCGGTTGCCGCCGACCGCGTTCCAGCCGACGGAAAAGACCGTCCCCGACGCGACCGCGAGCACCGGGGCGCCGATCGGCGCGAAGATGTCGTCGCCGTGGTGCCAGCCGCCCGACACGTCGCCACGCCCCGCGCCGAACGTGTCGGTGAACGAGGACGGCCCGTACACCGGGAAGACGTACCCGCCCTGGGTCTTCAAGGGCGGCGTGATGTTCGGCGGCTGCTGGACGCCCGGGATCGGGCCGGGCTCGGGGGGCGTCACCTTCGGCCCCTGGGCGGCTGAGCTGCCGCCGGACGGCGTCGGTCTGGGCTTCGGAGCGGGTGTCGTCGGCGTGGGCGGCGGCGGCGCTGCCTGGGCGGCAACCTCCGCATAGCCGACCAGGATCGATGTTCCGGCAGGCAATCCGCCGTGGTCGGCGGTGAGGTGGATGTCGAGCGCGGTGACGAAACCGTGGTAGCCGGTTGCAGTGGAGCCGGTCGAACCGACCTCGACCGTGCTGAGGCTCCCCCAATCCGCGAGTGACGCGCTGCCGCCGCCGGCGACGGGCTGACCGAGCGCGACGAGACCCGTGACCGAGGTGCCGTTGTCATCACCGGTCGCCGAGCCCGCATGGGCAGTCGCGCTCGCGTGCGCCACGACGCTCGAAGCCGTGATCTCTCCGTTGAAGAGCGAGAGCGAGCTCACCTCGGCCGACGCCGTGGCGCTCGCAGTCGTTCCCGCGGTGGCGGAGACACTCGCGTTGGCCGATCCGGTCGAGACCGTCCCGGCGTCGCCGTAGGAGAAGCCGCCGCTGAACTGCACTGCATCCGGCGGAGCCGAAACCGTCGGCGTTGCGCCACCGGGCTGGCCGGGGACGACCACCCGGATGCCGTACGCGCGTGCGGTCGCCCCGCCCACCGCGGTCCAGCGCGCATCAGACGCACCGGCCGACGCGGTCGCGAGGAGGGTCAGGGCTAGGCCGATTGCAAGCGGCGTGCGCTTCAGCACGGACGCCCATTGTGCCAACAAGCCACCGAAGGCGGCATCAGAGCGTCAGCGGTCGGCGAGCTGCTGCTTGGCAAACGCGCGGAAACGCTCGCGCGCCGCGTCGTCCGGGCCGAGTGGTTCGTCCTCTGCGTATCTCGGATCGGCGGCGATCTCGTCCGCGACCGCACGAACCTCCGCCGCGAGCGCGTCACGATGCGCCGGCTCGCGGAGCAGCGCCTCGACCCAGGTCTCGGAGCCGTCGTATGGCGGAAGGTCGTGGTCGAAGAGGAGCTGCCCGAGAAGGATGCCGACGCGGATGTACGCGAAAGTGCGGAACGCGAGAATCCGGTGCGGGGACTCGATCAACCGGTGGATCTCCGGGGTGTTGCGCTGAATCTCCTCGACGATGCTTCCGATCGGCTCGTCGACGAGCGGCAACCAGATCTCTTCGTGACCCGTCACGTGGTGGAAGGATACTGCGCGCTACGCGTGGCGCCGCGCACGCCAGGCGATCTGCACAGCGACCAGGACGAGCAGCACGGCGAACAGGCGTCGCAGCGTCGCGTCGGACAACCGTACGGCGACGAGCACTCCGGCCTGCGCGGCGACGGCAGCGGAGATCCCGATCACGCCCGCGGCACGCCAACGGACATTCCCGTACCGCGCCTGCCGCCATGTTCCGACTGCGACGGTCGGCAGAATCGCGAGCAGCGACGTTCCGGTCGCGACATGGTGATCGAGCCCGAGTGCGACGAGCGTCGGCACGAACAGGATGCCGCCTCCCACGCCGAACACGCCGGCAAGGACCCCGGCGACGAGCCCCAACGCAATGGCGAGCGCGTACGTCATTTCAGAAACAGCCACACGGCGACGGCGACGAGAAACGCGGCGAAGGCCAGCTCGAGCGTGCGCGTCTTCAGCCGTTGCTGCACAGCCGTCGCGCCGGCGACCGACGCCGCCGCGGGCAAGCCGACGAGCGCCGCATAGCCGACGCGAATGTCGCCATGGAACGCATACGCGATCACGCCGGAGACCGCAGTGATCCCGATCGCCGCGAGCGAGGTCGCCGTCGCGACGCGCGCCTCGAGCGCGAACACGAGCAACAGCAGCGGCACGATGATGATTCCGCCCCCGACGCCGAACAGCGCGCTGAAGAATCCGGCCGCGAGGCCGATGAGCACGAGCCGCACCGCCGTATCGTAAGCGGCGACATGGATCTTCTAGCCCGACTGGCCGCTGCGCCCGAACGTGCAGCGATTCTGCTCGACGTCGACGGGGCGTTGGCGCCGATCGTCGCGCGCCCCGAAGACGCACGCGTTCCGGATTCGACACGCGCGGTGCTTGTCGACCTCGCGGATCGCTACGCGCTCGTCGCATGCATCAGCGGCCGTGCGGGCGAGGACGCGCGCCGTGTCGTCGGTGTTCCCGCGCTGACGTACGTCGGCAACCATGGCCTGGAGCTCGACCCAGCGGCGGAGCCGTGGCGCAAACGGCTTGCCGAGCTCCTGGCGGACGCCGCTTGGGCCGACACCGAGAACAAGGGCTACTCGGCCGCGCTGCACTTCCGGAACGCGGACGACGAGGCGCGCGCGATCGCGAGGCTCGACGAGATCGCCGAGCGTGCCCGCGCCGCCGGATTCGTGGCGCGGTACGGGCGGAAGGTCCTCGAGCTCCTTCCGCCGCTCGCGTCGAACAAGGGAACCGCCGTCTCGCGCCTGCTCGCCGAGCGCCGGCTGCGGCGCGCCCTCTATGCAGGCGACGACACGACCGACCTCGACGCGTTTCGAGCGCTCGACGGCCTCGAGGTTGGCGTCCGCGTCGCCGTCACCTCGCCGGAAGGGCCGCGCGCGCTCACCGAAGGAGCCGACGTGGTGGTCGACGGGGCCGCCGAGCTGGTCGACCTCCTCCGGGCGCTCTAGGAAGAGATGCGCTCTTCCGTCTTCGCATCGAAGAGGTAGAGCTTCTCGCGCGGAAGCGTGAACGTGACCTCGTCGCCCGCGCCCACCTTGTCTTCGACCGGCAGCTTTGCCTGGAGCGCCCGGTCCTTTCGCTCGAAGTGGACGAGCTGCTCGTCGCCGAGATACTCGACCACCAAGTGACATACATGGTCGTCGTCCCGAGCCCCTGCTGCAGCTTCAAGATCTCCGCTCGCGTCTGCACGCGCAGCTTCGCGTCGGAATGTTGGTTTTCAAGCAGCCCTGCCCCGGATTGCGACCCACGCGCGGCGCACGTCGTCCTCGGTCGTGCGCTCGTTGCCCACTGCAAGCCGGAGGACGTAGCGCCCGCGCAGGCGCGTGTGGGAGACGAAGGCCTCGCCGCTAGCGTTCACGCGCTCGAGGATCGCCTCGTTTTCCTCGTCCGAGGCGTCGCGGCGAAAGCAGACGACGGAGAACGGACGCCGCGCGCAGAGCTCCCAGCCCGGCTCGTCGCGAACCCACCCCTCGAAGAGCTCGGCGAGGCGGATCGCCTCGCGGATCCGCGACTGCAGCCCCTCGCGGCCGTAGCAACGGAGGACCGCCCACAGCTTGAGCGACCTGAAGCGTCGGCCGAGCGCCGGGCCGTACTCGGAGATGTTGTCCACCTCGTCGCGGGTGCGCAGGTACTCCGGGACGAGGCTGAACGCCGCGCGCAGGGCCTCGGGGCGGCTGGTCCAGAGCAGCGAGCAATCCATCGGCGTGAACAGCCACTTGTGCGCGTTGACGACGAGCGAGTCCGCGCGCTCGACGCCCTCCTGCGACCAGCGCGTCTCCGGGCAGACCCACGCGGCTCCGGCGTAGGCGGCGTCGACGTGGAGCCAGACGCCTGCGGCCGCACAGGCGTCGGCGATCGCGGCGACGGGATCCACGGAGGTCGTCGAGGTGGTGCCGACGGTCGCGACGACGGCGGCCGCGTTGCTCAGGTCGAGTTCATCGGGGCGGAGACGGAACTCGTCGTCGACCGGCGTCTTCCTCGTCTCGAGGCCGAGCAGCCGCGCCGCGCGCTCGACCGATGAGTGCGCCTCTTCGGAGCAGACGACGAAGCGGCCGCCGGTGGCGTCGCGCGCCGCGGCGAGGGCCGCAACCGTCGACACCGAAGCGGTGTCCTCAATGTGACCGTGCCACCCGACGGGCAGGCCGAGCAACTGCGCGGTCCAATCGAGCGTCAGCGCCTCGAGCTCGGCCGACGCTGGTGACGTGCGCCAGAGGATGCCGACGTTGTTCAGCGTCGCGGCGAGCAACTCGGCCAGGATTCCCGGCTCGGAGCCGCTGACCGCGAAGTAGGCGAAGAAGCGCGGGCTCTGCCAGTGCGTGATCCCCGGCAGGAGGACCTCGTCGAGGTCGCGGAGCACGTCCGCGAACGGCTCCGGCCGCTCAGGCGGCTCGGATGGCAGCCGCGACCGGATCTCCCCCGGCTCGACCTGCGCGAGCACCGGATGCTCGCCAACGCCGTCGAGGTAGCGCGCCGCCCAGTCGAGCGCGGCCTGCCCGTCCTCCCGAAACCCCACAGCCAACCATTGCAGATCGGCATCGCCGGCGGATCGACGATCACGAGCTCGTGGACGCGTTCGAGACGTTCTCCGGGAAGCAGCTCGACGTCCGGCGCGACGGCGCCGCCGTCGCGAGACGTCACTTGAGCAGCTTCTGGATCTGGGCCCACGACCGCGTGTTCAGCACCTGCTCCTTCGTTAGCCACGCGCGACGCGCCTGCGCGACGCCCATCTCGACGTGCTGGAGCGCGCGCAACTCGTGCGCATCGGTGTTGACGGCGATCTTCACGCCCGCATCGCCTGCGAGCCGCGCGTGCGTGTCGCGCAGATCGAGCCGGTTCGGCTGCGAGTTGATCTCCAGGAACGTTCCCGTCTCGACGGCCTTCTCGACGACGCGCTCGATGTCGACGTCCGCGGGGCCGCGGATATTGATCTTCCGCGCCGTCAGGTGCCCGATGCAGTCGACGTGCGGGTTCTCCATCGCGGCGACGATCCGCTCCGTCGGGTCGCGGTCGAACGCGCCGTGGAGCGATGCGATCACCCAGTCGCGGCGCGCGAGCACCTCGTCCGGGAGCGAGACGGAGCCGTCGACGCGGATGTTCACCTCGATCCCCTTCAAGATCCGGAACGGCGTCAGCTGCTCGTTGAGCGCGTCGATCTCCTCGTCCTGCGCGGCGAGCGTCCCGCGCGGATGATCGGTGATCGCGACGTAGTCGCAGCCCCGCTCGCGGGCGGCGAGGACCATCTGCTCGAGCGTGTGCTTCCCGTCCGACCACGTCGAGTGACAGTGCAGCTCGCCCTTGATGTCGTCGAGCTCGACGAGCTTCGGGAGCGTTCCCGTCCGGGCCGCCTCGAGCTCTCCCGAGTTCTCCCGCAGCTCTGGCGGGATCAGCTCATACCCGAGCCGCTCGTAAACCGCGGACTCGTCGGCGTAGCGGAGCTCCTCTCCAGTCTCGACAACCGTGATCGAGTATTCCGACACGGAGAGCCCGTCCTTCACCGCGCGTTCGCGCAGCGCGATGTTGTGATCCTTCGAACCGGTGAAGTGCTGCAGGAGGTTGCCGTACGACTCCGGTGGAACGACGCGCAGGTCGAACCGGAGGCCCTCATTCGAGAGCACCGTCGCCTTCGTCGTGCCGTGCGCCACGACCTCGACGACCCACGCGAGCCGCGTGAAGTACGTCGTCAACGCCTCCGGGTCGGTCGCGGTGGCGATGATGTCGAGGTCCCTGAACGTCTCTTTGCGCCGCCGTGCGCTGCCGGCTTCCGAGACCTCGACCGCCGCCGGGTGAGCGCGCAGGACCGAGACGACGGCGAGGAGCGCTCCCAGGCCATCTCCGAGCAGGCGCCGATCCGACGGCTCCTGCTTCTTCTCGGCGAGCGCTTTGAGCACGCGCTCCTCCGTCTTCACCCCGAGGCCGGAGAGGGTTCGCAGCTGTTCCGTCTCGGCGGCGCGCTTCAGCTCCTCGATCGTGGTGACGCCGAGCTCGTGCCAGATGCGAGCGGCAGTCTTCGGGCCGAGCCCCGGCAGGCGCATGAACATGACGACCTCGGCCGGGACGATGTGCTTGCGCTTCGTCAGGGCGTGCATCTCCCCGTCCTCCACGACCTGGACGATCTTTTCCTCGATCGTCTTGCCGATCCCGTTCAGATCCTTTGCCCGCCCCACGAGCGCGAGCTCGGCGACGCTTCCCGCCGTCTCGCGGATGCGCGTCGCCGCGCGCCGGTAGGCAAGGACGCGAAACGACGCTGCGCCTTCGAGCTCGAGCAGGTCCGCGAGCAGCTCGAGCTGCTCGGCCACGTCGTTGTTCCGCGGGAGCGCCTTCGCCACGCGACCGATCATACGGAGCGGCCGGATCCGTTCAGCCCGGGTTACAGGTTCGTTAAGAACGTGCGCAATCCACGGGAGCGCCGCGTCGGGTCGCGCACGATTGGCCCGTGCGAGCGCTCGGGCGCTTCCGATTCGTCGCGACCGCAGCGGGGATCCCCCTCTGCATCGCCGCGCTCGGCGTAGGGCTCGACGCCGCCGCGTTCGACCGGCCGTCTGCGTCCGTCTCACTCGCGGCGGGCGCGCTGCGCGAGCTCGCCGGCTTGCACGCGATGCGCGGGAGCGAGATCTCCGCTCGTCGAAGTGTCAGCAGCATCTGCGTCCAGGGCGACTTCCGTCATGACGGCCGTATCACCGGAGGCGCGCTCGTCCTGCTCGGGGACGGGACCCGGCTCTACGACTTCGGCCATGGCGTACGCAACTACGACGGCCGACTGCCGACGCCCGTGCAGCGGCGACGGTTTCAGCTCGCCGGCTGCCCGCTGCTCCTCGGCGACCGCCTCGGGTCGCGGCTGATGAAGGGCGTGACGGCGGCGAGGCCCACTCGCGCCGACGGCGGGTGGGCGTACGGGGTGCGCGTAGGCAGGTCGTCGGCACTCGAGCTCTTCGTCACGCGGAGCACGCTGCGGCCGCTCGCGCTGCGGCTGCCCGGTGCCGGCTGGTCCGATCTCGAGCCCGGCGCCGACCGGGTCGCGATCGCGGAGGTCCGCCGCGCCTTCGGGCTCGCGCGTCCCGAGGGGCGTCGACGTGCTTGAGCACGCGGTCGAGACTGTCGACCGCGATGCGCTCGCGGCAGCATGGGCAGAGCGGCGCACCATCGTCGGGGCGTGGGCGCTCTCGCGTCTGCTCGTCGTCGCCGGAGCGCTGGCGCTGCACTGGACGCACGCACCGCACGGTTACTTCGGACCATCGATCTTCCACCGGCCGCTCGGCGCGCTCGAAGCATGGGACGGAATCTGGTACAGGCTGATCGCCGACCACGGATACCTACTCGTCGCCGGCCGTCAGAGCGATCCCGCGTTCTTCCCGCTCTACCCGCTCTTGCTGAAGGTCGCAGCCGCAACGGGTCTTCCGCTCGGCGTCGCCGGCATCGTGCTTTCGAATCTTCTGTTTCTCGCGGCGCTCCTGGTCTTCGACGTCTTCGGACGCGACGTCGTCGGTCCGTCGGTAGCGCGGCGCGCGACGATCCTGCTCGCGGTCTTCCCGACGAGCTACGTGTGCTCGATGGTCTACCCCGAGAGCCTGCTCCTGCTCGCATTCGCGGCGACGGGGTGGCTCGCGCTTCGGCGGCGGTGGGTCGCCTGCGCGGTTGCCGCTGCGCTCGCGGCGCTCGCGCGGCCGGAAGGCGCGCTCCTCGTCCTGCCGATCGCCGCGGCCGCCGCAGCGCGCTGGCGGGACGCAGACGTGGACGAACGCGCACGCGCCACGGCGGCGGTACTCGCTGCACCCGCCGCAGCCATGTCATTTCCCCTTTATCTCGGCTGGGCCCTGCACGACCCCCTGGCGTGGACGCAGGCGCAGCACGCGTGGGGCAGGTCATTCCGCGCCAACGGCGTCTTCCTTGCACTCACACGCGGGGCGCACGAGCTCGGGCGGCAGGCGTGGGCGGGTCGGGACATCGGCTTCTGCCTTCTGACCCTCGCGCTGCTCGCGGTCGCGTGGCGGCTCGCGGTCCCGCGGATGTGGATCGCGCTCTGCGCTCTCCTCGTGATCGTCCCACTGACGAGCGGGTCGTTCGAATCCGACGCACGCTTCGGGTTGGTCGCGCTCCCGGCGTACTGGGGTCTCGCGTCGCTCGTTCGAGGCCGTCGCGCGTTCGCGGCGCTCGTCGGCGTATCGAGCGCGCTCCTCCTTGCTGCGACACTCACCCTGCCGCTCGTGTTCCCATAGCGCCCGTGCGCGCGACGGTCTGCCTCCCGACCTACAACGAGAAGGAGAACCTCGAGCCGATGGTGCATGCGCTCGCGGGCGTGCTCGGGCCGGACGACCGCGTGCTCGTCGTCGACGACAACTCGCCCGACGGGACGGGCGCGATCGCCGACCGACTCGCGTCCGAGCTCGACTACGTCGGCGTCCTCCACCGCGACCACAAGGACGGCCTCGGTCCTGCGTACCTCGCCGGGTTCCAGCGCGCACTGGCGGGAGGCGCCCAGCTCGTCCTAGAGATGGACTGCGACTTCTCGCACGCGCCGGACGACGTTCCGCGCCTGATCGCGGCCGCCGCCGATGCGGACGTCGTGATCGGCTCGCGTTACGTGCGCGGAGGGTCGATCGGGAACTGGGGAGCCGTTCGCAGGTTTGTCTCGGCCGGCGGATCCCTCTATGCCCGCATCCTCCTCGGCGTCGACGTCCACGACCTCACGGGCGGCTTCAAGTGCTACCGCAGGCGCGTGCTGGAGACGATCGACCTCGATGCGATCGACAGCAAGGGCTACGCGTTCCAGATCGAGACGACATACCGCGCCGTCCGCGCCGGCTTTCGCGTCGTCGAAGTGCCGATCCACTTCGTCGACCGCGAGCACGGTGGGTCGAAGATGAGCCGCTCGATCGTCGCCGAGGCGGTCTGGAAGGTGCCGGCGCTTCGCCTGGCGGCGCTCAGGCGCCGCTTCTGATCGCCGGCGACACGTAGATCTGGACCATCCCGCTCGGCCGAGGTCGAGCAGGTTCCGGAGGAAGCGCCGGCTACGATGCCGCCAGTGTTCGAGGTCAAAGACTCGACGTTCGAGCGGGACGTGCTCGCTGCGGACGTCCCCGTCGTCGTCGACTTCTGGGCACCGTGGTGCGGACCGTGCAAGGCGATCGAGCCGATCCTCAGCGAGCTCGAGACCCGCACGTCGGGCAAGGTCGAGTTCGCGAAGCTGAACATCGACGAGCACCCGCTGACGGCCGCGCGCTACAGCGTGCTCTCACTGCCCACGACGATCGTCTTCGATGCGGGCGAGCCGCGCGAGACGCTGATCGGGGCGAGGCCCCGCAAGCACTACGAGCGCGCGCTCTCGGCCTGGCTGTAGCACGACCCGCGTCACGGACGCCTTACGTGAAGTGCTGCCAGCCGGCCAGCTCGGCGGGCTGCCCGTCACGCAGGAACGTCACGCCCGCGCCTGCCGCGCACCGGCCGACGACCGGGAAGCGCCCTGGTTCCGCGACGGCGGCGAGCAGCTCGTAGTCCTCGCCGAATCCGAGGTCTCCGATCTCGGCGCCCTCGGCGAGCGGTACGTCGGCGAGCTCGATCACGAGCGCACAGCCGGAGGCCGCCGCCAGTCGCCCGCAGTCGACGCCGAGCCCGTCCGAGATGTCCATCAGCGCGTGGGCGTGCGCGGCGAGCTCGCGCCCCTCGTCGAGGCGCAGGGGCGGCCGGACGCACCCGTCGCGACGGAAGGCCGCGCCCGCACCGCCAAGCGGACCGGTGACGACGAGCGCGTCTCCGGGCTGCGCGCCGGCCCGGCCGGGGATCCGCGCCGAGCGGCCGAGCGCGGTCACGCTCAGGACGAGCTGCGGCGCGCTCGTCGTATCGCCGCCCACGACCGGGACGCCCGGCTCAGCGATGCCCGCGTAGAGCTCGATCACGTCCGCGAGGTCCGTCGCGGCGGGTGCGCCGAGCGTCACGACGAGTGCCTCGGGCGCAGCGCCCGAGGCGGCCAGGTCGCTCAGGTTCACCGCAGCCGCGCGCCAGCCTAGATCACGCCACGACAGCCGATCGAGCCGGAAGTGCACGCCCTCGACGAGCGCATCCTGCGTGACGACGAGCCCGCTGACGAGCGCAGCGTCGTTCGTGATCCCATGGACGAGCTTTCTCGCCTGGAGCTCCCGAAGAAGCCCGTCCTCCCCGAGATCAGAGAGCTGCATCGATCGCCGCGACCAGCGCTGCTGCATCAGCTGCCGCTCGGATGACCGCGACGCCGGTGGCCCCCGCGCGGATGCACTCGGCCGCGTTGGACGCATCGATCCCGCCGATCGCCACGACCGGGACTGCGACCGCCTCGCAGATCGCGCGTAGCCCGTCGATGCCGATCGCCGGGTCCGCGTCCGCCTTCGACGGCGTCGGCCACACGGGCCCCGCCCCGATGTAATCCGCTGCGCCGACGGCGTCCGCCTCCTCGACGCTCGCCGCGGAGCGGCCGAGGAGCAGGCCGTGCTCCTGTGCTCGGTCCGCCCCCTCATCGTCCCGCCCGAGATGTACGCCGTCCGCGCCGAGCATCAGCGCCGCCTCGACATCGTCGTTGACGACGAACGCGACGCCTTTGCGAGCACAGAGACTGCGCGGCGCTCGGCCACGCTCTACGACATCCGCGCGCGCCGCGTCCTTGAGCCGCCATTGCACGACGGTCGCACCACCCTCGACCGCCCGCCGCGCGGTCTCGAGGTCGGCGACGATCGCGTGCAGCTTCACGAGATCCGCGCTCGCCCGTCGATCGTCGCCGGATCGAGCGCCGCGAGCGCGTCGTAGAGGTTGACGTGGAAGGACCCGGGGCCCTTCGCGTCGCGCGCCGCATCCTCGCCCGCAAGCCCGAAGGCGGCGAGCGCCTCGGCCGCGGCGTCGAGCGCAGCGGCGGGCTTCGCAGCGAGGAAGCATCCGGTCACCGCGCTCGACATGCAGCCGGTTCCCGTGACCGAAGCGAGCAGTTCGTGGCCGTTTGCAACGGCGAGGGTGCGCTCACCGTCCGAGACGTGATCGACGCGTCCGGTCACCGAGGCGACGACACCGAGACTGCGCGCCGCAGCCTGCGCAATCTCGGCAGGCTCCGCAGCAGCGCCGATGGCTTCGACCCCTCGGACCTCGGCATCGACACCGACAAGCGTCGCCACCTCACCAACGTTGCCGCGCAGCACCGTGACACGCACCTCCGAGAGGATCCGTTTCGCAGTTGCCGTCCTGTAGGTCGTCGCCCCGGCGCCGACCGGATCGAGGACGACAGGGACGCCGACCTCGTTCGCGACACGCCCGGCGATCAGCATCGCATCGACCCAGTGTGGCGAAAGCGTGCCGATGTTGAGCACGAGCGCTGCGGCGAGCCTCGCCATCTCTTCCACTTCTTCGCGCGCGTGCGCCATCACGGGGAGCGCGCCGAGCGCGAGCGTTGCGTTCGCCGTCTCGTTCATCACGACGTAGTTGGTGATCTGGTGGACTAGCGGCTTTTGCTCGCGCAGCCGAGTCAGGGTGTCGCCGGTCGCGACGGTCATTCGCCTCCTTTGATGTTGAGAACGTCGACAGGGCCTTCGCCGTCTCCAAGCTCGACGAGCCCGTGCCGCACGGCTTCCGACGCCGCCCTCGCCGCTGCACGGGCCGCTTCCTCGAGGCCGGCGCCGCGCGCGAGGCACGCGGTCAGCGTCGCGGAATGCGTGCAGCCCGCACCGTGCGTCGCCGCGACGTCGTGTCGCTGCACGGGGATCTCGACGTGGTGGATCCCGTCGTAGAGGTGATCGATCGGGTCGCCGTGCCCGCCGGTGACGATCACCGCGGCTGCGCCACGCGCGTGGATCCGCTCCGCAAGCTCGGCCCGGGAGGCCGGGCCGCCGGCCAGAGCCTCCGCCTCGCGCAGGTTCGGCGTCACCACGGTCGCGAGCGGAAACAACCGCTCGACCAGCGAGTCGACTGCGTCGTCGCGGAGCAGCCTCGCGCCCGAGCTCGCGACCATCACCGGGTCGACAACGAGTGGAGTCCGGTGCGTCTCGAGGTACTCGGCGACGGTGTCGACCAGGTCGCGTGCGAACAGCATTCCGGTCTTCGTCGCGTCGACGCCGATGTCGCCGAAAACGGCTTCGAGCTGAGCGCGGACGAAGTCCGGCGGCAGCGTCTCGACTGCCGTGACGGCCGTCGTATTCTGCGCGGTCAGCGCGACGAGCACGGACATCCCATGCGCGCCCGCAGCAGCGAATGCCTTCAGATCCGCCTGGATCCCCGCGCCGCCGCCCGAGTCGGACGTGGCGATCGTCAGCGCGCGCGGAACAGCCATGCCAGTTGTGTTCGTCTCTCCCTTCGCCGGTGCGAACCGGATCAGGTTCAGCGGGTGTGATCTCAGCCCGTCAGGGCACCCCGGTTCGCCCAGGCTAGCATCGGAGAGTGGCGCTCGAAGCGGCTGTCTGGGACGACCTGCTCGAGGCGGACGAGGTCGCACATGTGTCCGACGTGCCGCCGGCGAACGCGCGCGTCGCACCCGTTCCCGACGACCTGGAACCGCTCGTGCGGGCCGCGCTCGGGGCGGCCGGCCTCGACGAGCTCTATGTGCACCAGCGGCTGGTGTGGGACGCGGCCGCGGACGGCGGCCACGTCGTCGTGACCACAGGAACCGCGTCGGGCAAGAGCCTCGCCTTCAACCTGCCCGTCCTCGACGCGATTGCGCGTGAGCCGAAATCCCGCGCGCTCTACCTCTATCCGACGAAGGCCCTCGCGCAGGACCAGGCGCGTGCGCTCGCGCAGTTGAAGGCGCCGAAGGTTCGCGCGGCGATCTACGACGGGGACACGCCGGGTGAGCGGCGCTGGCAGATCCGCAAGTGGGCAAACGTGATCCTCACCAACCCCGACATGCTCCACCTGGGGATCCTTCCGCACCACGATCGCTGGGCCGACGTCCTGCACAACCTCCGGTTCGTCGTCGTCGACGAGGCGCACGTGTACCGCGGCGTGTTCGGCTCCCATGTCGGAACGGTCCTACGCCGCTTGCGGCGGCTCGCACGTGTGTACGGCGCCGACCCGCAGCTCCTGCTCGCGACGGCGACGATCGCCAATCCCGGTGAGCTTGCAACGTCGCTCGCGGGCGTCGAGGCGACGGTCGTCGACGAGGACGCGGCGCCGCGCGCCGAGCGAACCGTCCTCCTCTGGAACCCCGAGCTGGTCGACGCCGAGCTCGGGCTGCGGGCGAGCGCGCTCGGCGACGCCTCGCGGCTGATGGCGACGCTCGTCTCGCGGGGCCTCCGGACGATCTGCTTCACGAAGTCGCGCAAGTCCGCCGAGCTGATCCACAAGTTCACCCGCGACCGCGTCGAGCCGGAGATCGGCACGCGGCTCGCTCCGTACCGCGCCGGCTATACGCCCGCGCAACGCCGCGAGATCGAGCGTCGGCTCGTCGAAGGGGAGCTGCTCGGCGTCGCGGCGACCGACGCGCTCGAGCTCGGGATCGACATCGGCCTGCTCGACTGCGCGATCTCCGTCGGCTTCCCCGGCACCGTCGCGTCGCTCCGCCAGCAGTGGGGCCGTGCGGGGCGCCGCGGCCACGGCCTTGCGATCCTCGTCGCGAGCGAGGACGCGCTCGACCAGTACTTCATGCGCGAGCCCGAGACGCTGCTCGCGCGCCGCGTCGAGGCGGCGATCCTCGACCACACGAACCCGCGCGTCCTCGACGGGCACGTCCGTGCGGCCGCGTACGAGGCGCCGGTCGACGACGCCGACCGCGAGCTCCTCGGCGACGAGGCGCTCGAGCGCGCGGCGCTCCTCCCCGACCTGAAGGCGACGAAGAACGGCTACGTGTGGGCGGGCCGCGAGTATCCGGCTGCGCAGACGAACCTCCGGTCGGCGAGTGCCGACTCGTTCGCCGTCGTCGAGGCCGGGACGGGAACGGTCCTCGGCATCGTCGAGCGCGAGCGCGCCTATTCGACGGTGCACGAGGGAGCCGTCTACCTCCACCTTGGCGAGAGCTATCTCGTCCAGGCGCTCGACCTCCCGGCGCGCACCGCGGTGGTGACGCCGTACGGCGGCGACTACTACACGCAGGCGAAGAAGGAAACGGCGACGGCGATCGACGAGCCGCTGCGGACCGAGGAACGATGCGGCCTTCCGCTGACGTTCGGCCGCGTCTCTGTGACGGAGCAGGTAGTCGCGTACCAGAAGAAGTCGGTCCGTGACCAGTCGACGCTCGAAACGGTTCCGCTCGACCTGCCGGAGACGAGCTTCGAGACCGAGGCGATCTGGTACGTCCCGACGGACGCGCAACTGCACGGCCTCGAGCAGATGCCGAAGCTCCTCTCGTCGCTCCATGCCGCAGAGCACGCGATGATCGCCGTGCTGCCGCTCTGGGCGATGTGCGACCGCTGGGACATCGGCGGACTGTCGACGAACATCCACTTCCAGACGGGGCGGCCGACCGTCTTCGTGTACGACGGCCACGCGGGCGGCGTCGGCATCACCGAGCGCGGCTTCGCTGCATTCGAGGGCTGGGTCGCGGACACGGCGCGCATGCTGGAGGGCTGCCCGTGCACGGACGGGTGCCCGTCGTGCGTCCAGTCGCCGAAGTGCGGCAACCTGAACGAAATGCTCGACAAGCACGGTGCGCTGACGCTGCTGCGCCGCCTCGTGGCCGCGTCGACCTGAGAGCGTTACAGCGCTTTCAACGCGTCTGTCAACCGCTGCTT
>VAXB01000044.1 GCA_005883995.1 Actinomycetota bacterium
CCCCCAACCGGCGGACGCTCACGAATCCCCCTTCCGCAGCGGGAACGGGGTGAGCACGGCACGGCGCTCGGGGAGTCGCGAATCGGGATCCACCTCGAGGACCCGCAGGGCGGCCTCCGGCCCCGCCGCCTGGCGTGCCTGCTCGACCGCCTCGGCCATCCGGCGGCGGCGAACCGCGGGGGGCTCGGCCACCAGGAGGCCCTGATCATGGGCCGGGGGACCGAATGCCTCAACCTCCAGCCCGAGCGACTCCGCGGGGGCGGGCAGCTCCGACAGCCTGGTCACGAGCGAGGTGCGGATCCGCGCGGGATCGGCGCTCGGCCGGCGGAGCGTCATCCGCGTCCTCCACGTACCACCCTCAACGAACCGCGCCGACAGGGCGAGCGAGCGCAATGCCCGTCCCCTTCGCTCCCGCCGCGCCAGGACGCGCGCCACGAGAAGCTCCATCGCCCGCTCGAGCTGGGGACCGGATGCCGCCTCGGGGAGCTCGATCCGCTCGGTGACCGGCTCCGGCGGGCGGCGCGGCTCGATCGGGGTGTCGCGCCCCTGCGCGAGGTCCAGCGCAAGCAGGCCGGGATGCCCGAAGCGCTCGGCCACCGCCGGCGCGGGCAGCGCACCGAGCTCCCCGAGGGTCCGGATGCCGAGCCGCTCGATCACGTCCGGCAGCCAATCGAGCTCGGGACGCGATCGAAGCAGCGCCACTGGCAGCGGCGCGAGGAAGGCGCGCACGGCCCCCTTCGGGATCGTGACCGTCCCGCGCCCGGCCACGGCCACGCCGGCCGCGGCCGAGCGGCGCACCCGCGCGCTGGTTGCCGCCGCATAGGAGCTGAAGCGGCTCGGCGCACAGCCCAGCCTGGCCGCGCGCCCGATCGCCCGCCTGAGCGCCGCGAGCACACCGTCGAGCCGCCCCCCGTGGATCCGGACGAGGCCGCCCGCCTCGAAGTAGGCGATCCCGGCCCCATCCGACTCGCACGCGGCGCCGATCCCCTCGATCCGGTCGAGCGCCTCGTTCCACGCCGACCGCACCCCGTCGGGATCGGGCGGCACGAGCCGGAGCTCGGGGCAGCGGGCGAGCGCCTCCCCCACCCTCATCCCGGCGGTCACCCCGAACGCCTCGGCCGCCGGCGAGACCTCCCCGACCAGCTGGCTGCGGCCGGGCTCGGGGGCGAGCGCCGCGGCGCCCGCCATCAGCTCCCTCCGGGTCTCCTCGGCGCCCTCCGCAGCCCCGTTACCGAGCGCGCACAGCAGCTCGAATCGGGGATGAAGGACGCATACGACCATAGGCGAACACATGTTCGCACATTGCAGAGACGCCCGCGCAAGAGCCCGGGGCGATCCGCTCACGGCCGGCGCCGCGCCGGGATGAAACTGATGGCGACGAAGGGTGGCGGCGGTTGAGCCTGTCGGGCTCCGCTAGCTCGGACCGTCCTGACTTTGGGTCGCTATAGGACCCCAGGGCAGGACAGTCCAACGATTTGGCGCATTTGCACACGCCGAGCGACGGGCTCCCCCACCGGACCTACCCCCTTTGTCGATGCCGTTCTTGGAACGCCCGCTGAACAGGGCACGAAACGCGCTGCACGAGCCCCCGCCGACCGCTCCCAAACAGCCCTCGAAAACCGGTCCCAATCTCCCACCCCAAACCTAAAGCGCCCCAAAAAAGCGGTCGATAGAGCCTGAAACCGGAGCGCCCTCGCCGGTCAGACCCGAACCAGGCACCGACCCAAAAGGACCCCAAGTTGCTGCCCAAGCTCATAAAGAGGCTCCGTGACGCTCGCGGCTTCACCCTGGTGGAGCTGCTCGTCGTGATCCTGATCATCGCGATCATCGCGGCGATCGCCCTCCCGGCGTATCTCGACCACGAGAAGAAGGGCCAGGACTCCGACGCCGAGTCCAACGCCCGCAACCTCGTCTCCAAGGTCGAGCTCTGCTACGCGACGTCCGAGGACTACACCCAGTGCGACACGCAGGCTGCGTTCGGCACCGACCTCGGCCTCGACTGGGGCACCAACCCCGGCCAGGTCAGCGTCGTGAGCGCGACCAAGAACACCTACAAGGCGACGGCCATCTCGAAGGCCACGAGCGACGGCTCGAACCACACCTTCTCGATCTCGCACACCTCGGCCGGCAACGACAAGACGTGCACGGCCGGCACGAGCAACAACAACGGCTCCTGCAAGAACGGGAGCTGGTAGACGTCTGAGCGGCCGCGCGCTCGAAGCGCGCGGCCCGCTCAACCAACCGTCGTCAGTTCCTTCGGGAACGAGCTGATCACATCGGGGCCGTCGTCGCCGACGGCTACGAGGTCCTCGATCCTCACGCCGAACCTGTCCGGCACGTACACGCCGGGCTCGACCGTCACGACGTTGCCGGCCGCGAGCTCCCCCTCACCGGCACGCGAGAGCGTCGGCAGCTCGTGCACCTCGAGCCCGACACCGTGGCCGAGCCCGTGCCCGAAGCGGTCGCCGTGGCCCGCAGCCTCGATTCGCTCACGGGCGAACGCGTCAACCTCCCGGCACTCCGCTCCCGGGCGGACCTCGCCGAGCGCGGCGACCTGGGTCTCGAGCACGAGGTCGTAGACGGCCGACGCCTCGTCCGGCACCGGCCCTGTGGCGAACGTCCGCGTGCAGTCCGACGCGTAGCCGTCGACCCGGCAGCCGAGGTCGACCACGACCAGCTCTCCCCGCTCGATCACCCGCTCACCCGGGCTCGCATGCGGCAGCGCGCCGTTGGCGGCGCCGGCGACGATCGAGGGGAACGAGGGCCCCGATCCCCGCGCGCGCATGTCGGCTTCGAGCTCGAGGGCGGCGTCGCGCTCGCTGCGGCCGGACATGCCCCGCTCGGCGAGCGCACCCAGCACCTCGTCCGCCAGCTTGGCCGCCTCCCGGATGTGCTCGAGCTCGCCCGCGTCCTTCACCGCCCGCAACCGCTCGACCAGCCGCCCGGCCGGCATGAGCTCGACCCCCTCGCCGACGAACCCCTTGAGGCGCTCGTACGCGCGCACGGTGAGGTGATGGTCCTCGAACCCGACTCGCCCGGGCGGGAAGCTCCTCGCGGCGTCCTCGAGCAGGTCCTGGCGCCCCTGCACGCGGTCGAAGCTCGCGTCCACCTCGCGCTCCGCCTGGGTCACGTAGCGGAAGTCCGTGAAGAACCTCCGGACGCCGTTCCCCATGACGCACACGCCGTTGGTCCCCGTGTAGCCCGCGAGGTAGCGGACGTTCACCAGGTTCGTGACGAGGAGAGCGTCGAGCTCCTCCCCCCGCAGGAGCTCCTCGAGCCGCTCGACCCGGCTCATCGGCCCCCCGCGAGGCTCGTGCGCAGAAGTTCCAGCGCCTCGCGATACCCCTCGAGCCCGCGCCCCTGCACCACGCCCGCGCACACGTCGCGGATGACCGATCTACGCCGCCATTCCTCACGACCCTCGATGTCCGAGAGGTGCACCTCGATCGCCGGGAGTGCGGCCACCTCCAGGGCGTCCCGGATCGCGTACGAGTAGTGCGTCCACGCGCCCGGGTTCACGATCACCCCGTCCGCCCAGTCGAGAGCGTCGTGGCACCACTCGACGTATTCGCCTTCGCTGTTCGTCTGGCGGCAGCGGACGTGGCAGCCGAGCTGAGACCCCCACTCGTAGATCCGGGTCTCGAGCTCGCTGAGCGAGAGCCCGCCGTACAGCGCGGGGTCGCGACGGTCGAGCACGTCGAGGTTGACGCCGTTGAGCACCACCACCTGCACGGCGGGACTCTAGTGGGTGCGCGCTGCGCGCTTCCCGATCAGGCTGCGCCGACGCGGAGTGTCTTTGCCGCCACCCTAGTCGGCGATCAGCGCATCGAGCGCGCGGCGGACGTCGACGTCGTCCACACGCACATCCCAGTGCGGCCCGTCGTCGTCGAGCAGGACGAGTCCGCGCTTCTTGTCGCGCTGAAGGGCGGCCCACGCTCGGTCGCGGTCGACGCGAACTGGTCTCGGATCAAGCGTCTGCTCGACGACGTCGGTCGGGCGACCGGAGAGGCGAAGCGCGGCGAGCAGCCCGAGCGCGACGGCGCTGCCGTGCCTGACGCGCTCGTATCCGCCCGCAGCCTCCAGCGCATGCGCGAAGGTGTGCCCGAGGTTGAGCATCGCGCGCTCGCCGCGGTCGAGCGGATCGCGCAGGCAGATCGCTGCCTTGAACGCGGCGCAGCGCCGGACGAGCTCCGGCTCGGGCAGCTCCCAGAGCGCTTCTCCGGCGAGCAGCCCCGTCTTCACGACCTCCGCGGTCCCCTCCCGGCGCTCCTCCTCCGGCAGCGTCGCGAGCAGCCCGGCGTCGATCAGCGTCCGCTGCGGCCAGTGGAATGCGCCGACGAGGTTTTTGCCCTCGGGCAGGTCGATCGCGGTCTTGCCCCCGATCGCGGCGTCGACCTGTGCGAGGAGCGTCGTCGGGACAGCGACCCACGGGATTCCCCGGAGGTAGGTCGCCGCGGCGAACCCCGCGACGTCGGTGACGCAGCCGCCGCCGAGCGCGCCAAGCGTCCCGCGGCGGTCGAGGCGAAGCTCGCGCCAGAGCCGTTCTGCGACCTCCGGCGTCTTGGCGCCCTCGCCTGCCGGAACTTCGTGCATCGACGCCAGCCGATCCCCGAGCGCCAGCTGCGCCGACGCGCCGTGGATCCCGGCGACATGGGGATCCGTGACCAGCGCGACCGGCCCCTCGCCGGGGATCGTCGACGCGAGCAACTCGAGCCCGCCGACGGCAACAGCCACGCCGGCGGCGGCGAGGACGACATCGTCGGCGTCACGTGCGACGGCGTGTGCGACCTCCGCATAACGTGGCCGACGCTGCGCGTATCGCCGGCGGAACTCGCCTTCGTCCTCCACGAACGGCCGAGGGCACCCGCGCACGCGGGTCCATGCAGTCTCGACGTCGACGTCGAGATGGACGACGAACATGCCGCTGCGTTCGATCAGGTCGCGCGTCTCGACCGCGCCCCCGCCGAGCGCGACGACGACCGGATCACGTCGTGCGGCCACGTCGGTCGCGACGCGCGCCTCGATCTCCCTGAACGCGGCCTCGCCGCGTTCACGGAAGAGATCCGCGATCGCGCCGTGGCCGCTCTCGATCTCTCCGTCGACGTCGACGAACGGCCGGCCGAGCCGCCGCGCGATCTCGGGGCCGAGCGTCGACTTCCCCGCGCCCATGAAGCCGACGAGCGCGAGATGCCGGTCTAGCGCGTTCGCGGGTGCCAGTCGATCCGCTCCACGTACGCGCGGTACGCGCCGGTGAAGTCACCGAGCGCGTCACCGCCGAACTTCTCGCGCGCGGCACGCGCGAGCTCGAATGCGACGCATGCCTCGGCAACGACCGCGAGCGCCTCGACGGCGGCCGTGTCGCTTCGCTCGACGAGCGCATGCGCCGGTTCCCCCGTCTGCAAATCGACCGACGCGAGCGGCTGCATCAACGTCGGCAGCGGCTTCATCGCGACCCGCACGACGACGTCCTCGCCGTTGGTTATGCCTCCTTCGAGTCCGCCGGCGCGGTTGGTCTCGCGGAAGAGGCCGCGCTCGTCGTCACGGTGGATCTCGTCGTGCGCCTGCGATCCTCGCAGCGCTGCGAGCGCGAACCCGTCGCCGATCTCGACTCCTTTCACCGCCTGCGTCCCCATCAGCGTCGCCGCGAGCCGCGCGTCGAGCCGGTCCGCCTTCGTCGCGTATGACCCGAGCCCGGGCGGAACGTTCGTGGCGCGCACTTCGGCGAGGCCGCCGATCGTGTCGCGCTCGGCACGCGCCTCGTCGACACGTCGCTCGAGCTCCGCATCGGCGACCGAGCCCCGCACGGATACGTCGAGCTCGCCGAGCAGCGCCTTCGCCACCGATCCCGCGGCGACGATCGCAGCCGTGTGCCGCGCGCTCGCTCGCTCGAGTGCGTCGCGCACATCCGACAGGCCGTACTTCTGCGCGCCGGCGAGGTCGGCATGCCCGGGGCGCGGCAAGGTGACCGCCTTCGTCCCCTTGCCGGCCGGCTCGCCGGCGGGCGGCCACGGGCTCATTCCCCACGACCAATTCTTGTGGTCGACGTTGCGCACGATGAGCGCCAACGGGGTACCGAGCGTCCGGCCATGCCGCAGCCCCGCGAGCACCTCGACCTCGTCCCGCTCGATCTGCTGCCGCGGGCTTCGGCCGTAGCCCTGCTGGCGGCGGCGGAGGTCGGCGTCGATCGCCTCGCGGTCGAGCACGAGCCCCGCGGGCAGGCCCGTCACGATCGCGACGAGCGCGGGCCCGTGCGACTCGCCGGCGGTGACGAGCTCCATCACGAGGAGCGTACTGCGGCCCGCATGACCTCAACCGGCGCGTCGACGCCGGTCCACGCCTCGAATGACGCTGCGCCCTGCGCGACGAGGACGTCGAGGCCGTCAACGACGCGCGCGCCGGCCCGCGCCGCGGCGGACCCCGTCGCTGTGCGGGGATACGGCACGTCGACGATCGTTTGCCCCGTGCCGACGGCAACGACCACGTCGGCGCGCTCGGAGGTCGCGTTGACGACGAGATCGACGTCGTCGACGCGCGGTGGCCATGCGCCGCGCCGAGAAAAGCGAGCCGCCTCCGGGAGCGCGTGCGCGAACGCGAGCGCCGCGCCGCCGTCGCCAATGATCGCTGCGCGTTCGAACGCGAGCTCGCCGAGGATCGCGGCGTCGGTGGAGGACGCCGCAAGCGCGCCACCGCGAAGCACCAGCGTGTTCACGGACGGGGTCTCGACGCCGGCGAGCTCGGCGACTGCGGCCTTGTGCGGCGTCGTCACGTTCGCGCCCGCGAATCCGAGCACGGAGAGCGCGCGGAGGGCGTCCGCGAGCGCGTCGCTCGCAACCCGGATCGCGACGAAGGCCCAGTCGAGCCCGCGGGCGGCGAACGCCGCATTCTGCATCCGCGGAGAGAGCGAGTGCTCGACGGGGTCACCGAGCAGCGCGACGAGCGTCGTCCGCGCCGTGATCACCGGGCACCGCGCGGGCTCAATGCTGGCCGTAGCCGTGCGCGGCCTCGTACTGCTGAAACGCCTGGAAGCTCGCCGTGAAGAAGTGGTGCTTCTTGTCCGGCTTCCGCACGAAGTACAGGTAGTCCGCGTTCGCCGGATGTGCGGCGGCTTGCATCGACGCAAGACCGGGATTCGCGATCGGCGTCGGCGGGAGGCCCAGGAGCTTGCGCGTGTTGTACGGCGAGTTGCTCTGGAGCTGCGACTCGAGGATCGACTGGGTCGGCGGGATGTTCAGTCCGTAGCGCAGCGTTGCGTCGATGCCCAGCGGGATGTGCTGGTGCAGGCGGTTGTAGATCACGGCTGCGACGAGCGGGCGCTCGTCGGGCGACAGCGTCTCCTTCTCCACCATCGACGCGATGATCAGGACGTCGTACGGCGTGAGGTTCTTCTGTCGCGCGTACGCCAGGTCGACGCGCTGCCAGTTGTCGCAGAAGGCGCTGAACTGGTTTTTGACGAGCTGCGCGCTCGTCGTCGTCTTGAAGAACTCGTACGTGGCGGGAAACAGGAAGCCCTCCATCGACGTCGCGCGGCCCCGGAAGCACGGCGGCGGGGTGGCGCGCCTGGTCGCGGCGACGTACGTCCGGGTCGATAGGCGCGGCTTCACGTGCCGCTCCTTCGCGGCGATCGCCCGCACGGCGCCGACGCGCTCGGCCATCTGCCGCACCGTGAAACCCTCGGGAAACACGACGTGGAACGGCTTCGGCATCGCGATCACCGTCGTCGTCTCCTTGCCGTTCACGGACCTCGTGACAGTCGTGTAGACGAGCGTGCTCGACGTCCTCGAGACCAGGGGTGCAACGGCGTTCGTGCCGTTGCCGTTGCCGCCGCCGATCGCGGCGACCGCCAGCCAGCCGAGCCCGCCGAGCGCGAGCACGAGCACGGCGAGCGCGGCCACTCGGCGCCGCATCACCTGGTTCCCCGAGGGCCGCCGTGGCGGTGGCCCCTGGCGGGGCGGGATCACGCCGGGGCGCCGCTCGACCATGTGAGGTAGCTCGAGAGAAGATGGGCTGCCGCACGCGCGTCTTCGGCGGCGGGCGACGGCGTCTGCGCCGCCAGATCCGTCGTGAACCGCTCGTCGAAGGTCACGACGGGAACGTTCGTCGCAGCGGCGAGCGCCTCGACGAACTTCTCCGTCTCAACGGCCTGTTCGCCGCGCTCGCCCTGCAGTGTCAACGGAAGCCCGACAACGACGCGATCGGCTTCCTGGTCGGCGACGATCTCCGTGACTCGACGCAGCCCCTCCGGCGTCGCGGCACCCTCGACGACGCACAACGGGCGTGCGAGCGTCCCGGTCGGATCGCTGACCGCGACCCCCGTGCGTGCACGGCCGAAGTCGAGCGCGATGATCCTCAACGCAGCGCGTCGACGATCGCTTGCTTACCGGCCACGAGCGCGTCGCGGAGCCCGGCCGGATTCTTGCCTCCCGCCTCTGCGAGCGTCGGCCGACCGCCCCCGCCGCCGCCGATGTGTCGTCCGAGCTCGCGCCTGAGCGTCTCCGCCTCGCGCAGGCCGCCGTGCAGGTACGCGTATGCCTCGCCCGCCGTGATCGCCTCGATCCGCCTCGCACCCGCGCCGACCGAGCTCTCCGAGAGGATCGCGAACGGCCCGATCTCCGCCGTCGACCGCACGTGCGTGCCGCCGCACAGCTCGCGCGAGTAGCCGGGAACCTCGACGACGCGGACCTCGTTCCCGTACTTCTCGCCGAACAGCATCATCGCGCCAAGCTTCCGCGCCTCGTCGATCGTGGTCACGAACGTCCGCACCGGGAGGTTCTCGAAGATCTTCTCGTTCACGCGACGCTCGATCTCCGCACGTTCCTCGACGCTGAGCTGGACGCCGTGCGTGAAGTCGAAGCGCAGCTTGTCCGGCCGGACGGCCGACCCCGCCTGGCGCACGTGGTCGCCGAGGACGTCCTGCAGCGCCTTGTGGAGCAGGTGCGTCGCCGTATGGTTCGCCATCGTCGGGAACCGCACGCGCCAGGGCACGACCGCGCGCACGCGGTCCCCGTCGCTGAAGCCGTCGCCCTCGAGGAGCAGAACCTGGTCGTCTTCGAGCCGGTACGCGTCGCGGAGCTCTGCACGCACGGACGGGTCGCCGTCGAGCTCCAGCCAGCCGGCGTCCGTGACCTGGCCGCCGCCGGAGGGATAGAACGGCGACTCGCGCAGCTTCGCGAGGAAGAGCCCATCCTCGAGCTGCTCCATCGCGCCGAGTTGCGTGAGGACGTCCTGCTTCTCGTAGCCGACGAAGTCGGACTTGAAGCCGGCGGCGTGCGCGAAGTCTGCGGCGCGCCGGTCGTCACGCGAGATCGACGCACGCGAGCGTTCACGCTGCTCCTCCATCAGGCGGGTGAACTCCTCGTCGTTGACGCCGAGCCCGCGCTCGCGTGCGAGCTCCTGCGTGAGCTCGAGCGGGAAGCCGTACGTGTCGTGTAGGCGGAACGCATCCTCGCCGGCGATGTCGCCTCCGCGCGCGGTCACCTCGTCGAACAGGCGCAGCCCGCGCGCGAGCGTCTGGCCGAACCGCTCTTCCTCCGCCGAGAGGATCCGGTGGATCTCCGTCCTGTGCTGCTCGAGCTCGAGGTACCCCTCGCGCATCTGGGCGATCACGACGTCGGCGAGTCGCGCCAGGTAGGGCGGCTCGAGCCCGATTCGCTGCGCCTGTTGGACCGCGCGGCGGATGATGCGGCGCATCACGTAGCCGCGGCCCTCGTTCGAGGGGGTGACGCCGTCCGCTGCGAGGAACGTCATCCCGCGCCCGTGGTCGGCGAGAATCCGGTGCGCCTTCGTCGCCTCGGGTGAATCGCCGTACGCGACGCCGCTCTCCTCGGCGATCCAGCGCATGATCGCCTGGTACACGTCGGTTTCGTACACCGTCATCACGCCCTGGAGGATCGCGGCAGTGCGCTCGATCCCCATTCCGGTGTCGACGTTCTGCGTCGGCAGGGGCGTCAGCGTCCCGTCGCCGTGCAGCTCGTACTCCATGAAAACGAGGTTCCAGAACTCGAGGAAGCGTTCGCACCGCGTGCAGGCGGGCCTGCAGTCCGCCTCGCCGCACCCGTGCTCGGGACCCCAGTCGTAGTACATCTCGGTGTCCGGGCCGCACGGGCCCGGGCCGCCCACCGACCAGAAGTTCTCCGTCCTCGGCAGGAGCACGATCCGCTCGGCCGGCTGCCCGATCGCCTGCCACTTCCGGAGCGCCACCTCGTCCTCGCCCAGACCGAGCGCCGCGTCGCCTTCGAAAACGCTGACCCAGAACCGCTCCGGATCCAGGTCGAGGTGCTCGAAGACGAACTCCCACGCGTACTCGATCGCGCGGTCCTTGAAGTACTGGCCGAACGAAAAGTTGCCGAGCATCTCGAAGAACGTCAGGTGCGAGCCGTCGAGGCCGACGTCGTCGATGTCCGGCGTCCGGAAGCACTTTTGCACCGTCGTCAGCAGCGGCGCGGGTGGTTGCTCGCGACCGAGGAAGAACGGCATCAACGGCTGCATGCCCGCCGTCGTCAGCAACGTCGAGCGATCGTCGGCGCGCGGAACGAGCGACGCCGACGGGCGGAACACATGCCCTTTCGACTCGAAGAAAGCGCGATAGCCCGCGCGCAGCTCGCCGGCGGTGCGCATCCCGTGATCGTACTGGCGCGGCTGGCCGGGCCCGGCCGTCAGCCGCGCGCGATCTTCGGCTCGGTCTCCTCCTCGGCGGCGATCTCGTCGCGGATCTTCTCGAGCGAGCGCCGGATCAGTCGCGAGACGTGCATCTGCGAGATGCCGACCTGCTGCGCGATCTGCGACTGCGTCAGCCCCTTGAAGAAGCGCAGGTGGAGGATCATCCGCTCCCGCTCGTCGAGCACGCGGAAGCCGGGTGCGAGGACGGCGCGGTCCTCGGAGACCTCGTACTGGTGCTCCTCCGTCCCGATCGACTCGAGTGGATCGAGCTCCTCTCCGTCCTCCTGGGACCCCCCGCTCGAGAGCGAGACGGACGAGTAGGCCCGGCCGGACTCCAGTGCCTCGAGCACATCCTCCTCCTCCGCGCCGGCGGCCTTCGCGAGCTCCGGAATCGTCGGCGAGCGGCCGAGCTGGACGGTCAGCTGCTCGACGAGCCGCGAAAGCTGCACGTTCAGCTCCTGCAGGCCGCGCGGCACGCGCACCGACCAGCCCTTGTCGCGGAAGTGACGCTTGATCTCGCCGATGATGTTCGGCGTCGCGTACGTCGTCAGCTCGACACCGCGGTCGAGGTCGAACCGGTCGATCGCCTTGATCAGGCCGATCGCGCCGATCTGGACGAGGTCCTCGAGCTGCTCGCCACGGTACGAGTAGCGGCGTGCGAGCGAGCGGACGAGCGACATGTACTGCTCGATCAGCTGCTCGCGCGCCTGGAGGTCGCCCTCCTCGTGGTAGCGGCGGAGCAGGACCTTGTCGGACTTTTCCATCAGCCTTCCGCTCCTCGGCTCCGGCCGGTCCGCTTCGTCAGCTCGACCCAGTGGCCGCCGTCGCGGTCGCTGACGCTCACGCCGTCGCAGACCGCGCTCAGAATCCGGTGCACGTCGAGGTCGTCGGACTCGCTCTCGATCTCGGACCGGAACTCGTCCTCGCCGAATGGCCCTACGTCCATCGTGATCACGCCGTCGGCGATCCCCATCTGGACCGTCACCTGATCGATGGCGTCGCCGTAGCGCTCGAGCACGGTGTCGAGCGCGAGCGTGAGCTCCTCGAGCGTCTCGACCGTCAGGTCGTGCCGGGAGGCAAGGCCGCCCAGCACGAGATGCGCCACCCGTTGAAACGCGTCATCCGCGGGCAGCGTCAGTGCGATCTTGTCGACGCTCAACGTCCATCCTCCAATCCGACCCGAGAGAAGAACGATGAAACCGCCGCGACGGTTCCGCGACATCCGTGCACCGCGAGCGGACCATGAGGCGCGAGCTTACGCATCACACAGGATGCGCCCCGCTCCGACGACGACGTCGCCCTCGTAGAAAACGGCCGCCTGACCAGGCGCAATGCCGAACGCCGGCGAATCGAGGTCGACGTGCAGGCGCCCTTCGCCGCCGCTCACGGTCGCGGCGACGGCGGGCGAGCGATAGCGCAACTTCGCCGAGACTCGCTCGGCCGAGACGTACATGCGCCCGCGCACCTCGAGCACGGTCCGTGCCAGCGACGCCCGCGGCCCGACCACGACCGTGTTCGTCGCAGCGTCGGAACGCAGCGCGTAGAGCGGCTCTTGCGCGCTGACGCCGAGCCCGCGTCGCTGCCCTGCGGTGAAGCGCCAGTAGCCGTCGTGTCGCCCGAGCTCGCGTCCCTCTTCGTCGACGACGAGACCGTTCTCTGCGTCGAAGCCTCGCCGCTCGAGGAAGCTGCGGTAGTCGTCGCCGGCGAGAAAGCACGCCTCCTGACTCTCGGCGCGCTCGGCAGACAGGAGACCGGCGCGGCGCGCCTCCGCGCGCGTCGCCTCCTTCGTCTGCGCGCCGAGCGGAAAATCGACCGTGTCGAGGAAGCGCGGGTCGAGCGTCGCGAGCATGTACGACTGGTCCTTGCGGGAGTCGGCGGCGCGCGCAAGCAGGCGGCGCCCGCGGTGCTCGACGATCCGCGCGTAGTGGCCGGTCGTCAGCTTCGTCGCGCCAGCCCGGCGAGCGAACGCAACCAGTTCGGCGAACCGGAATCTCCCGTTGCAGCGGACGCACGGATTCGGCGTCTCGCCGCGCGCGTAGCCGCGTACGAACGGCTCCACGACTGCACGGCGGAACTCGTCCCGGAGATCGAGGGTGACGTGCGGAATGCCGAGCGCGTGACACGTCGCGCGCGCAGCGAGCACCGCGTCGGGCGAGCAGCACGCACGCTCGGCGTCCGGGCCGTCCGGATCGAGCCACAGCCGGAGCGTCACTCCGATGGCGTCCGGCGCCGCGCGAATGAGCGCGACCGCGCTGTCGACGCCGCCGCTCATCGCGACGGCGACGCGCGTCGCCGACGGCGGCGCGTGGAAGGCCGGCGCCAGCGCGTTCGCGAGGGCGTCGACGGGGAGCGTCTCGCCGCCGACCGCCGCAGCCTCGAGCAGTGTCAGCCCGACGAGCGGCCGCTCGAGCCCGTCCGCATCCGCGTCGACGATCCGGTCGCCCTCGACGCGGAGGCGCACCAGCGCAAAGTCGCACCCGCGCGCGGAATCGCCGAGCAGCTCCAGCACCGTTCCAGGCTAGCTGCGCTAGTGTGGGGACGCTCGACCCTGTTCGTGGCCTACGCATCCATGTAGAACCAACACCACTGCTGAGGGAGCCCTCGTTCGGTCGCGCGGCGTAGCCGTTCGCCCGGCAGGCACCCACCTGGTTTGTCCAGGTTCACAGCGGGCGTAGGTCACGGCAGGGTGGGGCGCTTCTCAGCGCGCGTAGCGCCAGTGGATCACCTGGGCGCCGTGCAACCCGAGCCGATCTGCGAGCGCCTTCGTGATGTCGAAGCTGCGGCCGGGGACGTCCGGGCCGCGGTCGACGATCTGCGTCAGGACTTCCTTGCCCTGGAAGCGGATGTAGATCTTCACGCCGCAGGGAAGGACGGGGCTTGCGATTCCTTCCGTCGTCGACGTGAACGGCTGCCCGCACGACGTCCGCTGGTGGGCGGGCGTCGGGCCGTAGGGAGCCGCACGCGCCGTGTAGTACCCGTCCGCTGTGCCGGGGACCGGCACCGCGCCGGGGATCGTGCGGCTGCGACCGGCGCCGCGGTGCGCAATCGCAAGCGCGACGACGCCCACGACGAGCGTGATCGCCGCGAGCCAGATCGTTCGCTGAAAGATCGCCCAGGTCACGAATGGACGGCGTCGAGGACGTCGCCGAACGACTCGCGAACGACGCCGTCGAAGTCTGCAGGAAGGACGCCGTCGGCGTTGGCGAAGTCGCGAAGGTACATCAGGAGGTAGCCGCGCTCCTCGTCGCGCGCGACGTCTCTCCCTGCCGTGGCGCGCGCGAGCCGTTCGAGCTCCCAGAGATTCCACTCGCGCGGCGAGGTGGCACGCGCCGCGAGGGAGACGACGTGCGGCTCCGGCGGCACGACGTCGCCTCGAGGAGGGAGCGCGCTCTGGTCAGGCGCAGCGGCCGGTACGACCGCGATGCGCGGCTGTGTCGGCTCCGGCTCCGCGGGCGGCTGGTCCGGTAGTGACAGGTCGGGCTCGTCGGCCGGCTCCGGCTCGGGTA
>VAXB01000009.1 GCA_005883995.1 Actinomycetota bacterium
CGGCCCGCACACTGGAGCGCATCTCGACGTTGGCCGCGCGACCGTCGACGGTAAGCGCGTCGCGGCGACGCGTCCCGCGCCGACGACGCTCGTCCTGCGCCAGACCGTCCGCGCGGACTCGACGGTGACGATCCGCTTGCCGTGGCGGCTCCACGTCCTCCGTCGCGCCGATCGCATCGGCCGCTGGGCAGGCGGCCTCCGCCTCGGCTCCTTCTTCCCGATCCTGCCGTGGGATCCCCGTCGGGGCTGGATCACGGAGCCGCCGGCTCAGATCCTCGGCGAGAGCTCGACGTCGCCGACCGCCGACTTCGACGTCACCGTGCGAACGCCGCGCGGGTACCGCGCGTTCGCGTCCGGGACACCCTTCGCGCCGGGCCGCTGGCACGCGCACGCAGTCCGCGATTTCGCCGTCGCCGTCGGCCGCTTCGTGACCCTGTCCGGAACGACGCACGCGCCGCGCCGTGTCACCGTCGCGGTCGCCGCCGATCCCCGCACGCAGGTGGCGCGAGACGTCCTGTCGCTTGCGACGAGGTCGCTGGTGAAGTTGTCGCAGCGCTACGGCCCGTATCCGTGGCGCACGTACACGCTCGTCGTCGCGCCAGATCTCGTGAACGTGGGCATCGAGTACCCGACGGTCGTCTTCGTCGGCCCCGGCAACTTCATCACCACGGTCGTGCAGCACGAGACCGCGCACCAGTGGTTCTACTCACTCGTCGGGAACGACCAGGAACGCGACCCGTGGCTCGACGAGGCGCTCGCGACGTGGTCGCAGTCGCGGCTTGCCGGTCGCCTGCCGGGTGCAGGTGCGGTCCGCTCCGACGAATCGGCGATGCGCCACGTCGGCGCGCCGATCTCGTTCTTCGCGCATCGGCAGGCCGACTACTTCCGCGAGGTCTACGGCGGCGGGCTGGATGCGCTCGCGTCGCTCGGCTCGCCCTCGGGCGTCGATTGCGCGCTGCGGCTTTACGTCGCGCGCAACGGGTACGGCATCGCGCAGCCGCGCGACCTCCTGGCGGAGCTCGACCGCGTCATTCCCGGCGCCGCCGAGCGCCTCCGCCGCTTCGGGATCCACCGCTGACCAGGTGCCGTCTCAGCGCGGTGAGCCGTCGGTCCCATTTCCCGCCGACGTCGGCCATCCAGTCGAGCGCCGCGGCGAGCGGCTGCGGCGTGAGCTCGTAGAGCGTCTCGCGGCCCTCGCGCCGAGACTCGACGAGACCGGCCTCGCTCAGTGCGGCGAAGTGCTTCGAGACCGCCTGCCGGCTGACCTGGAGCTCTGACGCCAGCTCGGTCGCCGTGGCTGCGCCTCGCTCCGCCAGCGCCTGGACGACGTAGCGCCGGTTCGAGTCGGCGAGGGCGTCGAAGACGCGGCCGGTCGCGTCCGTCACGCGGTGGCGAACGCGAGTGCGCCGAGCGCGAGCGCCGTCGAGAACTGCGGCGTCGACTCACGGACGTGGAGCTTCGTCCCCCCGTCGGTCTCCTCGAGCGTGAACTCCGTCTCGCCCTCGTCACCCCAGTCGATCACGAGCCGTTCCGGCGGTTCCGCGACGACCACGGTGGCGTGCCGCTCCTCGCCGTCGTCCCAGCGGAAGACGCCCTCGCCTCCCTCGCGCGCGTCGAGCTCCACGTCGTTGGCGAACCATTCCTCGAGTTGATCAGGATCTGTCAGCGCGTCCCACACCTCGTCTGGGGACGCCGGGAAATCGACCTCGCGCGTGAACTCCATCTCGACCTCCAATCCGCAACCGCGAGGTTGCGTATACTCTGGCGCAACCGAACGGTTGCACTTTATCAGGGAGGTCACATGCCGCTCGTTCCGATGGTGGTTGAGCAGGACGGCCGTTTCGAGCGGTCGTTCGACATCTACTCGCGCCTGTTGCGCGAGCGGATCGTCTTCCTCGGCCAGGAGGTCGAGGATCAGATTGCCAATCTGATCACCGCGCAACTCCTGTTTCTCGACGCGGAGGATCCCGACAAGGACATCTCGCTGTACATCAACTCGCCGGGCGGCTCGTCGTATGCCGGGATGGCGATCTACGACGCCATGCAGTTCGTGAAGGCGAACGTTGCGACGTACGCGATCGGGATGGCGATGTCTGCCGGCGCGATGATCCTGTGCGGCGGCGCAGCCGGCAAGCGCTACGTGCTGCCGAACGCGAAGGTGATAATCCACCAGGGGTCGGGAGGGTTCCGCGGGACGCCTGCGGACATCCAGATCGCCGCGAAGGAGATCCTCGAGATGACTCAGCGGATGGGCGAGATCATCGCGCGTCACTCCGGCCAGCCGCTCGAGCAGGTGATGAAGGACATCGACCGCGACCGGTTCATGACGCCGGCGGAGGCGGTCGAGTACGGCCTCGCCGACGAGATCATGCTTCCACGCGGCCTGCCGCGGCCCGTCGTCTGATGGAGCTCGGGAAGCCGATCCGGACGGTCACGGCCGAGCCGGTCGAACGCCGCGCGAGCGAGCCCGTCACGAAGCCGAAGGTGCCCGTCGGACCGTGGACGCTCCCGACTACGCCGACGCGCTGATCGGCTGGCGGGTCTGGCTCGTCGTCGAGACGACGGCCGGGCTGCGGCTGGGCTCGGTGATTCACGACCACGTCTGGGAGCCGGGTGTCCCGGCGACAGCAGTGTGTCGCGAGCGACACGCGGCGCCGGATCCCGCCTGCACGTGCGGGATTCACGCTGCGCACGAGCCGGCAACAGCGCTGCCGTATCTCCGTGGCCGCAACGATCCCGGAACGATCGGCCGCGTGCTCGGCCGAGTGCTCCTGTGGGGCACGGTGGTCGAGCACGAGCAGGGATGGCGCGCGCAGCACGCGCGTCCGTTCGAGCTGTGGCTGCCGCCGCAGCTCGACGGACTGGAGAGCGCTTACCGAGCCACAGCGCGCGCGGCCTCGAGCGTCGGAGGCTCGGCGTAGACGATCGCGGCCGGAAGCTGCGCCCGTAGGAAGCCCTTCCTACGGTCCGCCGGCCACGTCCACAGTTGATGCGCAAGACGCAGCGCGCGCAGCTCGGCAGCGAAATCGAGTGTCCACGCGCGCTTGACGCCGCCGTGGCTCGCGGCGGTCGAGAGGAAGAAGCGGACGTGCCGCGCCCTGAGTTGGGCCGTGTGCAGGCGCGCGAGCAGCGTTGGATCGTGCGCGGCAAGGACGCTCGGCGATGCGTCCACGAACGGTCCGTCCCGGAACGGCTGGAAGTACCCCTCCCATGATTCCGCGACGCCGAACATCCCGATGTGGCGCAAGGCCATGTCGACGGCGCCGAAGCCGCCCGACGAGAGGCCGGCGATCCCGCGGCCGTGTGCGCCTTCGGTCGGGAGGTGCGCCTCCGTCCAGGGTACGACGGCCCGGGTCACGTAGCTCTCCCACACGCCGGCCCATTCGCCGGCGGTGCGGCGCGTCGTCGGTCCGCCCGGCGGCATGACTGCGATGAACGGCCTCGCCCGCAGGTCCGTGATCAGCCCGTCGGAGATGGTCGCGAAGCGGAGGCTGTCGACGAATGACGACGGCGAGCCCCAGAAACCATGGAGGAGGTACAGCACGGGATAGCGCGTTGTCGGCGAGAACGACGGTGGAAGGTAGATGTCCGTCCAGCGCGCGTCGCCCGAAACGAACGGATTGATGATTCTCCCCGTCCACACTGTTCCGCCGTCCGGGCCGCGGTCGAGCAGCGTGAATCCGGGCAGCGGTTGATCGGCCGAGAGCGCCTCGGCTGTCCGGGCGACGCCGAGCGAGGCGGCGAGCAACGCTGCGACGACGACGCTCGTCGCCACGAGCGCGGTTCGTGCGGGCGAGCGCGAGAGCAGAAACGCCCCGGCGACCACGGCAGCGAACGCAGCGACGCGCACGGCGCCGAGATTGCCGCCGGGAATCGGCTCGCCGAAGAGGATCGTCCCAGCCGCGATCGGCAGCGCGTTCGTCCAGAGTGTCGCCATTCCGGCCGTCTCCAGTGCGCCGCCGCGCTGGAAGCCGAGTTGGAGCGCGACGAACGCGAGACCGTGGCACGCGAGGAGCACCGGCACGAACGCGAGCCGGCCGCCGCCGCCGAGCGCTGCCTTCGTGCTGACGTCGCCGGCCGCGTAGAGAACGCCTGCGGCCGTGCCGAACCCGGCGCCGCGCGCGAGGACCGCCCGTCCCGGCCCGACCGCGAGCGCGGCCACGGCGAGTGACGCGGCCACCCAGGCGGCCGCCGCGGCCGCCGACCCGCCGGCCGTCGGCGTCTGCGTGCCGATCAGGGAGATAGCGAGCAGTGCAAGGCCGCCGATCGCGACGAAGACCGCGACGCGCTCCGACGCCGAGAGGCGGCGCACGAGCAAGGCCAGAACGCCGATACCGCCCGCAGCGGCGGCCTGGACGAGCGACAGCGGCGCGAGCGCGAGCGCGACGACGTACAGGACCCAACCGCCGATGCCGGTCACGAACCCGACGAGCCAGCGGCGGTTTCTGAAGAGAAGCGCCAGCGAGTGCAACGGACGGCGAAGCGTGAGCCGCGCCAACGACGCCGCCGCGTCGTGCTGCGCAAAGTAGCCCCAGTTCAGCGCGACCGCGGACGCGAGTGAGAGGACGAGTCCGACGCCGACGGAAGCGGTCACTGCCTGCGGCCGGTGAACGGCAGGTACGCCTCGGCGGCGAGCGCCGCGATGCCGACGCGCGGCAGGTCGCGCCGCCGTTCGTAGACGACGAATCGTCGCTGCCAGCTGGGTAGGAACTTCCGGTTGAACATCAGCAAGTTGTCGAGCTGGAACCGCCCCTTCAACCGCAGGAGTGCGCGTCTTTGCATCCGCTGCACCGGCGAGAGCACCGCCTCCGGCGCGAGGAGCGCGGCGAACGGTGCAAAGTTCAGCGACACCCGCTCGAAGCCGTGCGCGCATGCCCACGCGACCGCCTCGCACACGAGCCATTCGTTGAAGCCGTTGGGCGTCTCGCGCAACCGCGGCATCGAAGAGAGCGACAGCGCGCTCCCGGGGCCGCAGACGGCGAAGTGGAGAAAGCCCGCCGCACGGCCGTCGGGACCGCGGCCGACGACGAACAGCGCGTGCTCGTCGTCGAGGTGGAAGAGCGTGTCGAGGGCCATGACGAACCCGCGCTCGGGCTCGGTGCCGCGCCACGAGCTTGCGACGGCGGAAAGCTCCTCGCGCAACGTGCGATCGACCTGTGACGGCTTGAAGATCTCGGCGCGGTAGCCCTCGCGCTGCAGCCGGTGGACCGATTGACGGACCTTGCGGATCGCCCGCCCCTCGAGCGAGAACTCCCCGGTCTCGATCACCGCTTCGTCGCCGTGGTAGAGCGCATGGAGGCCGTGCGCCCCGTACAGGCCGAGCGCCTGCTCCGAGGCGCCGAGGATCGCAACGCGCCAGCCGCGTTCGTGCGCGAATTCGATGAAGGCGCCCACGAGCGACGGAAACCGTTCGGGCGGCCCGACCGGATCGCCGGAGACGATCGCGACGCCGCCGAC
>VAXB01000010.1 GCA_005883995.1 Actinomycetota bacterium
AACCCGACTTCCTTCGGGCGCCGCGCCGATTGGCGGAACCGTTGCCTGCACACGTTGTGCGCGATCGCGATCAGCCAGTTGTGCGGCCGCTCGGGCGACTCGCCGTTCTGGAACGCCCGGTACGCGTTCAGAAATGCCGTCTGCGTCACATCCTCCGCGTCGGCCGGATTCCGCATGACCGCGAGCGCGTACCGATAGACGTCGCCGACGTGGCGTCGATACAGGCGCTCGAACGTCCGGTCCACGCGCGACCGCTGCGCGAGCAAGGGCGTCATGCCCTAGTAGATACCCGTTCGGCCTGTTTCTTGCGCCTTCGGAACGCTGAGATCAGGGCAACGACGGCAGGGGCGGCGGCGCCGGCAGGGGCGGCGGGGGCGGCAGCTGCGGCACCGGCGTCGGCGGGGGCGCGGGCAGATGCACCGGAGCGGCGGTGGTCACGGTGTCGACAGTGGAGGAAACCGGGGCCGGCGCGGCGGCCGAGGTCGCGGTCGGCGCCGGGCTCGACGACGACGTTGACGCGGACGGGGAAGACGCCGTCCCGGTGGATCCAGGCCCACTCGTCGCGGGCGCGGCGACCGACCGTGCGCGTCGCGACGAGCGACCGCGCTGGACGCTGACGCACGCGCAGCTTGTGCTCGGCGCCGACCGTTCGGACGCCGTGCGCCGCCTTGGTCGCCGCGGCCGCCGCGACCTGCGGCGAGCGGTTGCCGCGCGCCACCACGCCCGTCGCGACTACGCCGGCGACCACGGCGACCGCCGCTTTGAGCAGGAATCCGCCGCCGACGATCGCCCCGCCGCCGACCACAGCCGTCCCGCCCACATCCAGCAGCTGCGTCAGCGACGTCGGGACCGGGACGGTCGACAGCACGCGGATCGCCGAGGCCCGCAGCCGGAGCGAGCGACGGCCGCGGAAGATCAGCGTTTCCACGGCTGGAACGGAGACACCGAGCGTGTCGGCGATCTCCGCGTACGTTCGGCCCTCGAGCTCACGCATGACGAGCGCCGCACGCTGGTTCAGCGGGAGCCTTCCGAGTGCCTCCAGGACCGCCTCGACGTCCGGCTGCTCGTCGTCAGGAGTCGCCAGCTGCTCGAGATGATCCTCGAGCGGAACCTCCCTCACACGCCGCGTCGTTCGTGCATAGCGGCTCCGCGCGACATTGTGGGCGATCTTGATCAGCCAGTTCTGCGGCTTTTCGATCTCGTCCCCGCGCTTGTAGGCGCGGTAGGCGTTCATGAATGTCGTCTGGGTGACGTCCTCGGCATCGGCCGGATTTCGAAGCAGGGCCAGCGCGTAGCGGTAGACGTCCGTGACGTACTGGCGGTACAGCTGTTCGAACGCCCGATCCCGCGTTAAGGGTGGAATCTCCGGGGCAGCCGTGGCCACATGGGGACAACGGCGCCGGGGGCCGCGCGGTTACGGCCTGAACGCTAGGCGGTCGCGCGGGCGCGCTTGCGGTTCGGAACGTGGATCGCGCGGCCCAGCGCCACGAGGCCGGCTTCCTTGATCGCCTCCGACAGCGTCGGGTGCGGTGCCATGCCGTCCGCGACGGTTTCGACCGTTGCCTCGGCGTCGATCGCGACGACCCCGGCCTCGACCATGTCGGTGACGTGGGGCCCCACCATCACGAGGCCGAGGAGCTCGCCGTAGCGGGTCTCGTGGATCGATTTCACCCAGCCGATCGTCTCGTTCTGCATGACGGCGCGCGCGTTCGCGACCCAGGGGAACATCCCGGTCGCGACGTCGTCGCCGTATTGCTCCCGGGCCTCGGCCTCGGTCAGCCCGACGCCCGCAATCTCGGGGTCGGTGTAGATCGGACGCGGCACGGCTCGGTTGTCGACGACGGCCTCGTGACCCATCGCATTCTCGGCGGCGACCTCGCCCTCGCGAAACGCGGTGTGCGCGAGTTGCCAGTAGCCGGCGCAGTCGCCGACCGCGTAGATATGCGGGACCGTGGTCCGGCGGTGCTCGTCGGCGGCCACGCCTTTCCGCCTGTCGAACTCGACGCCGATCGTCTCGAGGCCGATCCCCTCCACCGACGGGCCTCGGCCGACGGAGACGAGCATCAGGTCGGCGTCGACCGTCTCCCCGTCGCCGAAATGGACGGTGAGGCCCGAGCCGGAATCGTCGACCTTCGTGCACTGCTTGCCGAGGTGGAGCGCGATGCCGCGGCGGCCGAACTGCTTCGCGAGCTCCTTCGAAGCGTCCGCATCTTCCTGCGGGATCAGCGACGGAAGCATCTCGATGATCGTCACCTCGCTCCCGAATCGGCGGAAGATCGACGCGAACTCACAGCCGATGATCCCGCCGCCGAGGACGACGAGCCGGCGCGGGACGTCCGTCTGGGCCAGCAGCGCCGTGGAATCGACGCAGCGCGGCGAATCGAGTCCTTCGATCGGCGGGCGGAGCGGAAACGATCCCGTGGCGATGACTGCCGACTTGAACGTCACGTCCTCGCCGGCGTCGACCGCGAGCGTGTTCGCGTCCGAGAACGTTCCGACGCCCTTCACCCAGTCGACGCCGTTCGCCTTGAAGAGCGACGCGACGCCCTGCGTCATCTGCCTGACGACGCCGTCCTTCCACTGGTTCGCGACCGCGAAGTCGAGCTGCGGTCCGGCGATCTTGACGCCGAACTTCCCGAAGCTCTCCTCGGCTTCCTTGATCGCGAATGCGGTCTGGACCCACGCCTTTGTGGGGATGCAGCCCACCCGAAGGCAGGTGCCGCCGAGCTCGGGCTCGCGCTCGACGCACGCGACCTTGGCACCGAGCTGAGCCGCGCGAATCGCCGCTGTATACCCGCCCGGGCCGCCTCCGAGAACCGCGACGTCGACTTCCATCACGCGCGATCGTACAGGGCGCGCACCGAGCTCCAGAGCCTCGGCGTCTCGAGAAACGGGCTGTCGTCCGACAGTGCATCGATCGCGCCGACGGAGTGGTCGATCGCGGCAACAGCGGGATCGACGATCGCCTGCCGGAGCGCGGCAACGAACCGGTCGGCGGACACGACGCTGAACGGCCGACCCCAGAACGGACGCGCGGACGGGTCGACGGCGTCCGTGATGCCGAGGTCGTTGTGGCGTCTCCCGAGCTCCTCCGCTGCCGACACGAGGGCTGCCTCGCGTTCCCGCCAATCGCCGGCACGGACCGCGGACTCCAGCGCCGTTCGCTCCGGCAGATCGAGCGATGTGTACGCCGTGCCGAGCCACTTCGCGTACGGCGGATAACGGCGCGCCTGCAAGAAGCCGAGTCGCATCAGGTCGCGCGCGACCGAAGCCGAGATCAATCGCGAGCCGAGGTCGTCGCCGCGAAAGCCCGTCCGCCCGACGAAGTGCTCGTACTCGGCGATCCGCTGCCAGTGGCCGGCCATCGCGTACAACCAGACGTCGTGCGGGTACCAAGCGAGCGTCTCGCGCACACGCGCGAGGTCGCCGCGGGGATCGGCGAAGACCTCGCCGCTCGTGAGCTCGAGCAAGCGTTGCGTCGGCGTCGTCAGCCAGTCGACGGCGCTGAAGCGGTCGCGCGGGTCGGCGCCCATCCGGTTCCGAAGGTAGGCCCCGAGGTCCAGCACTGCGACACGGTGCGCAACCGGCCCGTCGTCGATCGCGGCAATCCGCGCGTTTCCCGGGTCGTCGGTCGGGCCGAAATGCGTCGGGAATCCGGCGAACGCTCGTGGTAGCTCGTGCGCGAGGCGGTCGCCGATCTCTTCCGCACGGGCCAGGTCGTAACCGAAGACGAGGACGCGCGGGCCCCACTCGTGGTCCTGCGACATCTCGTCGTCGTAACCGAGCACGTCCGAGCCGTAGCCGATCAGGGCCGCGGCGTGCTCGAAGTCGGGGAAGTCGCGACCGAGGATCGGCGCCACCGCCTCGAGGTAGAAGCGGCGCGCGAGCTCGGCGCCTTTCAGCGGAGCTCGGCCTTCATCGTCACGGTCCCGTCCTTCTCCTCGATCGCGCGGAACCCCGACCGCTCGTAGAGCTTCGTCATCCCCTTCTCGGCACTGAGGCTGACGGCCGCGTGGCCGTCATTCCGCGCGCGCTCGAGCAGCGCCTGCATCAGCTCCGCGCCGAGGCCGCTACCGCGCCGGCTCGGGACGACCGCGATCGTGAGCTCGGGCGTCTGCTCGTCGACGAAGCCGAAACCGGGTGCCGAGGCGGTGAAAAGCCGGTACCAGGCCGCGCCGACCGGGCCGTTTTCCCATGCGATCAGGCCGGTGTCACCAGGGCGTCCCCAGTTGTTCACGTATCGCGCCACCGGAAGGTCTGGGTCCTCGTTCAGCCGCCAGTGGTACGCGTGCTTGAGCATGTCGCGGAGGAACCGAACGTCCTGCGGGCCCGCCTGGACGATCACAGGGTGAGTGTAGGCGGATCGAGGCCAAGCTCGCGTGCCGCCCAGGGCAGGGCGACAGCGAGCTGTTCCCGCTGGAACGCACGCACGGTCGGAGCGCCTTCCGGCGGCGGGAGCCCTGCGCGCGCGGCGAAGAACCCTGCGACCGCCGCGGCGACCGCGCCCTCGCCGGGCAGGATCACCGCCGGCTCAGGTCCTCCCTCGAGGCGCAGGCTCGGCAGCCAGAACGCGACGTCGAAGGCCGGATTGCCGACGCACGCGATGTTCCAGTCGACGAGGACCGTCCGCGCCCGGTCGAAGCAGAGATTGTCGCTGCGAACGTCGAAGTGCAACAGCGAGGTCCCCTCGAGGACGTCGCCCGAGACCGCGTCGACGAGCACCGGAAGCGTGTGCTCGAGCCAGGCCTGCGTCGACGTGCCGGTCGCGAGGAACGCCGTGGGATCGGCAGCGACCGCCGGCCAGCCGACCACGTCGTCGTGCAGCTCCTCGAGGGGCTGCAGCCAGTCCGGCGCCGGCGTGGCATGGACCTCGTCGAGCGTGCGCAGAACCGCGTCGACGCGGCCTGGGCGCCACGGCGGCGGCCATTCGGCCTCGCTGAGGTCTTCGAGCACGAGGAACGTCGTGGGGCCGGCCGTGCCCGCGCCTCGGAGTGCGGGCACGAACGCGCCGCGCACGGATTCGTACACGCGCCGCTCCTTGCGGAGCCACATGTCGGCTGCCTCGGTGAGCGCCTGCTTGACGAACGCGGTCGTGCCGTCGGCGAAGCGCACGTGCCAGTGGGCGTTGACGCGGCCGTACCCACCGGGCTCGATCCGCCGGCTCGTGACAGGACGTGACCCCGCGGCCGCCTCGACGGCGTCGGCGGGAAAGTCAGGTGCCGGAGAGCTCTTCCGCAAACTGGATCCGGTTGCCGTCCGGATCGAACACGTCGAGCAGGCGCATCTCTCCGTGGAGCTCGAAGACCACGCCGATGTCGACGCCGTCGTTGCGCAGCTCGTCGGCGACGCGCTTCACGTCGTCGACGTCCACGTGGGCGACTGCACCGTCAGCCTCCGGCTCCCCCTCCGCGAGCGCGATCTCGGTTCCGTCACGCTCGAGCTTCACCCACTGTCCTTCCTGCTCCACGTACGTCTCCGTGAAGCCGAGCTTCTTCGCGTAGAACTCGCGTGCCGCGGCGAGGTCCCGGACGTGGTACCAGAGGACGGGCACTAGAGGGCGAGCCCCGGCTCTTCGAGGAACTGTTTCACCGTCGTCAGGAACTGCGCACCGGCCGCGCCGTCGACCGCGCGGTGGTCGCAGGTCAGCGTGAGCTCCAGCCGCGGCCGAACCGCTGCGCGGCCGGACACGGCGACGACCTTGTCCTCGACGGAGCCGACGGCGAGGATGGCCGCCTGCGGCGGGTTCAGAACCGCGACGAAGCGCTGGATCCCGAACATGCCGAGATTCGAGATCGTGAACGTGCCGCCGTCGAGGTCGCCCTGCTGGAGGCTTCCGCCGCGCGCACGCTCGACCAGCGCGGCCCTTGCGTTCGCAATCTCGGCGACGCTCAGCCGCTCGGCCGACTGGATCACCGGGACGACGAGCCCGTTCGGGATCGCCACCGCGATGCCGACGTTCGCCGTCGGGTGGAGCTCGATCGCATCGCCGCGGTAGAGCGCGTTCAGGGCGCGGTGCCGCATCAGCGCCGCCGCGCACACCTTCGTCAGCAGGTCCGACAACGTCGGCTTCGCACCTTCACCATGCAGCTCGACGAGCTTCGACCGGACCGCTTGCGCCCGTTCCATGTCGACCTCGACTCCGAGCTGGAAGACCGGCGCCTGCCACGCCTCGGTGAGCCGGCGCGCGATCGTCTTTCGCATGGACGTCAGCTGCTCGACCACCACTTCTTGCGGCACAGCCTCGGGCGGCGGAGGGGGCGCCGCCACGGGCGGCCCTGACGCGGCGGCCCGCTCCACGTCTTCGGCCACCACGCGCCCGTCGGGCCCGGTGCCCGCGACGTCCGCCAGATCGATCCCCCGCTCGCGTGCGATGCGGCGCGCGAGCGGCGAGGCCTTGATGCGCCCATTGGCGCGCGAGGGCCCGCGGAGCTCCGTCGCCCCGTCGGTCGACGCCTGGCGGCCGCGCTCGCGCTCGTCTTCCCGCGCGGGAGCGCGCGCCGGCTTCTCGCCGCTGGAATCCGCCTCTTCGTCGGCTGCGCGCTTTTGCTCCGGCTCGGGCGACGGGACGGATACCTCCTCGCCCTGCTCGCCGATCACGGCAATCGTCTGCCCGACAGGCACCTCGCCTTCCGCGACGGCGATCTTCAGGAGGACGCCCGACGCGTCGGCCTCGACCTCCTGCGTGACCTTGTCGGTGTCGAGCTCGTAGAGCGGCTCACCCTTCGCGACGCGCTCGCCCTCCGACTTCAGCCACTTGACGATCGTCCCGGCTTCCATCCCCTGGCCGAGCCGGGGAAGCTTGATCTCAGTTGCCATTCCGCCCGACGGTGCGGTTGATCGCAGCGAGGACGTCGTTCGCGTGCGGCACGCACCACTCTTCCATGATCGGCGCGAACGGGAGCGGCGTGAACTTCGCCCCCACTCGCTCGACCGGCGCGTCGAGCCAGTCGAACGCGCCGTACTGGATGACGGCCGCGACCTCGGCGCCGAATCCCATGCGGGTCACCGCTTCGTGGGCGACGACGCACCGGTTCGTCTTCTTGACGGAGGCGATCAGCGCGTCCTCGTCGAGCGGCTGCAGCGTACGCGGGTCGACAACCTCGACCGAGACGCCACTCTCGGCGGCCTGCTCCGCAGCTGCGAGCGCCTCGTGCACGAGGCGACCCGTCGCGATCACGGTCACGTCCTCGCCCTCGCGGTGCACGCGCGCCTTGCCGATCGGGATCGGCTCGAGCTCTTCGGGGACCTCCTCCTTGACCCCGTACAGCGTCCGATGCTCGAAGAAGACGACGGGATTGTCGTCGTAGATCGCAGACCACAGCAACCCGCGCACGTCCGTCGGTGTCGACGCGAAGACGACCTTCAGCCCGGGGATGTGCACGAACCACGCCTCGAGCTGCTGTGCGTGCTGAGCGCCGGGCGACCAGCCGCTGCCGCCCTGCGTCCGGAACGTGACCGGAACCGTCACCTGGCCGCCGGACATGTACCTGTGCTTCGCCGCCTGATTGACGATCTGCTCGGTCGCCAGGGTCAGAAAGTCCTCGTACATGATCTCGGCAACAGGGCGCATCCCCTGGATCGCGGCGCCGATCGCCGCACCGGCGAGCGCCATCTCGGAAATCGGCGTGTTGCGCACGCGCTCCGGGCCGAACTCGTCGACCATCCCCTGCGTGACGCCCATCGAGCCACCCATCTCCGCGATGTCCTCGCCCATGACGAACACGTCGTCGTCCTGGCGCATCGCGCTGGTCAATGCGTCGCGAACCGCCTCGCGGTAGCTCAGCTCAGCCATGGTGGTTAGGCGTAGACATTCCTGAGCGCGTCTTCGGGCTTCGGGTCGGTCCCGTTCTTCGCGAAGTCGACGGACGCGTCGACGACGTCGTGGACCTCGGCGTCCATCTCCGCGAATTCCTCGTCCGAGATCTCGAGCTTCTCCCGCAGCTGCGTCAGCGGGTCGTGGTGCTCGCGCACGTCGCGCTGCTCGTCCTTCGACCGGTACACCTGCGGATCGCCGATGTAGTGGCCCGAGAGGCGGTACGTCTCGAGATGCAGGAAGACGGGGCCCTTCGCGCTGCGCGCATGATCGAGCGCCTTCCTCGCCGCGCGGTAGACCTCCTCGACGTCCTGTCCGTTCGCCTTGATCGTCGCCATGCCGAACGCCTCGGCACGCTTCGAGAGATCGCGGATCGGCGAGTGCTGCTGCTCCGGCGTCGACTCCGCCCACTTGTTGTCCTCGAGGACGAAGACGGCGGGAACCTGCCATAGCTGCGCGAGATTCAGCGCCTCGTGGAACGTCCCGATGTTCGTCGCACCGTCGCCGAAGAAGGCGAGGGCGACGCGTGACTCGCCGCGGAGCTTGAAGGCGAGCGCGGCGCCGGTGATCTGCGGAAGCCCGCCGCCGACAACGGCGTTCGCGCCCATGTTCCCGCGCTCGACGTCGTAGAGGTGCATCGATCCGCCGTAGCCGTGCGAGCATCCCTCGATCTTCCCGTAGAGCTCCGCCATCAGCTCGTTCGGCGTCGTCCCCTTCGCGAGCGTGTGGCCATGCGCGCGGTGCGTCGACGCGATCACGTCCCCATCCTCGAGCGCGCGGCAGACGCCGACGGCGCATGCCTCTTGACCGATCGCGACGTGCAGGAAGCCCGGCAACTCGCCCGCGCGGAACCGCTCTTCGACCTTCTCCTCGAACCGCCGGATCAACAGCATCTCGCGGAAGAAGTCACGCAACTCTTCGCGCGAGAGCGTTCCCCGCTGCTCAACCTTCGCCACGAGGCTGAGCATAGACTCCGGCTCGTGCCGCTCGTCGACGATTTCAACGGTATCGAGCGCGAGTTGCCGGACGACTGGGCCGACGCGCGGCTCGTGCTGAAGGTCGCAGACGACGGGGAGTGCGACCGAGCGGCGGCGCTGCTCGGACCGGCCAACCCGGGCCGCCTCGGCAATTCGGTTCTCTTCACGGCTGCGCGCCGCGGCCCCGGCCTTGCGCCCGACGCCGCGCGCCGGCTCCTCCGCCGCCTCGACGACGCGCAGATCCGCGGCCGCCTCTGGCTCGTCGACGCGACCGAAGCGCCTCAGGAGCAGCTGCGCGAACGACCGTCCCTTCGCCGAACGTGGGAGACCGCCCTCACCCGTCTTCCCGCCGACTGGAGCGACCTGTACGGCGAGGTGCGGCTCGATTCGTCCGACTACGTCGAGCGCGCCGCACTGTTCCTCTCGCCGCTGAACCCTTCGCGCTACGGCGGCGTCACCGATTTGCGCTTTCGCTGCGCACGCCGGTTCGGCTACGGCGTCGCGCCGGAGGTCGCCGCGCGCTGCTTCGAGCGCTGCGACGAAGAAGGGATCACCGGCGCGATCGAGGTTCTCCGCGTGCTGTCGGACACGGATCCGGTGCAGACGCAGGGGCCCGTCTGGTACGTCGGCGGCCGCTCCGTCTGATGGCCGATCCCGTCTCGTGGCTGCTGATCGAGCCGGGTTGGAAGGTCGTCGACCGCGACGGCAATGACGCGGGCCGCGTCGACGAGATCGTCGGCGACACAGGCGCCGACATCTTCAACGGCATTGCGATCTCGACTGGGCTCCTTCGCGGCCGGAGGTACGTCCCCGCTGAGCAGGTGGCGGCGATCGTTGCAGGCCAGGTCCAGCTCGATCTCGACGCCGACGCCGTCAGGCAACTGAGCGACTTCGACGAACCGCCGCCGAGCGAAGAGATCCTGACGCCGGACCCGAAGCGCTAGATCACGGCAGCAGCTCGGCGACCTCGCGCGCAAGCAGTCGGGCGTCGCGCTCCGAGGGCGTGACGGCGAGGCATGTGTCGTCCCCGGCGAGTGTCCCGACGATGCGCTCGTGCCCGAGCTCGTCCAGTGCCCGCCCGATTGCGGGCGCCGAACCGAGCTCCGACTGGACGACGACGAGATTCCCCGCTGCGCTGACTCGGCGGCCGAACTGTCGAAGAATCGTCGCGAGCAGCTCTTCCGGCGTCGTGCGGCGCGCGGCGCGAGGGACGACGTACCGTGGGCGTCCGAGCGGATCCCGCGTCTTCTCGAGGCCGAGCTCGCGAATGTCGCGCGAGACCGTTGCCTGCGTGATGACGCAGCCGGCGTCCGCGAGCGCATCGAGCAGCTCGAACTGCGTGCCGACGCGCTTCCGCGTCACGACGCTCTCGATCAGGCGGTGCCGGTCGGACTTCGGCAGCATGCGCTCGACCTGCATATCGAACGCATACTATGCAGGGTTTGGCGGACCCACGGGCGGGCAAATCGGGATCCATGCTGCGCAATGGCGAAGATTGACCGGCGAGGAGCCTCCGACCAAGAAATGACCAATGCAGATCAACGAGTCGAACGGCTTGCGGAGAAACTCCAGGCCCTTGCCGACCGGTCGGCCGGAGAAGGCGGCGTGAAGGGAAAGCTCGCGCAGCCGCTCGCCGACGACGCGCAATTCATGCGCAAGCTCAAGCCGAGCCTGATCAAGGCCCGGGCGCGCGGCGACGCACCGACCGACGAGTCGCCCGGCGAGGGACGCGTTGCGCCGTCGTCCCCGCAGCTCGGCAAGCGGCCGAATGCAAAGAAGAAGCGCTCGGGTGGCGGGCCGAACCCGTGGCTCGTGGTCGGAGTCTGTGTCGCCGCCGGCATCGCCGCGGCGAAATGGATCGATTGGAGGGGCCATGCTCACCCGCGAAACTGAGAACGATCAGAGCGTCGGCGGGGCCGCGAAGAGCGTCTCTGAGCATTTGAGCTCGATCATGCGGCTCGAGGTGGAGCTCGCCTCGATCGAGCTGAAGAAGAAGGTCGCGTCGCTCGGCGTCGGCATCGGCCTCGGCGTTGGTGCGCTCGTCCTCCTGCTCTTCATGCTGGGCTTCTTCTTCCTGACGATCGCCGCCGGCCTCGACACGTTCCTCCCAACCTGGGCCGCACTGCTGATCGTGACCGGCATCCTGCTCGTCGGCGCTGGTCTGCTGGCGATCCTCGCGCGCGGCCGGATCCAGAAGGGGACGCCGCCGATGCCCGAGCAGGCGATCCGCGAGGCAAAGCTCACGACGAACGCACTGAAGAGCGATGGCTCAGCCGGTTAACAACAACCGGACGACCGACGAGGTGCGGCGCGACCTCGAGCTCGAACGCGAGCGGCTCGCGACGGCAGCCGAGTCGCTGCGGGAAAGCATCGGCGAAGCGACGAACATCACGGCGAAGCTGGAATCGAAGCTCCCGCTCGTCGCAGGCGGCGCGCTCGCCGCCGGGTTCTTCCTCGCCGGCGGCGTCGGCGCGACCGCACGACTGCTGTTCCGCCGCGGGCGGGAGGCCGACACGAGGATCAGACTCGGCCGCTTCCGCCTTGTCGACGACGACTGAACGCGCCGGGGGCGCGTCGCCGCCGAGCCCCAGCAGGCTCTCGTTCGCCGCCTGGCAGGTCGCGATCAAGCGCAGCTTCGCGCAGTTCCTCGCCGACGACTGCATGGGCCTCGCGCAGGAGGTCGCGTACAGCTCGCTCCTCGCGCTCTTCCCCGCGCTTGCGGGTGTCATCGGCTTCCTCGCCGTCTTTCATCTGTTCGACAACGTCATCAACGCGTTGTCCGGCGTCGCCCCGCACGGCGTGATCAAGTTCGTCGGCACACTTCAGGGCGACTCGCACGGCGGCGCGAAGGCGCTCGCACTCGCAATCGGTCTGATCGGTGCCGTGTGGGCGGCGAGCGGTGCGACCGCGTCGCTGATCAAGGCGGTGAACCGCGCGTATGACCGGCAGGAGACGCGCCCATTCTGGAAGGTGCGCGGGATCGCGCTGCTGCTCGTCGTCGCGACCGGCTTCACGTCGGCGCTCGTGCTCGTCCTGATCGTGCTCGGCGGCGACCTCGGCCGTGTGATCAGCGGCCAGCCGGGCATCGGCCCGGCGTTCAACGTCGCCTGGGGGATCCTTCGCTGGCCCGTGGCGTTCCTCGCGGTGCTGCTGTTCTTCGCGCTCGTCTACTACTTCGCGCCGAATACCGACCAGCGCAACTGGAAGTGGGTCACTCCCGGGTCGCTCATCGGCGGCGTGCTGTGGCTCGCGCTCTCGGCCCTGTTCCAGCTCTACGTCACGTACGCCGGCCACTACTCGAAGACGTACGGCACGCTCGCGACCGGGATCATCCTTCTCCTCTGGCTGAATTACTCGGCCTACGCGCTCCTGTTCGGAGCAGAGCTGAACGCGGAGCTCGACCGCCAGGCGGATATCGCCGCGGCGGGCGGCGAGAACGCCGGGCTCGTCACGCCGGTCAGGAGGTCGACACGGTGAAGGATCCGCGCAGCGCCTTGTGCCGGTCCGAACGATAGACGTACTTCCCGGCCGCGAGCTTGAGCTTCCAGGTCGCGCGACCGCGGAACCCGACGCCCGTCGCCCTGTTCACGCCTGTTCCGATCAGGTGGAAGTTGTCCGCGCGCGAGCGGTCGTTCACCGCTACCACCACGCTGGTCGAGCCTGTGAGCACTGTCAGCCTGCTCCCGTTCGCGTCGCGCAGCGCGATCGTGCGGCCGGGGCCGACGCTCGCGCGGAGCTGCGTCGCGGGGACCGGCGCGGCGACCGTGCCGACCGTGAAGCTCCCGTGCATGACGGTGCGATGCGGATCGCACTGGAACGTGTACTTGCCGTCCGTGAACGTCACCGTCCACGTCGGGTCCGAGGTCGTCTCCGGATCGGTCGCCTCGTCGACGCCGGGACCGCTGAGGTGGAAGTTGTGGATCGTCGAGAGGTCGTGCACCTGGATCGTGTACGTGCCGGGATCGAGGTGCGTCACGTTCTGGCCGTTCGCATCCTTCAACGAGATATTGAACCCGTCGTTCACGCCGACGGTTGCGATCAGGACTGGGTTGTCGGCCCGCGCAGCGGCGGCCGGGAGCACGAGCGCGGCGAGCGCGGTCAGGAGGGCGAGACGGACTGGCATGGACGACTCCTCGTTCGACGGGTGACGGGAGCTGGTACGGCGAAGATCGCCGTCCGGTTTTCTCCGCAGAACGGCCGGAGGGGCGGCCGCGAAGCCGCCCCTCCAGTGAGCCGTCGCCGTCGCGACTAGACCGTCGCGCGACCGCGGCGCATGAGGGCCATGCCGAGCATGGCAAGCGCCGCCGCGATCACAACGGCGATCCAGAGCGGGAAGCCGGTGAACGGGAGAGTGCCGTGGCCCGCCGAGGCGAGTGCCCCGAGCACGCCCGGGTCGATGCACCCTTCGTCGCTGCCGCACCCTTCGTCGCTGCCGCACCCTTCGCCCCTGCCGTCGTGCCGGCTGCGGACGCGGATACCGAGGTGTTCGTCGAGCCCGCGGTGTTCGACGAGGCCGACGTGTTCGACGAGGTGTTCGCCGTCACGTTATTCGACGAGGTGTTGTTCGACGAGCTGTTGTTCGACGTCGTGTTGTTCGACGAGGTGTTGTTGTTCGACGTCGTGTTGTTCGAGTTCGAGCTGGACTGGCTCGAGCCCGAGGTGCTCGAAGACGTCGAGGACGACGCGCCGCACGACGCCGACGAGTAGCTCTTCACAGCGTGGACATCGACGTAGTGGCCCTTCCCGCCACAGGCCTGCACCTTGTGCGGCTGGCTGTTGCCGGGGCCATACACCGTCGTCCCGGCCGGTGCGCCGCGCGAGTTGGCGATCTGCGCCGCCGTCTTGCCGTTGCCGTACTTCTTGGATGCGTCGGCCTTGGCCGCCGACGTCGCGTTCGTTGCCGCGGTGCCGGTAGCGGTGCAGGTCGCGCTGGAGCCGGTGCCGCCACCGGTCGAGCACGTGGTGCCCTTCGCGGTCGCGTTCGTCGGCTTCACGCCGGACGATGCGTTCGCGTTCTGTGCTGCGCTGCCCTTCTGGGTCGACTGCTGCGACGTCGCAGCGTTTGCCGAGCCCTGGGTCGAAGCACCCTGGTCGTCTGACTTGCCGTTGTTGGCGGTCGCGTTGCCGTTGGCATTCGCGTTGCCGTTCGCGTTCGCGTTGCCGTTCCCCTGGCCGTTGCCGTTGCCGGCGAGGGCCGAGCCTGCGAACACGGAGAGCGCCATCGACAGCACGAGCGTGCCGAGGGCCGCAGTAAGGCGCTTGCTCATCTTCCTTCTCTCCTCGTAATCGAATGACGGACGGGCGATACGGGTTACAAACGAGATCCGTCTGAATTGAGATACGGGTTGACGAGCCGACTGCCGGCGATCAGCCGCGCAACTCGGCGCCAAACCGCCGCGCCAGCGCATCGATCACGCGCCGCCGGAGGGTTCTAGCATCCTCATCGGTCAGCGTCCGATCGTCCGTCTGGAAGGCGACGGAGAACGCGAGCGACTTCTTGCCCGGCGGAATCGGCGGGTCGCGGTAGTCGCTGAGAAACCTGATCTCGCGCAGTTCCGGCGCGCCGGCGTCGCGCGCAGCCGCGAACAGCTCCCCCGCCGGCAGGTCGGCGTCGACGACGAACGCGAGATCCTGGCGCACGGCCGGATACGTGCTGACGTCCTGATACACGACCGGCTCGTGCACGCTCTCGAGCAGCAATTCGAGGTCCAGCTCGAGCGCTCCCCATGGCCCGTCGCCGAGAAGCGTCGGGTGGAGCTCGCCGACGATGCCGGCGCCGCCGCGCGCTGCGCGCGAGGGGTGGAAGAGCCGGTTCGGAACGGCCGCGACCGCTAGCTCGCCGTGCAGCGACGCACCGAGCGCGTCGAGAATCCCCTTTGCCCGCGCGTATCCGCCCTCGGTGACCGCCGCAACGTGAACGCGCTCCACCGGCAGCTGCCCACCGCTCGGTTGGTAGACGCGCGCGATCTCGAAGAGAGCGATCCGCGAATTCCCGAGCTCGAGGTTTCGCCGGGCGGCCTCGATCAGGCTCGGGAGGAGCTCGGTCCGGAGGAGCGCGAGCTCGACGCTGATCGGCTCCTCGAGCCGAAGCGCGGCAGCGTCGCCGTCCGTCTCGACGAGCGACGGCGTGTACACCTCCGAAAAGCCGAGGCCGACGAGGACGTCCTCGACCCGGCGCCGCAGGCGCTGGTCGGCGGACAGTTGCCCGAACATCTCGCGCCGCACGGGCAGCGTGAACGGAACGTCGGGCAGCCGGAAGCGCGCGATCTCCTCGACGATGTCGACCTCGCGCGTGACGTCGCGCGAACGCCAGGTGGGAACGGTCACGCGCTCGTCGTCGACGTCGAAGCCGAGCCGGGACAGCAACGCTCGTTGCTGCGCGGGCGGCGTCGACACGCCAATCAGCTCATCGGCCCGGCGCGGGCGGAAGCGAACGACCGGCTGTGCGGGAAGATCGTCGTGAACGTCGACGTCGCCGGTCCAGCGCGCGCCCGCGAGCTCGGCGATCAGTTCCGTCGCGAGCGCCGCAGCCCGCGGTGCGAGGTGCGGGTCGACGCCCTTCTCCCACCGGTTCGAGCCCTCGGTGCGCAGGCGAAGCCGCTCGGACGTTCGGAAGATCCCGTACGGCTCGAAGTTCGCCGCCTCGAGCAGGACGTTCGTCGTCCCTTCTGCGATCTCGGTCGCCTCGCCGCCCATGATCCCGGCGATCGCGACCGAACGCTCCGCGTCGGCGATCATCAGATCGTCCGGTGTGAGCTCGCGGTCGACGCCGTCGAGCGTGCGCATCCGCTCGCCGCTCGACGCGCGCCGCACGACGATCCGCCCGCCGGCGAGCGTGTCCAGATCGAATGCGTGCAGCGGGTTCCCGAGCGCGAGCATCACGTAGTTGGTGATGTCGACGACGTTCGAGATCGGACGCATCCCGGCGTCGCTGAGCCGCGTACGAAGCCAGGGCGGTGACGCCGCGAGCCGGACGTCGCGGAAGAGCCGGCCGATGTACCGCGGGCATCCCGCGAAGTCGTCGACGCGAACGTCGACGCGATCCTCGTTCGTGCACGCCGGATCGCGACCCGGCGGCGGCGCCAGGTCGACGTCGCAGAGCGCGCTGACCTCGCGCGCGAGCCCGTAGATCGACAGCAGATCGGGACGGTTGCCGGTCGACTCCACAACGACGATGTCCTCGACGAGCGGGAGGACGTCCGCGAGCGGCGTGCCCGGCTCCACCCCGTCGGCGAGGACCATGATCCCGCTGTGGTCAGCCCCGAGCTCGACTTCGTCCTCGGCGAGGATCATCCCGTTCGACTCCTCACCGCGCAGCTTCGTCGGCGCGAGCTTCACTCCGTTCGGCAGGACGGCGCCGGGAAGCGCAACCGCGACCGTGGCCCCAGGGCCGAAGTTCCACGCGCCGCAGACGATCTGCCGCGGAGTTCCCTCCCCGACGTCGACCTGGCAGAGCTGCAGGCGGTCGGCATTCGGATGCTTCCCCGCTTCGAGGACGCGACCGACGCGGAACAGTCCGAGGTTGCCGTCGACGTCGGGAACGCCGCGGCGCTCGATCCCCTCGACCTCCGCCGACGCGATGCTCAGCCGCTCGGCGAGCTCCGCGAGCGGCAGGTCGAACGGGACGTACTCCCGCAGCCAGCTGATCGGGACGCGCATCTAGAACTGGCGCAGGACGCGCAGGTCGGGGGACCACAGCGGTCGGATCTCCGAGATGCCGTGCCGAAGCTGGGCGCTGCGCTCGAGCCCGCAGCCGAAGGCGAAGCCACTCCACTCCTCCGCGTCGAGCCCGACGTTCTGGAACACCACGGGATCGACCATCCCCGAGCCGCCGAGCTCGATCCAGCCCGAGTGCTTGCACGTCCGACAACCGGCGCCGTCGCAGATCGGGCACGAGACGTCCGGCTCCATCGAGGGCTCGGTGAACGGGAAGAAGTGCGTGCGGAAGCGGACGCGGCGCTGCGGGCCGAACAGCGCGCGCATCACGTGCAGGAGCGTCCCTTTCAGGTCGGCGAGCGTGAGGCCGCGGTCGACGGCGAGCCCTTCGAACTGGTGGAAGATCGGGAACCGCGTCGGCGTGATCGCGTCCCGGCGGTACACCCGACCAATCGAGACCATGTACACGGGCGGCGTGCGCGACTCCAGGTGATGGATCTGCGACGGCGAGGTCTCGGTGCGCAGCACCGTGTCGTGATCGAGGAAGAACGTGTCGCGCGGCGAGCGGCTCGAGTGCGTCGGCGCGAAGCCGAGCTTGTCGAAGTTGTACTCCACCGTCTCGACCTCGCGGTCGTCGCGGACCTCGTAACCGAGGCCGAGGAACGCGTCCTCGACGATCCGACGCACCTGCGTGACCGGGTGCAGCGTGCCCACGGCGAGCTCGTCGCCGGGGAGCGTGACGTCGAAGCCGTCGGTCGCCAGTGCCACGTCGAGCGCTGCGCGCTCGAGCTCCGCCTCGCGCTCGGCGAAAGCCGCCTCGAGGCGTTCGCGGACGGCGTTGAGCGTCATGCCGGTGTCGCGGTCGCGCACGTTCCGCAGTGCCTGCTTCAGGTCGGACTTGCGCCCGAGGTAGCGCGTCCGGAGCTCGCCCACCTCCGCCGGCGTCGCGGCGCACCCGAGCGCGGCGAGAGCTTCGTCCTGCAGCGCCGCCGCGTCCACGGCGGCGACTGTAGCCGCTTCGGAATCCTCAGGTTTCACGTCGATCGAACCTCCTCGGGAGCTGCAGGGCACGGGCAGAGGCAGCGCCCCGGTCGCAGCGGAGGTCGGCGCGAAGTCGCGTCAGCGCCGGTCCCCGGCAAACCGGGGCCCGGTAAAGAGGAACGCGTGACGGATCGCGACCATGCAGCAACGATATCCACCGGCCGTCGCCTCCGCCATGGCCGTTCCAGCCATGGCCCGGGTCTGACCCCGGACCTGGCTGTTCCGGCCGTGCAGGCGGGATCGCTTTCGAGGCGCATCGCCGCAGCCGGCGCGGCTCCTGTCCGTTCCGGCCACGGCCTGGGTCTGACCCCGGACCTGGCGGTTCGAGACGGGAAAAAGGGAACGAGTTCGTGACGATGTCTCCACACGTGAGCCCGTACGACGCGATTGCCGAGCTCTACGATCCGTGGAGCGTCTCGGTCGTCGAGGACGTCGGTTTCTACCTCGACGAGGCGCGACGTTCGGGCGGGCCGGTCGTCGACCTCGGCGTCGGTACGGGACGGATCGCGATCCCGATCGCGGCGGACGGGATCGGCGTGATCGGCGTCGACGCGTCGCCGGGGATGCTCGAGGTATGCGCCCGACACGCTGCACGGAAGGGCGTCCACCTCGACCTACGGCTCGGCGACCTGCGCAGCCCGCCGGTCGAGGAGCGCGTCCCTCTCGTGATCTGCCCGTTCCGCTCGTACCTCCACCTGCACACCGACGACGAGCGGCGCCGCGCGATCCGCGCGGCGCACGATGTCCTCCTCCCCGGCGGGCGGCTCGTCTTCGACGTCTTCGCGCCGGCCGACGACGACATCGCCGCGACGCACGACCGCTGGCTCGAGCGGGAGCCCGGGATCTGGGAGCGTGCGCGCTGGGACCGGGAGCAGCGCACGCTGACGCTTTCGGTCAAGGACGACACGGCGGCGACGACGATGACGCTCGCATGGCTCGATGCTTCCGAATGGGAGCAGCTGATCCACGATTGCGGGCTCGTCGTCGAAGCGACGTACGGGTGGTTCGACCGCCGCCCGTATCGCGGGCAGGAGGACGTCGTCTTCGTCGCGCGCCGCCCTGGCTGACGGCGTCGCGGCCGCGTCTACGCCGGGCGCCTCGTCGATTCGTAGAGCGCGATCGCGCCGGCGGCGGCGACGTTCAGGGACTCCGCGCCGTCGGCGAGCGGGATCGTCGCCCGCCCGTCGCAACGAGCGAGCACGTCCACCGGCACCCCCTCGCGCTCCGCGCCGAGGACGAACGTGCCGGCGTCGACGCCGGAGAGCTCGTCGCCCCCGCGCGGCACGAGCGCGATCCACGGGCGCGGCGCTTCGTCGAACTCGAGCAGCGGGACGCGGAAGAGCGCACCCATCGACGCGCGCACTGCCTTCGGCCCGGTGGGGTCGGCGCAACCGCGCGACAGCGCGACGAACCCGGCGAGATCGGCGCGGCGGAAGACGCCGATCACCCGCGGCGGATGCCCGAGCGTCGATACATCCGCGAGCAGACGCTTCTCGACGTCGACGCCCGCGACGAGCAGGTCGAACGGATCGACGCCTGCCGCCTGCGCGGCCTCCACGAGGTCCTCCCCCTCGCAGACGAAGAGCCCGGTCTTCTCCCGCTCACGGCGCGACGCGAGCTTGCGGACGAGTTTCAGCCGTTCGTTGTCACGCGAGGTAATCAAGCCACTCACCGTGGTAGCCCATCCGCGCGACGACGCGAGCCTCGCGCTCCGGCCACAGCGCGACCTCGAGCGCGTAGCCGTGGAACTCGCCGGCCTCCTCGTCGTGACGCTGTGTCGAGATCCAGCCGAGGGGCGCCTCGCGCGCCGCATCCGCGAGCACCGCGCGAAGGTCCGCGTACCGCTCGCGGCGCAGGTATTGCGTCGACGCGGTCTGGAACACGACTGTCAGCGCGCCTTCGTCGCGGTCGGCGAGAACCTGCGGGAGGAGCTCGACGTAGTCGCCCTGGATCAGCTCGGGCGGATGCGCTCGCGCGACGGCGATCGCACGTGCCAGCTGCTCGAGCCGCGCTTGCTGATCGGCCCACACGAAGGAGGTGAGTGTTCGGACCCCGTCGGCGGTGCTGACATCGATCGGGTTGAGGTCGATGCCGCGCCGCCGGCGAACCGTCACCCTCCTCGCGAGCAGCTCGGCGGGAACGGGCGCGCGCTCCTCGTGCGCGAGCGAAACACCCGACGAAGGGTCGCCCCACTCGCCGTTCGCGTAGCGGTACCCGTAGTGGTCGAAGACGAGATTCAGCCCGGCGCTCGGCCCGAGCTCGACGAGATCGAGGCTCTCTCCCGTCGCGTGCGCGAGACCGAGGAATGCCGGCAGGAGCCCGAAGCAGCGGCCGACCTCGTTCGTCTGCACGTCCTGCTCCCGGACGAACCGCGACAACCGTTCGCGCTGCTCGACGAGCGTGTCGTGGGGAGACGCCCACGGATCGATGCCGTCCGTCAGCGCGAGGTAGTGCAAGCCGCCGAGCAACCGGATCGGCGTGTCCCAGCGCACGTCGCCGACGACCGCCTCGACCGCGTCGTCATGCGCGAGCCGCCGGCAGACGTCGGCGTAGAGCTGAGAGCCGCTGCGTTCGCACGCATCCGCCTGGCGCCGGAAGGCGTCTTCGAGCTTGGTATTCAGGCGCGTTCGAGCGCGGACTTCGCCTGGTCGGCGATCGCGCCGAACGCCTGCGGATCGCTGACTGCGAGCTCCGCGAGCACCTTCCGGTCGAGCTCGATCTCGGCCTTCTTCATGCCGGCGATCATCTGGTTGTAGGAGAGGCCGTTCGCACGCGCGCCGGCGTTGATCCGCATGATCCAGAGCCGCCGGAAGGTCCGCTTCTTCGCCTTGCGGTCGCGGTACGCATAGGTGAGTGAGTGCTCGACCTGCTCCTTTGCGTAGCGGTACGACGAATTCTTGAGGCCCCAGTACCCCTTCGCCTGTGCGAGAACCTTGCGCCGCTTCTTGCGCGCGTGAACGGAACGTTTGACGCGCGGCATTACCGCCGACCCCCAAGCATCTTCCGCAGGGTCTTCTGGTCGCTAGGCGCGACCGGCCGGTCCTGCCGTACGCGCTTCCGTTTCGCCGGCTTCCTCTTCACGAGGTGACCCGGAGGCGACGTCCGGTTGTCGCGGCGGCGCAAGATCGTTCCGCTCCCCGTCACCTTGAACCGCTTCTTCACTCCGCTGTGGGATTTCGTTTTCGGCATCTCGTTTGACTCCTGCGTTTTTCGTCGGGCCCAAAACCATCACCATGTTCCGCCCGTCCTGCAGCGGCGGCGACTCCACCTGTCCAATCTCCTTCAGCTCGTCTGCCAACCGCATCAGGAGATCGCGTCCGCGCTCCGGATGCGTCTGCTCGCGGCCGCGGAACATGATCGTCACCTTGACCTTCGCGCGCTGGTTGAGGAAGCGCTCGACGTGCCCCTTCTTGGTGTTGTAGTCGTGGATCCCGATTTTCGGCCTGAGCTTGATCTCCTTGACGTTGATCTGCGTCTGGTGCTTGCGCGCGAGCTTCGCCTTCTGCTCCTGCTCGTAGCGGTGCTTCCCGTAGTCCATGACCTTGGCGACGGGAGGATCCGCCTGGGCTGCTACCTCGACGAGGTCGAGGTTCTTCGAGAACGCGTACTCGAGCGCCTCACGTGTGGACTTGATTCCGAGCTGCTGGCCACCCTCACCGATCAGCCGCACCTGCGACGCGCGGATCGAGTCGTTGACGCGATCTTGCGGCGGCGGCGGCAGACGGTCGGGCCCCGGTCGTCGTCTCGGCCTCAAAGAGCAATCACCAAGCTAGCGTCGATCCTTTCTTTCGAATGAAAAAGCCGCTGCAGGCAGCGGCCCAAGCCCCTCGTCTTCGCGACTCGGTTGAACCCCCCGGAGCGTGGCTCGGGAGGTGAGGAACGTGGGCGCTCCTGCTTTGCAGGCCTACAGCGTAGCAAGCTCGGATTTCAGCGCCGCCAGGCCGAACGTGGCCCGCTCCCCGCCGTGCTTGATTCCTTGTCGCCGTAGACGATCAGATACGGGATCTTCTCCAGCTCGGCGTCGCGGATTCGGCGGCCGACCGTCTCGTCGCGCTGGTCGACGTCGACCCGGTACTCCGCGAGCTGCTCGCGCAAGCGTGTCGCCGCGTCGCGGTGGTCCGCGCCGACGGGGATCACCCGGAGCTGGACCGGCGCGAGCCAGAAGGGGAACGCGCCTGCGTAGTGCTCGATGAGGATGCCGACGAACCGCTCGAGCGAACCGAACAGCGCCCGGTGGATCAGGTACGGCGTGTGCTGCTTGTTGTCCGCTCCCATGTAGGTGCAGTCGAGCCGCTTCGGCTGCTGGCTGTCGAGCTGGATCGTGCCCATCTGCCACGGGCGACCCATCGCGTCGTCCATGAAGAAGTCGATCTTCGGGCCGTAGAACGCGCCTTCGCCCTCGGCGACGCGGTAGGGCAGACCCATCCGGTCGATCGCGGTGCGGAGCACCCCCTCGGTGAAGTCCCACTCCTCGTCCGTCCCGAGCCGGTTGTCCGGGCGGGTCGCGAGCTCCGCATGCGCCAGGTCGCGGACGCCGAACCGGTCGTAGAGGAACTCGAGGTAGTCGAACATCCCGTCGATCTCGTCCTGGATGTGCTCCTCGGTACAGAAGACGTGCGCGTCGTCCTGGCTGAACTGCCGCGCGCGTGTCAGCCCCTGCAGCGCGCCGGCCGGCTCGTCGCGGTGCAGAACGGCGGCCTCGGCGTAGCGGATCGGGAGATCGCGATAGCTCCGTAGCCGCGAGTTGAAGAGGAGCATGTGCCCCGGGCAGTTCATCGGCTTGAGCCCGTAGAGAGACTCGCCGTAGGGGATCTGGAACATGTTCTCGCGGTACTTGTCCCAGTGGCCGCTGCGCTTCCAGAGCTCGACGTCCCACATCAGCGGCGTCTTCACCTCGAGGTATCCGCGTCGCGCGTTCTCCTCGCGCCGCAGGTCCTCCAGCGCGTTCCAGATCACCATTCCCTTCGGATGCCACAGCGCCGCGCCGGGCGAGACCT
>VAXB01000194.1 GCA_005883995.1 Actinomycetota bacterium
TCACCGCCGACATCTCGGACCGGCCGTTCCTCGACGAGCTGAAGGACGCGCTCGGAATCGAGCGCCTCACGAAGGTGCCGACGGCCGGCGACGAGTTCGAAGCCGAGCGGACGCAATGGGACGACGGAAACAACGTCGTCGCGATCGCGCCGGGCGTGGTCGTCGCATACGAGCGGAACGAGGCGACGAACGCACGGCTCGCGAAGGCGGGGGTCGAGGTGCTGCCGATTGCCGGCCAGGAGCTGGGCCGAGGCCGCGGCGGCGGCCATTGCATGACCTGTCCGGTCGTTCGAGAGCCTTGAAAGGAGCAAGCATGAGCACAGTCACCGACCTGCGAGGCCGTCACTTCCTCACGCTCGCCGATTACTCACCGGAGGAGATGACCTACTTGCTCGAGCTCGCAGCTGAGCTCAAGGAGGCGAAGAAGGAAGGCCGCGAAGAGCAGCGCCTGATCGGCAAGAACATCGTGCTGATCTTCGAGAAGGACTCGACGCGAACACGTCGCGCGTTCGAGGTCGCGGCGTACGACCAGGGGGCCCACGTGACGTTCCTCGGCCCTAGCGGTTCGCACATGGGACACAAGGAGACCGTCAAGGACACTGCGCGGGTGCTCGGCCGCATGTACGACGCGATCGAGTACCGCGGCTTCGGCGAGGCGGTTGCCGACGAACTGGCGGCCCACGCCGGCGTTCCGGTCTACAACGGGCTCACCGACGAGTGGCACCCGACGCAGATCCTCGCGGACTTCCTCACGATCCGCGAGCACGTTCCGAAAGCACTCGACGAAGTCTCGTTCTGTTACCTCGGGGACGCACGATTCAACATGGCCGACACGTACCTCGTCGGCGGAGCAAAGCTCGGCATGGACGTGCGGATCGCAGCGCCGAAGTCGCTTTGGCCTTCCGACGAGTTCACGACGCTCGGCAAGGGGATCGCGGAAAAGACGGGCGCGCGGATCACGATCACGGACGACGTCGCCGAGGGCGTCAAGGGCTGCGACGTGCTCTTCACCGACGTCTGGGTCTCGATGAAGTTCATGCACTGCCTGCCGGCGTTCCACAACACGGACACGGCCGTCGGCAAGGAGATCTACGAGAAGTTCGGTCTCGACGCCCTCGAAGTCACCGAAGAGGTCTTCGAGTCGCCCGCGTCGCTCGTGTGGGACGAGGCCGAGAATCGGATGCATACGATCAAGGCCGTCATGGTCGCAACCCTCGGGCGCTGAGCGATGCGCGTCGTCGCCGCACTCGGAGGAAACGCACTGCTGAGGCGTGGGCAGGACCTGACTGCCGAGAACCAACGCGAGAACGCGCGCGCGGCGTGCCGGGCGCTCGCTCCGGTCGCCCTCGAGCACGAGCTCGTGATCTCGCACGGCAACGGTCCGCAGGTCGGGCTGCTCGCGCTGCAGGGCGCGGCATACACCGCCGTCGACACGTATCCGCTCGACGTGCTCGGCGCGCAGACGGAGGGGATGATCGGCTACGTCATCCAGCAGGAGCTCGGGAACGAGCTGCCCTTCGACCGTCATCTGGCAACGCTGTTGACGATGGTCGAGGTGGATGCGGACGATCCTGCCTTCGGCGATCCGACCAAGCCGATCGGCCCGCTCTACGACGAAGACGAGGCTGCGCGGCTCGGGGCCGAGAAGGGTTGGTCGTTCAAGCCGGACGGCGACCACCTGCGGCGAGTCGTCCCGTCACCGCTGCCGAAGCGCATCTTCGAGATCGAGCCGATCAAGGCGCTGCTCGAACAGGGATGCGTCGTGATCTGCGCGGGTGGCGGCGGGATCCCGACGACGTACACGAGCGACGTCGCTCCGGCCGGGCATCGCCTCGCCGGCGTCGAGGCGGTGATCGACAAGGACCTGGCGAGCGCGCTGCTCGCGATCGACATCGACGCCGACGTGCTCGCGATCGTCACCGACGTCGATGCCGTCTACTCCGACTGGGGCACTCCCGACCAGCGGGCGATCCGGCGCGCGACGCCGGCGACGCTCGGAGCATCGGAGTTCGCCGCCGGCTCGATGGGGCCGAAAGTGCGCGCCGCGTGCGCGTTCGTGGAGCGGACGGGCAAGATCGCCGCGATCGGCTCGATTAACGAGACGGAGGCACTCGTCCGCGGCGAGGCCGGGACGATCGTCGCCCTCGACGCCGAAGGGATCGAGTTCGCTGGAGTGACATAGGAGGGTTTGCGGTTGCCGTGGCATCGTACGGCTACGTGAATCGTTTCACTTCCTTCAGCACGCCTCTGACGGCCGCGCGCGTCACGCGGCGCCGCAGCGCGGTGGTGGGCGCTGCCTCCGGCTGCGACCACATCGCCGCGATCTCTGCGCCGAAGAGGAGCGCCGACGAGTAGAGGTACATGGAGTAGACGAATCCGAGCGCCGCGGTGAGCGTCCCGTAGATGACGCTCAGCCTGCTCGTCTTGATCAGGATCCAGGCGGACGCAAGGGAGATGAGCTGCACCAAGACCGACGTGACGATCGCACCGATGACGCCGTCGCGGACGCGCAGCTCTCGACCGGGGACGAATCGGTACATCAGGAGGACGACGACGATCGAGACGGCGAATGCGCCTGCACGCGCCAGGCCGCCGACGAGCGTGTCGAAATGCGCGACGTCGCCGATGTGATCGCCGAGCGCGTGCCGCAGAATGTCGCCGAGGACGGTGACCGCGACGGTCACGAGCACGAGCAACGCCGCACCGGCGACGAGGATCATGTCGACCAGCTTCCCGCGGCTCGTTGAACGCGACTCGGTCACGTGCATCGCGTTCTCGAGCCCCTG
>VAXB01000011.1 GCA_005883995.1 Actinomycetota bacterium
GCTCGGTCGCCGACGCCCAGGCCCTCGTCACGCTCCTGCGCAAGTCCCTGCGCCGCGAGCGGCTCGACGTCAGCTTCGGCTACGCGGCGTTTCCTGCCGACGCCGTCGGACCGCTCGAGCTCTTCAGAAAGGCAGACGACCGCCTGCTCGGATCGAAGCTGCTCGGCCGCAACCGCCGCGCCGTGCTGGCGCTGACGACTGCAGCCGAGCAGTCCCTTTCCTGATCAGGCGGCCTGCGCTTCGGGCGCCGCGACCATGTGCGGTGACCGGCGGCGGATGCCGATTGCGAAGGCGGCGATGGAGCCGACGGCAACGACGGCGGCTGCGATCCAGACGGCCGCGTTCATGCCGCTGACGAACGTCTCGCCGGAGTGGTAGCCGCCGTACGAAGCGAACACCGCCGCGAGAGCTGCGACACCGAACACGCCGCCGAGCTCCCGCACCGCGTTGTTGGCACCGGACGCCTGTCCCTCTTCCTCCGGCCGAACGGAGGAGAGGATCACGTTCGCGACGGGAGCGAAGAACAGCCCCATCCCGATTCCGGAAACGATGAACGGCCCGACGAGTTCCACGTACGGCGTCGTCGGCGTCGAGACCGATGCGATCCACCCGAGCCCGACCGCCTGCAGCGCAAGACCGAGGCCGATCAGCTTGTGGCCCCCAACCCGATCGGACAACGCGCCGGCGATCGGGGCGACGAACATCGGCATGATCGTCCACGGCAGCACGCGAAGCCCGGATCCGAACGGGCTATAGCCCTGCACGGTCTGGAAGAACTGCGAGAGCAGGAAGATCGCGCCGAACATTCCGAAGGACATGAACAGCGACGCGGAGTTCGCGAGCGTGAACGTCCGGTTCCGGAAGAACCGCATCGGCAGCATCGGCGTCGACGTGCGCAGCTCCCACATCACGAACGCGGCGAGCACGACGATGCCGAGGACGAACGAGCCGACGATCTCGGGCGAGGCCCAGCCGACCGAGTTCCCGCGGACGAGGCCCCACACGATCCCGAACAGGCCGGCGCTCGCCAGGACGACGCCGGGCACGTCGAGCCGCTTCGTCGGGCCGCGCGTCTCGTCGAGCCGGGTCAGCGCAAGCGGGACGAGCGCGATGCCGACCGGGACGTTGAGCCAGAAGATCCAGTGCCACGAGATCCCGCTGACCACGGCGCCGCCGACGAGCGGCCCGAGCGCAACCGCGAGGCCGCTGATGCCGCCCCACGCGCCGAGCGCCACGCCGCGTTTTTCAGCTGGAACGGCCGCGGACAGAATCGTGAGCGTCAGCGGCAAGACAAGCGCGCCGCCGAGGCCCTGTACCGCACGTGCGATGTCGAGCACGGCGATCGACGGTGCGAGCGCAGCTGCCGCGGACGCGGCCGTGAAGATCGTCAACCCGATCGCGAGCGTCCGACGGCGGCCGATCCGGTCACCGAGCGCCGCGCCGGTCAGGAGGAGCACCGCGAACGTCAACGTGTACGCATTGATCGTCCACTCGAGGCCGTCGAGGCCCGCGTGCAGGTCCTTGCGGATCACCGGGATCGCGGTCGACACGACGAGGTTGTCGAGTGTGGTCATGAAGACCGCCGTCGAGGTGATCGCGAATGTCCAGAGCGTCTTCGATTTCATCGCCGTCCTCTTTCAGTCGTCGCTGGTCTGATCAAACGCCGCGGCGGGAGCGCCGCCCGGGCGGCTTCCTGGTGTCTGGTGGTGCGGGAAACCGGCATTTTGATTGTGAGTGATCACTACCTAAGTCGGCAAAAAAGAGGGATCAGGGCTTCTCGCAGCCGGCGAGAAGGCGCGACGCCCACGGCTCGCCGCCGTCCTGGACGCCCATGGACGCGATCACGTTCAACAGCATGCCGGTCGCGAAGAACTGCGTGATCTCGGGCGGCCCGGCCCCCGAAACCCGTTCGGCGTACGCGACGAGGTCGCCGTAGCCGTTCCGGACGACGTCCCGGATCTCCGGGTCGTCGCAGGCCGCATACGCCTGCATCTGCCCGCGCAGCCGCATCCGGTCCGGGAGCATCTCGTCCATGTACGCCGCGCCCATTGCCTCGAGCGCCTCGGGCCCGCGCTTGCCCTCGGCCGCGCGCTGGAAGAGCTCGAGCGTCTCGCGGAAGCAACGCGTGATCACCGCCTTGAAGAGGTCCTTCTTCGTGCCGAAGAGCCGGAAGACGTATGGCTGGGAGATGCCCGCGGCCGCCGCGATCGCCTCGGTGGAGGCGCCGTCGAGGCCGCGCAGCGCGAACTCGTCGAGGGCCGCGTCGAGAACCGCCTCACGCCGCTCCGCTGCCGTTTTCCGCTCGGCCGAGATCGACATGCGCCTAAGTTAGTGTGTACTTACTTCCTTGTCAAGCGCTGCTGCGATTCTGTCGATCTCCGCGTCGCCGAGGCGGGAGTGCAGCGGCAGCGCGAGCGCCCGCTCGAAGCAGACGTCGGCGGACGGGAAGCGACCCTGATCGCGGTACGCCGACAGACGCTGGAGCGCGTACGTCCCGATCTGCGCCTCGATTCCCTGGCCTCGGAGACCTGCGAGCACGTCGTCGCGCCGGTCGACCTGGACGACATAGGCCTGCCACCCGTGGTCGTCGCCCTCATCGGCCTCCGGCGTCGTCACGACGCCCGCGAGGCGCTCGCTGTACGCCTCGGCGACACGCCGGCGCTCGCGCAGCAGCTCGTCGAGCCGTGCGAGCTGGGTGATTCCGATCGCACACTGCAGATCGGACAGGCGGTAGTTCGTCGACGGGCGGACGATGTCCGCACCGGCGTGAACATCGATGCCATGGTGGCGCAGGCGGCGTAGCGCCGCGGCCAGTTCGGGATCCGACGTCGTCACGGCCCCGCCTTCCCCGGTCGTCACGACCTTGCGCGGGTGGAACGAGAGGCAGCCCATGACGCCAAGGCCGCCGCACGGCATCCCGCGCCACCGCGCGCCGAGCGCGCCGGCGGCGTCTTCGATCAGCGCCACATCGGGCGGGACGGCGCTCTGCAGCGCCTCCCAGTCGAGCGGGCGGCCGAAGAGATGGACCGCGATCACGGCACGCGTCCGCTCGGTCACCGCGTCGTAGACCGCTGACGGATCCAGGTTCATCGTCTGCGGATCGACGTCCACGAGCACCGGCGTCGCGCCGCTCAGCACGACGACGTTCGCCGTCGCAGGGAACGTGTACGCCGGAACGATTACCTCGTCGCCCTCGCCGATTCCGAGCGCGAGCACGGCGAGGTGCAGCGCCGCCGTCCCGGACGAGACCGCGACCGCATCGGCGATCCCGCAGGCGGCAGCAATACCGAGCTCGAACTCGTCGACCTTCGGGCCCATCGTCAGGAAACCCGACTCGAGGACCTCCGCGACCGCCGCCAGCTCCTCCGGCCCGACGTCGGGCCAGCCGAGGCGGATCAGGCGAGTGCCGGCTTGCGCGCCCTGTACCACGCGATCGTCCGCGCGAGCCCCTCGTCGAGATCGACCTTCGCGTCGAACTCGAGCAGCCTGCGCGCCTTGTCGACGTTCGGGATGCGAATCTCGACATCGGTGTAATGCAGCGGCCGGGACACGATCTCGCTGTCGGATCCCGCGGCGCGCTTGATCCGCTGTGCGAGGTCGAGCACCGTGACCGTCGAGCGCGCGTTGCCGATGTTGAACGACTCGCCGACCGCCTCCGGGCGCTCGAGCGCGCGCAACAGCCCCTCGACCATGTCGTCGACGTACAACCAGGCGCGGATCTGCGAGCCGTCGCCGTGGATCACGAGCTCGTCGCCGGCAAGTGCGCGCACGGTGAAGCTGTGGATCGCGCCAACGCCCACTTGGCCGGGCCCGTAGACGTTGAACGGACGGACGGTCGTCACCGGCAATCCGAATTCGTCGAAGTACGCGTGTGCGAAGTACTCACCGGCAAGCTTCGACACGGCGTACGTCCAGCGCGCTTCGCCGACCGAGCCGCCACTTGTCACGTGTGTCTCCTCGACGCGGTATGCATGCGTCCCGAAGACCTCGCTCGTCGAGAAATCGACGAGCCGTTCGAGAGACGGCAGCGTCGCCTGCGCCGCTTCGAGCACGTTGTACGTCCCGATCAGGTTGACCCGCATCGTGCGCACCGGGCTGTCGAGCACAGCGTCGACGCCGGCGATCGCGGCGCAGTGGACGATGTGTGTCGCGCCCTGCGCGAGGTCGCGCACGAGCTCCGCGTCGAGGACGTCGCCCTGATGCAACGTGAAGTTCGCGTGGTCGGCGAGGTCGGTCCCCGACAGCGCGTCGCGATGGAGATTGTCGAGCGCGATCACCTCGTTGGCGTCGACGAGTAGGCGCGCGAGCGTCGTGCCGATGAAGCCGGCTCCGCCGGTGATGAAGATCCGCTTGCCTTCGAGCGCCACGCGGCGAGTCTATCCGCGAAGCTCGCACTGGATCCGCGCGCGCTCGCGCTCGAACCGCGCCACGTTCGACCGGCGTTACGCAGGCGCGGGGACGGCCGGGTGCGGCTGCCCGTCGCCGTTACGTACGGCAGCCGAGAACGCGATCGCGCCGAAGGTGAAGCCGGCCGCGACGAAGAGGAAGACGAACGTCAGCGACACGTACTGCAGGCCCACACCCGCGGCGAGGAAGCCGAGCGGCCCGACGATGCCGGAGATCGTCATGACGGCCGTCATCACCTTCGGCCGCAATGCCTCCGGTGCACGCATCGTCAGAACCGCGATCATCGGCGCATTGACGAGCGGCGCGCAGAATCCGAACGCCGCGATGACCGCGAACACGAGCCACCACGGCATCGCGATCGACAGCAGCCAGAGCGGAAGCGCCATCGCGAGAATCGCCACGGCGGTCAGGCGCAGGAGCGGGACCTTCCGGACGAGTTGGGACGCGAGCATGCTGCCCAGGAGCTCGCCTCCGCCGAACGCAGCGAAGAACCAGCCGAGAACCTTCGCGTCAGCGCCGTAGCGGCGGAACACGAGCACGGGCAGCGTCGCGACGAGACCCTGCGCGACGAAGTTCAGGATCGCCGCGGCCGCGAGTGTCGGGCCCAGCAGACGATCGCGCGCCAGGAACTTCACGCCGGCGAAGATCCCGCGCGCAGCCTCGGTCGGTGCGGCCCGCCGGCCGGCCCGCACGAGCGTGAGGATCACGACGAACGAGAAGAGGTAGGTGCACGCGTCGATCAGCAGCACCGTGGCCGCGCTGATCGAAGCGATCAACAGGCCCGCGAGAATCGGTCCGGCGAGCTGCGTGAGCTGATTCACCGCTTGCACGTACGCGGAGCCTTCCGCGACGAGCGTCTCGTCCTCGCCCACGATCTCGGGGAGGATCAGCCGCGAAGACGCGTAGTACGGCGCGAGGAAGCATCCGATCGCGAACGTGATCGCGAGCATCACCGCACCGCTCGGGATGCCGAGGACGCCGACCGGCACGAGCTCGGCGGCGAGCACCCAGCCCATCCGCGCCGTCGAGCCCGTCGTTGCGAGCACGAACCACGGAAGGGCGACGAACGTCATCGACGACCCGCCGAGCGACACGAACTCCGCGGCCATCAGCGCGGCGAGCGAGCGGTTGCGGAGGAGGGCGGGCACGGCCGCTAATATAAAACGAACGTACGGTTTTGTAAAGTCCGTCTATGCCCAAGGTCTCAGAAGAGCACCTCCAGACGCGCCGTGACCAGATCCTCGCGGGCGCCCGGCGCACGTTCGCGCGCCACGGCTACGAGGGTGCGACCGTCGCCCGGCTCGAGCAGGAGATCGGGCTCTCGCGTGGGGCGATCTTCAACTACTACCGCGACAAGTGGGCGCTCTTCCTCGCGCTCGCGGCGGAGGACCAGCACGTCTTCATCGACCTGCTCCTCGAGGACGGCATCGACGCCGTGATCCGCAAGATCGCCGATGAGAACCCCGACTGGCTGGCGGTCTACTTCGAGCTCGCGCGCCGGATGCGCACGGATCCGGAGTTGATGCAGGAGATGCGTGACCGTGCGCCCGACGACTCCCGACGTGCCGACGCATACCTGGCGGCGGTCCGCGAGCAGGGGTCGGTTCGGGACGATGTCGACCTCACGACGCTGACCGCGTTCATCAACATCGTCACGAACGGCGTCGCGCTCGCGAGCTCGCTCGGTCTCCGCGTCGACGTCGACGAGCTGTTGAAGCTCGTCCATCGCGGAATCGACCCCGAGTAGAGTCGCCGCCGTGCAGACGGTGCTGTTCGTCGGTGCGGGGCGACATCAGCGGCGCGCGATCGAGGGCGCGCGCGAGCTCGGCCTGCGCGTCGTCGCGGTCGACGGGAACGCCGACGCCCCCGGCCTCGCGGTTGCCGACGTCGCCGAGGTGGTCGACTTCTCCGACATCGACGCGGTCGTGGCGGTCGGCCGCAGCCACGACGTTCAAGGCGTCCTGACGGTCTCGGCCGACCGCGCGGTACCGGTCGTCGCGGCGGTTGCGGACGAGCTCGGGCTCCCGGGCATCGGGCGCGAGCCGGCATATCTGATGACGCACAAGATCGCGATGCGCCGCAGGCTGGCCGAGCACGGGGTCCCGCAACCGGAGTTCGCTGCGGTGCGGACGTTGCACGAAGCGCGCGTGGCGATCGAGGCGATCGGGCTTCCGGTGGTGCTGAAGCCGGCGAATACCGGCGGCCAGCGCGGCCTCTTCCTGCTCGAATACGAGGAGGAGGTCGAACGCCACCTGCACGCGGCCCTCGCCGAGTCTCCCACGCAGGAGGCGATCGTCGAGCGCTTCCACGACGGGCTGGAACTGAACGGCCTCGCGATCGCGCGCGGCGGCCATGTCGAGCCGCTGACGCTGTCGGATCGCCTGCGCCCTCCCGGCGTCGGGTTCGGCGTCGGCTGGATCCACGTCTACCCGCCGACGCTGTCCGCCGACGCGTTCGCCGAAGCCGAGGATGCGGTGGTGCGCGCCGTGCGGGCGCTCGGTTTGCGCGACGGGATCGCGTTCCCGCAACTCCTCGCGTCCGCGGACGGGGTGCGAGTGATCGAGGTCGCCGCGCGCATCCCCGGCGGGGAGATGGCACGGCTCGCCTGGCACGCAGTCGGCGTCGACCTGATCGAGATCGCGTTGCGGCAGGCGCTCGGGGAGTTGTTGCCCGACGACCTCGTCCGCCCGCGGCACCAGCGCCCGCTCGCGATTCGCTTCCTGACGGCCGAGCCCGGGCCGTTGCCGACCGGCACCGTCCGCCGGATCGGCTCGCTCGAGAAGGTGCTCGCGTTCCCCGGCGTGGTCGAAGCGGACACGTACCTCTCGGTCGGTGAGACGATCAATCCCGTGCGGCTCGACGGCGACCGGCGTGGGTCGACCGGATCGCTCACCGTGCTCGTCACGGCGTCCGGCGCGCCCGGGACCGCCGCGCTCCTCCGCGCCCTTCGGATGAACGGCGAGCGGCCGGTCCGACTCGTCGGGACGGACATGTCGCCGCTCGCCGTCGGCCGCCATTTCTGCGACTCGTTCTACGTCGTGCCGCGCGGGGGCGACCCGGGCTTCGCGGACACGATCCTCGGAATCGCGGAACGGGAGCACGTGGACGTCGTGCTGCCGCAATCCTCGTTCGACCTACCCGCCCTCGCCGAGGCGCGCAGCCGATTCGAGGCGCTGGGCATCGCCGTGCTCGTCTCCGGCCCCGAGACGATCCGGCGTGCGAACGACAAGGCCGAGACGTACGCGCTGCTCGAGCGTATCGGGGTGCGCGCGCCGGCATGGCGGCGCGTCAGCGGCGGACGCGCGCTGCGCGAGGCAGCTCAGGAGCTCGGCTACCCCGATCGGCCCGTCTGCTTCAAGCCCGTGTTCTCGTCAGGGTCGCGCGGTTTCCGCATCCTTGATGCCACCGTCGATCGCGCGAAGCAGCTGCTCGAGGAACGGCCGGGGAGCGTGTCGATGCGGCTGACCGAGGCACTCGACGTCCTTCCCGACGAGGGCGGCCCGGAGCTGCTCGTGATGGAGCTCGCGACCGGTCGTGAGCGGACGATCGACGGGTTCGCCCGCGACGGACGGATCGTTCTCGCGCACCCGAAGACGCGCGAGGCGATGCGCGCGGGCCTCGCGATGTACTTCGAGACGCTCGATGACCCGGCGCTCGTCGAGACAGCAGCCCGGATCGTGGCGGAGCTGCGCATCGACCACTTCTTCAACATCCAGCTCGTCGGCGAGGCCGTGATCGAGGTGAACCCGCGGATCTCGACGGTCGTCTACCAGGAGGACGTCAACCTCCCCTACCTCGGCGTC
>VAXB01000012.1 GCA_005883995.1 Actinomycetota bacterium
GTGCTCGCCGACGGCGCCGAACGGCACGCCGCCGAACGCTGTCGCCGACACCTCCTCGAAAACGACGGACGGATACGGCGAGATCTCGACGTCGAACCGCTCGGCGAGCTTCGCGATCCACGCGAGCTCGTCCGGCGCAGGCGGGATCACGGCGCGGCGCAGCCGCTGCAGGCGTCCTTCGAGGTTGACGTACGTGCCGTCGCGCTCGAGGTAGCTCGTGCCCGGAAGGACGAGGTCGGCCCAGCCGGCGGCCAGCTGGTGGAACATCGAGACGGCGATCACGCGCTCGGCCTTCTCGGCGAGCGCGCGGACGTCGGGATTGCTCGCGGCTTCGTCTCCGGAGACGAACAGCAGTCCGATCCGGTCGGCGTCGGCCGGCTCGCCGTCTGCCGCTGCGGCCCAGGCGTCGCAGACCCCGCGGCCGTTTGCCGTCTCCGGCAGGAAGAACGCGCCACGGACACCGAGCCTGTGCGCGAGGTCGGCGACATGGGAGCTGCTCTGCGCCGCCGCGCCGGACCAGATCAGGATCGCGTGCGTCGCTTCGCGGATCGCGTCCTCGTCCAGCTCGTAGAGGACGCGCGCGCCGTTCCGCCGTGCCTGCTTGATCCACAGTTCGACGATCGGCGCGCGCTCGACCACGGGCGCGTCGCCGAGGACGGCGATCACGTCGGCGTCGGCGATGCTCGAGAGCGGTGCGCGGAAACCCTCCAGCGCGTCGGAGAACTCGTCCGGGAGCACGGCGGCATGCGACTCGAGCCCGACGCGCAGCAAGCGCGCGAGCGCGTACGCCTGCTCGACCGTCTCCGAGCCCGAAAGCGCGGTGACAACGGTCCCGTGCGCCTCGCGCAAGAGCCGCTCCGCCTCGTCGAGCGCGCGATCCCATGAGACTTCCTCGAACCCTCGCCGGCGGACCCGGAGCAGCGGATCGGTGAGGCGATCCTCTGCGCGCACGTGCGAGAACGCGAAGCGGCCCTTGTCGCAGAGCCAGCCCTGGTCGACCTCGGGATGATTCCGCGAAAGGATCCGCTTCACCTTCCCCTCGCGCGTCGTCGCCTGGACGTTGCAGCCGACCGGGCAGAGACCGCAGACCGTCGGCACGTTCTGGATCTCCCACGGCCGCGCCTGGAAGCGGTACTGCGTCGACGTGAGCGCGCCGACGGGGCAGAGCTCGATCACGTTTCCGGAGAAATGCGCCCGGTACGGCTCGTCCTCGAACGTCGCGATCATCGACTGCGCGCCGCGGTTGCGCGCGATCAGCTGGCCGTCCTCGGCGACGGTCTCGCTGAAGCGCGTGCAGCGGTAACAGAGGATGCAGCGCTCGCGGTCGAGCGCGATCAGCGGCGAGATCGGGATCGGCTTGTCGAACGTCCGCTTCGAGAAGTCCATGCGCGTGTTGCCCGGGCCGTAGCGGAACGTGAGGTCCTGGAGCGGGCACTCGCCGCCCTTGTCACAGACCGGACAGTCGAGCGGGTGGTTGACGAGGATGAACTCGAGCGTCGCGTTCTGCGACTCGCGCGCGCTGTCGGACGTCAGCGCAGTCTTGACCTCCATCCCGCTTTGGGCGGTCAGCGTGCACGCGGCCTGCGGCTTCGGCGGGCCGGGAGCGACCTCGCAGAGGCACATCCGGCAGGCGCCGACCGGCGGCCCGAGCCGCGGCTCGTAGCAGAAGACCGGGATCTCGATCCCGGCGGCCATTGCGGCCTCGACCAGCCCGGTCCCTTTCGGGACGGTGACCTTGCGCCCGTCGATCGTGAGCGTGACCGATTCGGGTGCGCTCACCCGGGCACCTCGACGGTCGGATGGTGCATGTGCGCGTCGATCGGCGCCTCGATGCCGGCGATCGACGACTCGGCGCCGTACGGACACGCCCCTTCGTCGACGTGCTGCTGGAACTCGCCGCGGAACTTCCGTAGGTACGAGGACACGGGGTACACGGCGAAGTCGCCGAGCGCGCAGAGCGAGCGGCCGAGCATCCGGCTGCAGACGCTCTCGAGCAGCTCGAGATCTGCGTCGACAGCGTCGCCCTCCTCGATTCGCGTCAGCAGCTGTACGAGCCAACGCGTCCCTTCGCGGCACGGCGTGCACTTGCCGCACGATTCGTGCATGTAGAACTTCGCGGCGCGCAGCGCGAGCTGCACCATGCAGCAGCGATCGTCGACGACGATCACCGCCGCGCTGCCGAAGAATGAGCCGGCCGCCTGGATCGAGTCGTAGTCGAGCGGCGTGTCGAGCTGATCGGGCGTCAGGATCGGCACGGAGGAGCCGCCGGGGATGATCCCCTTGATCGCGCGGCCGTCGGGGATCCCGCCGCCGACGTCGTAGATCAACGAGCGAAGCGGCGTTCCGAGCGGCAGCTCGTAGTTACCGGGCCGCGCGACGTTTCCCGAGAGCGAGAAGACCGCGGTCCCCGGCGAGGACGGCACGCCGATCTTCGCGAACTCCTCGACGCCGAGCTCGAGGATCTTCGGGACGGTCGCGATCGTCTGCACGTTGTTGATCTGGGTCGGCTTCGCGTACAGACCGGTCACGGGCGGGAACGGCGGCCGCGGCCGCGGCTGGCCGCGCTTCCCCTCGAGCGATTCGAGCAGCGCCGACTCCTCGCCACAGATGTACGCGCCCGCGCCGCGGTGGACGACCACATCGACGTCGCCGAACAGGTCGGCCGCGCGTGCGTCCTCGACGGCGCGATCGAGGATCTCGTACTCGGTGAGGTACTCGCCGCGGATGTAGATGAACACCGCGTGGGCCTCGATCGCGCGCGCGGTGATCAGGCAGCCCTCGATCAGGAGGTGCGGGTTGCGGCCCATGATCTCGCGGTCCTTGAACGCGCCCGGCTCCGACTCGTCGGCGTTGACGACGACGTACTTGCGCGGGTTCTTCTGGTCGATCAGCGATGCCTTGCGGCCCATCGGGAAGCCCGCGCCGCCACGGCCGCGGAGCGTCGCGTCGGTGATCGCCTGGATCAGCGCCGCAGGTTCCAGCTCGCGCGCGCGCGCGAGAGACCGGTAGCCGCCGATCGCGCGGTACTCGTCGAGCTGCGCCAGATCGCGTTCGTCGGTATGCGCGAGGATCAGCTCAGGCGTTCCCACGCACCGCTCCCACGATCTCGGGCACCTTCTCGGGCGTGACGAACTCGTGGTAGCGCTCGTCGACGGCGACGACCGTCGCTCGGCCGCAGCCGCCGAGGCATTCGACGGTGCGAAACGTGATCTCGCCGTCCCCGGTCGTCTCGCCTGCACGGAGGCCGAGTTGCTCCTCGAACGCCTCGACGACCCGCTGTGCGCCCGCGAGCGCGCACGGCAGGTTCGTGCACACCTCCACCATGTGCCGGCCGACGGGCTGGAGGTGGAGCATGTCGTAGAACGTCGCGACCGACTCGCAGAACGCCGGCGTCGTTCCCAGTGCGTTCGCGCACTCGCGCAGCGCGTCGGGCGACAGGTATCCGTGCTTTTCCTGCGCGAGCCGCAACGCCGGCATAGTCGCGGAAAGCCAGTCCGGGTACCGCGCCTTCAGCGCCTGGACCTCGTCGTAGAACGTGCTCACCTGTCGCAGTCCCCCATGACGGTGTCGAGCGACCCGAGCACCGCGATCATGTCGGCGACGAGCGCGTTGGACATGCACGTCGCGGTCGCTTCGAGTGCGACGAACGAGGGAGCCCGGAACTTCACGCGCCACGGCTTCGGGCGACGATCTTGAAGTGGTGGATCAGTGACTCCATCGAGGTGTGGAGCTCGTGTCGCGGCGGCAGGACGACCTTGCGGTCGTCGGCGATCCACGGGCCGTCCGGCACCCGCCGCAGCGCCTGGTCGACGATCTTCACGGACTCGCGCATCTCGTCCATGCGCACGCGATAGCGGTCGTAGACGTCGCCGGCGGGATAGACAGGGACGCGGAAGTCGACCTGGTCGTACGCGAGGTAGGGCTCGCGCCGGCGGAGATCCCAGTCGACGCCGGAGCCGCGCAGGACCGGCCCGGACTGACCGAGCGCGATCGCGTCCTCGCGCGACAGCAGGCCGACGCCCTGTGTCCGCTCGATCCAGATGGGGCTGCGGTCGACGAGCCCTTCGTAGTCGTCGATCGCGCGCGGCATCAAGTCGACGAACTTCGCGCACTCCGGGAAGAAGCCCGGCGGCACGTCCTCGGCGAGGCCGCCGACCTGGAAGTACCGCGTGTGCATGCGGTAACCGGCGACGAGCTCGAAGAGGTCGAGCACCCGGTCGCGCTCGCGGAAGCAGTACCAGAACATCGAGATCGCACCAAGCTCGAGCGCTGCGGTTCCCAGCCACACGAGATGCGAGTGGATGCGGTTCAGCTCCGAGAGCAACATGCGCATCCACGTCGCGCGCGGCGGTACCTCGATCCCGAGCAGCTTCTCGATCGCGAGCACGAAGCAGAGCTCCTGGTACTGGAACGAGACGTAGTCCATCCGCGGCGCGTACGTGATCGCCTTCCACCACGTCTTCTGCTCCATGCTCTTCTCGAAGCCGGTGTGGAGGTAGCCGATCACCGCCTTGACGCCGACGACCTCCTCGCCGTCGAGGTCGACGACGAGGCGGAGCACGCCGTGGGTCGACGGGTGGTTCGGCCCGAAGTTGACGCTGAGGATGTCGTCGTTGTCGCGGAGGTGCTCCGGGATTTCGAGCACCGTCGGAATCGGCGACGGGATCCGCGTGCCGTCGTAGATCTTCGAGCGTTCCGGAGCGATCGCCATTCGGGTCGCTACTCCTCGCCGCTGAAGCGGACGGGCTCGCCGCCGATCGGATAGTCCTTGCGGAGCGGGTGGCCCTCCCAGTCGTCCGGCATCAGGATCCGCTCGAGGTTCGGATGGCCGACGATGTCGATGCCCATCAGGTCCCAGGCCTCGCGCTCGTGCCAGTCCGCAGTCGGCCACACGGCGACGACCGTCGGTACCGGCTCCCCCTCGTCGACCCAGACCTGCAGGCGCACGCGCACGTGATCCTCGCTGAGCGCGAGCAGGTGGTAGCTGACGCTGAAGCGCTTGGGCTTCGGCGTCGGCAGTGACTGGAATCCCTGCGTCATCGGACGGTTGATGTCGCGGCCGATGCCTGTGCCGATGTAGCCGGAGACGCCGTCGTTGCCCCAGCCGAGGTAATCGGCCGCGGCGATGTCGGCGAGGAAGTTGAACCCCAGCTCGTCACGGAGGTACTGGGCGGCCTCGACGAGCCGTGCGGGATCGACGACGACGGTCGTTTCGCCGTGCGCTTCCAGTATCTCGACCAGTCCCGGAACGCGTCTGTAGTTCAACGGCATTACGAGGCGACGCCCCGTACCTCGTACGCGGGTGGAATGCCGGCGAGGACACGCTCGTGGAGCCGGATGATCCCTTCCATCAACGCCTCGGGCCGCGGCGGGCAGCCGGGGACGTACACGTCGACGGCAACGATCTTGTCGACGCCCTGGATCGTCGTGTAGTTGTTGAACATCCCGGCCGAGCTCGCGCACGCGCCCATCGCGATCACCCACTTGGGCTCGAGCATCTGGTCGTAGATCTGCCGGAGCGGCGCGGCCATCTTGTGAGCGACGCGCCCCGAGACGATCAGCAGGTCGGCTTGCCGAGGCGAGGCGCGGAACGCCTCCATTCCGAACCGCGCGATGTCGTAGCGCGCCGAGACGATTGCCATCATCTCGATCGCGCAGCAGGCGAGACCAAACGTGTCCGGCCACATCGACTTCGTCTGCGCCCAGGCGACCGCCTTCTCGAGCGTGGTCAGCCCGACCGCACGCTCCATCTGCGCCACCTCGTTCTCGAACGCGCCGGGCCCCTTCGTCGGCCAGAGCAGGCGCTCGGAGTTGAGTCCGTGGTCACGCAGGCGCTTGTCTATTGCCACTCGAGCGCTCCCTTCCGCCAGACGTAGACGTACGCGACGACGAGGATCGCGACGAAGAAGAGGAACTCGATGAACCCGAACCAGGCGAGGTTGTGGAGGATGACGGCGAGTGGATAGAGGAAGACGATCTCGATGTCGAAGACGATGAAGAGCATTGCCGTCAGGTAGAAGCTGATCGTGAACCGCTGTTGCCGCGGCGGCCCGGACGAGACGCCCGACTCGAACGGGATCGTGCGGGCGCGCATCCGGCGGTGCGGCCGGGTCGCGAGCGCGAATGACGCGAAGATCATTGTGGCCGGGATCAACAGCGCGAACGCCCCGTAGATCAGAAACGGCAGCCAGTTGTCGAGCAACCCGTCCTCCCCGTAGGCCGCGGGAACCTAACAGGTCCAGACTAACGATACGAAGGTCCCCGAAAACGGCTCAACGGTGCGAGCGCCGAGTGTCACAAAGTCAGGAGATTTCAAGCTCCGGCACGTCGGGTACGATGGAGGTCGTAATGGAGATTCAGGAGCGCATCGAGACAACCCCAATGCTGTCGGTGACCCCGGCGGCGGCGGAGAAGATCAAGCAGCTGATGGCCGAGGAGACGGAGGTCAGCGTGCTTCGCGTCGCAATCCAGGGCGGCGGCTGCTCCGGCTTCCAGTACGGCCTCGGCTTCGACCGCGATGCCGTCGAGGGTGACCACGAGTTCGAGGCGCATGGCGTTCGCGTCGTCGTCGATCCGTTCAGCGCGCCATACCTCAACGGCGCCGAGGTCGACTACGTCGACTCGATCGAGCAGTCCGGGTTTGCGATCAACAACCCGAACGCCGTTTCCTCGTGCGGCTGCGGCCACTCGTTCCAGGTCGACGACGAGACGCCGGCAGACGCCGTCGGCGGCTGCGGCTCCGGCTGCTCCGCGTAAAGCGCGACCTCCGCTCCCCGCGTTGAGGAGGTAGGCCGCGCGCTGTGGGGTGTGGCGCTGAAACCAGGCACGATCTCGGCCAAGAATCGTTCTTCCCGGACCTCCCTTTCGGGCCACGGCCGGGGTCAGACCCGGGCCGTGGGTGTTCCGGACCTGGCTGGTGCCGGCTTCGCGGAGACAGCGGGCTCGCGGCCGTACGACAGGGCAGGTCTAACCACGTCCGTTCCCGCCGGCACGGCCTGGCCCTTCTAGGCGTGGCCCGGGTCAGACCCGGGCCGTGCCCGGTCTGGGCGTGTCGCGCGGAGTGACGGCGGCGCGGGTCGTGTCCCGGAGCGCCCGCGTAGCATCACGCGCATGAGCACAGCGCTCCGCGTCGCCGTCGTCGGCTCCGGGCCTGCCGGTTTTTACGCCGCCGGGGCGCTGCTCGACGCGGAGGTCGGCGTCGAGGTCGACGTGATCGAGCGCCTGCCGACGCCGTGGGGCCTCGTCCGCCTCGGTGTCGCGCCCGACCACCCGAAGCTGAAGACCGTCTCCCGGGCGTTCGAGCGGATCGCCGCGAAGCCGGGCTTTCGCTTTCTCGGCAACGTCGAGGTGGGGCGCGATCTGACGCACGACGACCTCGTGCGCCTCTACGACGCCGTCGTCTACGCCGTCGGAGCACAGACCGACCGCCGGCTCGGCATTCCCGGCGAGGAACTGCCCGGATCGTGGTCGGCCACCGAGTTCGTCGCCTGGTACAACGGCCATCCCGATTTTCACCAGTCGCCGTTCGACCTGAACGTCGAGCGGGCGGTCGTGATCGGGAACGGGAACGTCGCGCTGGACGTCGCCCGGATGCTCGCGCTGACGCCGGAGGAGCTCGCGCCTACGGACACAACCGACCCCGCAATCGAGGCGATCGGCAACTCGCCGCTGCGCGAGATCGTCGTCGTCGGCCGCCGCGGCCCGGCGCAGGCTTCGTTCACGACGCCGGAGCTGCACGAGCTCGGAGACCTCGCCGGCGCCGACGTGGTCGTCGATCCGGCGGATCTCGAACTCGATCCGGCGAGCGCAGGCGCGGTCGAGCACGACACGAACGCACGCCGCAACCTGGAGGTCCTGCGGGAATTCGCCGCCCGTCAGCCGGCCGGAAAGCCGGTGACGCTGCGGCTTCGGTTCTTCCTCTCTCCGGTCGCGATCCGCGGCCACGGCACGGTCGAGACGATCGAGCTCGTCCGGAACCGGCTCGAGGAGCGCGACGGCCGGCTCGTCGCGGTCGCGACCGACGATCACGAGACGCTCGACTGCGGCCTTGTTTTTCGCAGCGTCGGCTACCTCGGGGTGGCCGTGCCCGACGTGCCGTTCGACGATCGCCGCGCGACGATCCGCAACGACCGAGGACGCGTCCTCGCCGACGAGGGCGCGCCGCTGCCGGGCGTCTACTGCGCCGGCTGGATCAAGCGCGGCCCGACCGGGATCATCGGCACGAACAAGAAGGACGCCACCGAGACGATCACCGCGCTGCTCGAAGACGTCGAGGCCGGCCGGATCGAGCACCGTCCGGAGAACACGCCAGAGGCGGTCGAAGCCGTGCTGGCCGAGCGCGGCGTCCGCGCCATTCTCTACACGGGCTGGACGAGCATCAACGAGCTCGAGCGTGCTGCGGGCGAAAAGCTCGGCCGTCCGCGCGTGAAGCTGCGCGCGTGGGACGAGTTGCTCGAGGCAGCGGAGCGCATCGCCGAGACGACGGCCTGACCCTCCCCTCGGCGTGACAAGGCGCCGCTACTCTGCGACCGACCGAGGAAAGGGGAAACCTTGAAGACGATGTTGACGGCCCTCGTGGCAGGTGCTTTGCTGCTCGTTCTCGCCGGCGGGGCAGGCGCGATCACCTACGGCGTGCCCGACGGGAACGGCCATCCGGAGGTCGGTGCGCTGCTCGCGCAGCAC
>VAXB01000013.1:0-11237 GCA_005883995.1 Actinomycetota bacterium
TGCTACCCGTGATTGCCGCCGAGGTCGTTGCCGGACTCGTCGATGATCAAGCGCAACGCACGCGTGAGGATCCCGGGCCCTGCGTTGTCCTTGATCACGTTGTCCTTCAAGGCGAGCGTCCCTTGCCCGTCGTCCTGGCCGCCGCTGATCGCGATCCCCGCCCGCGTCGGCGGCGTCCTCAGCTGCGCGTTGCGCTCGACCCGATTGCCGACGATCTGCATGTCGCTGGCGATCACCGCGTAGCCGCTGTTCGAGTCGAGCGACAGGAGGATGCCCGGGCCGGCGTTGTCGACGATCGAGTTGTCCGCGATCCGCAGCCCGAGCGTCGGCTGGCTCCGCTCGTCGGGCTCGACGTCGATACCCGCGGCCGGCTCACCGGGCGGAAGGTCACGCACGCCTCGGATCGTGTTGTGCTCGATCTGCAGGTCCATGACGCCGAACGCAGAGATGGCGTTCCGCATCGCGCCGCTCAGCGTCGAGTCGAGCACGGACACGCGGGTGACGTAGCCGTTTCCGTTTGCGCGTGCGCCGATCAACACGTCGTCCTTGGGTGAGCCGCTGATGTCGAGGCCGCTCAGGGTGACGTGATGCCCGAAGACTGCGACGCCGTACATTTCCTCGCCGCCCGCCGGGACGACGAGGCGGAGGTTGCTGATCGTGACGCGCACGGGCGCCGGCTGCTTCGGGCTCGAGCGGTTGACGAAGAAAACGCCGTTGGCAGCAATCGGATCGCCGTCGGCCGACCGGAGCCGGACCTCTCCCGGGCCGAGCGACACGATGCACGCGCCGTCTGAGCTGATCGTGGTGTCGTCGTGCGAGACCCAGAGCCCGCGCGTCCGGTAGCAATCGCCGCCGGGAAGCGCCGGCAGGAACACCTTGCCGCCGCCGGCGTCGAGGCGCTTCTGCAGCCACGTAGTGTCGTCGCGCGCGCCGTTGACATAGACGGGTGCCGCGACTACCGCGCTCGTCGAGCCGCCCGACGCGTTGACCGGCCCGATGTTCCGGAGCCCGCGCGACGGGCCGCCGCGATTGCCGTCGAGCAGGTTTCCGTCAGCCGTGACGACCAGGCGGAGGTCGCGGCCGAGGACTCCGGGACCGCGGTTTCCGTCCACCGTGTTCCGGGCGAGCGAGAGTTGACCGGTGGCGTCGTCCTGACCGCCCGCAAGGACGATGCCGGCGCGCCGCTGCACAGGTGCCGTCCGCGCGTTCCGCCGGACCGCGTTGCCGCTGATCACGAGGTCGTTCGCGACGACAGGCGCGCCGTTCTTCGGGTCGAAGTCGAAGAAGATGCCAGGCCCAGCGTTTCCGACCATCCGGTTGTCGGCGACACGCACCTGCAGAGCAGGCTGGCCGCGGTCGGCGGCGACGACGTGCAGGCCGGCACCGGCCCTACCGGCCGCGCCGCGCGCTCCCGACATCGTCGTTCGCTCGATGTCGAGCCCGACCGGACCGAACACGGAGACGACGTCCTTGCGGCCGCCGGAGAATGACGAGTCGCGGATCGCTATCCGCTCCGCCATCCCCGCGGAGCCGGGCGTGCCGCCGCCGACAGCGACGTCGACGCCGGGCGCGCCGGTGACGACAACGTGGTCGAGCGTGACCTCGTGGCCCCCCACATCGATCCCGTCGAGCTCCGCGCCGTGCAACTTCGCCTTCCCCGGAACGACGATGCGGATGCCGCTGATGCTGACGCGGACGGGTAGCGACTTGAACAGGTCGGAGTGGTTGAGGAAGAAGACGGCGGTCGCGTAGATCGGCCGTCCCGCCGCGTTCTTGATCCGCGCCTCGCCACGGCCCGTAGCGACGATGCAGCCCCCGTCGGAGGTGATCGCCGTGTCGTCATGCGAGACCCAGAGCCCGCGAGTGCGGTAGCACTGGCCGTTCGGGAGCTTCGGCAGGAAGACGTCGCCGCCGGCGTCGAGCCTGGCCTGCAGCCAGGCGGTGTCGTCACGCGGCGCGGCACGCCCTGGCGCCGCGACGGCAAGCGTGACCGCCGTGAGCACCGCCAGAACGACAGCGAACCTTCCGCAGCGACCCCGCACGAGGGAGGAATGGTAGCCCGCTCCGGCGGAGAGGGCGAGGCCCGCCGGAGCGGACCTCGCCTCGTTCGCGCGTGTGGGAGGGCGACGCTTGGAGCTCTAGTGGCTCATCGTCCCCTGCACGCCGCCGACGTTGAGGAGGCCGACCTGGCCGAGGTCGACCGCGGCGAAGGAATGACTGACGAACGGATAGAGCCCCGGCTGGTCGATCTTGACGTCGAACACTCCGCCGCCGCCCGCCGGAACGAGCGCGGTCTGGATGTCGTTCTGATAGTGCGTCATGTCCGCGTTGATCCACGCGCGGTTCAGGATTGTGCCGACGATGTGGAAGTCGACGTCGAAGCTCGGCCCCGCGTCGACGACCCAGAAGCGCACCGTTTCGCCGGGATTCGCCGTGAGCGGATGCGAGATGTACTGCCCCGCGTATCCGTTCCAGGTCACCCAGTCCGGCTCCTGACGCTGCGCCTTCGCCATATCGAGGTTCGCAGGCTTCGGGAAACCCGGGGAGTCCAGGTACCACTCGCTCGCGACGAGCACGTAGTTGCGGTCTGCGTGCGGCAGCGCGGCCCGCGGCTCGACGATGATCGCCCCGTACATGCCGTTCGAGATGTGCGCAAGGACCGGCTTTGTCCCGCAATGGAACATGAACGCGCCGGGATCGTTCGCAACGAACGAGTAGTGGATCGAGCCTCCGGCCGGAACGTCCTTGAATGCGACGTTCGGAGCGATCCGCGCCGCGTGGAAGTCCACCGAGTGCGGGATCGTGCCCTTGTTCGTCAGCGTCAGCTCGACCTGCTGCCCCTGGCGCACGTGGATGAACGGTGCCGGGGCGCCGCCGCTGAACGCCCACGCGTTGTACTTCACGCCGGGCGCGATCTGCACGACGCGGTCGACCAGCACGAGGTGAACGCGTGCGACCGAACCTGCGGGTGCCGGCGGCAGCGTCGCGCTCATCGGCACATGGCGCTTCGCGAGCACGTCCGCGTTCGCCGGACCCTGACCGGCAAAGCTCGTCAGATCGTTGCCCCCGCTCATGCTCATTCCCGTCGTCGCCGTCCCTGCGACGACGGCCTTCACGGCTCGGTTCGCGTCGTTCTTCGCGTCGTGCGCCGAGACACCCATCCACACGGCGACACTGCCGAGGGCGACGACGAGGAAGCCGAGCAGCAGAGCGAACGCCGCCCAGTAGCCGCCGTTCCCGTCCGTTGTGCGCGCGGGCGGCCGCGGCGGCGGCGGTGCATGCGCCGCGCCGTTCGACGTCGGCCGCTCGAGTGTCTGTGGCATGTCAACCCCTTTGGCTCGTAGTCCGTTACGACCACCCTAGGAGCGCCCAGTCCATGCGCCCTCCGCAGGAATGACCAAACCGCCTGCGGATTTCCACGGATCGGGCGCGCGCTCTTGCGACGAGTGGAAAGAGCGCGCCGGCTTTTGCCGGCGCGCGTTCCCGCCAAGACCGGTCCCCTCTGAAGAGATCCGCTGCGAAAGCCTCGGCGGTCGCGCCGGGGGAAACGAGAAAGGGCGGCTGACGCCGCCCTTTCACCGCGAGCGGAGTCGCCGCTCAGCCTGTGGCTGCCGCCGTCCGCGTCGACGTCACTGCTTCCGGGCTGGGGCGCCGCAGCGCACCGCCGATCGTCAGGACGCCGAAGCCGATGCCGCTCAGCAGCAGTGCGATTCCGACGACGATGCCGAAGAGCGCCATCTGCTCGGCCATGTAGCTCGTGTTGAGCGCGGTCGACAAGGCGGTCTCGGTCACCCAGACGTTACGCATGCCGTTGTCGACCGGCCGCTGCGTCTTGGGGTCGACGACTGCATACTTCTCGTTGTCCGTGCCGCCGCCCTTGGCGAGCTGACTTGCAGGCGTGCCTGGCTTCGCCGTGAAGCGCCCCATCTGCGCATACGGGAAACCGCCCGTTGCCTCGAGCGCATGGATCCGCATGTATTGCGCGAACACACGCGCCTCGGAGCCCGTGTTGATGGTCTCGCCGGCGACGCTCTTGGACGGGAGGCTGATCGACGAAGGAAGCTTCGCCTGCTGGGCCTCGGCCTTGATCGCGCTCGGCGTCATGTCCGGTGTGCCCACGATCGCCTCTTGGCTGAGGTTGTTGTGGACCGTGCTGCGACCGTTGATGCCGAGGACGATCGCGGCGATGCCGAATGCGACGAGAATGATGCTGGCGGCGATCCCGCCATACTCGAAGAGCTTCTTGTTGGTGGACATCTCGCGACTCCTTTCGCGTTTCCTGCTTTTGTTGGTCGGAGTCTTCCGCCGGGCGGCCCGGGCGGCATCCGTCGCGCCCCGTCGGCCGCATGCGGCTTTCCCGCACATCCCGTTCGGCGCTTTTGCGACGATCACGCGGTGGAGACGCGCGAGTCCGTCCGGCTGAGAACGCTCCTCGACACGGGGATCGCGATCAGCTCCGAGCTCGCGCTCGATCCGGTGCTGGAACGGATCGTCGAGGCAGCGGCGGCGCTAACGGGTGCGCGCTACGCGGCGCTCGGTGTGATCGACCGAACCGGGATGGCGCTCGAGCGGTTCATCACGACCGGCATCGACGAGGAGACGCGGACGACGATCGGCGAAGAGCCGCACGGGCGGGGGATCCTCGGCGTCCTGATCCGCGACGCCGTGCCGCTACGGCTGCACGACATCGGCGACGACCCGCGCTCGGTCGGGTTTCCGCCGGGGCACCCGCCGATGGCGACGTTCCTCGGCGTGCCGATCCTGCTGCGCGGCGTCGCCTACGGCAACCTCTACCTGAGCGAGAAGGCCGACGAGACCGACTTCACCGACGAGGACGAGGAGATCGTCACGCTGCTCGCGGCCCAGGCCGCCGTCGCGGTCGAGAACGCGCGGCTCTACGAGTCGGCGACGGAGTGGTCGCGCCAGCTCGAGTCGTTGAACGAGATCGGCAACGCACTCCTCACGGAGCTCGACCTGAAGCGGCTGCTCGAGCTCGTCGCGCGGCGGCTGCGCGAGTTGATCGATGCCCGCGTCGTGGCGATCGCGCTCCCCGAAGGCGACGAGCTCCGAATCGAAGCGGCGGCAGGAGAAGGAGCGGAAGCGTTGACGGGCTCGACCCTTCCGCGGGACGGGAGCAAGGCCGGCCGGATCCTCGACCGCCGTCGCAGCGAACGGGTCGACTCGCTCCTCGACGACCCCGAGGTGCATGCCAGCGTCACGCGCCTTCTCGGCGCGCGGTCCGGCCTTTACGTCCCGCTGCTCGTGCGCGACGAAGCGATCGGCGTGCTGATCGCTCACGACCGCCTCGGCCGCGACGTCCGCTTCGGGGACTCGGCCGTCCGGCTCGCCGAGCAGTTCGCGGCGCGCGCCGCGATCGCGGTCGACCTCTCACGCCGCGTTGCCACCGACGCGCTCCGGCGCGTCGTCGCCGGCCAGGAGCTCGAGCGCAAGCGGCTCGCGCGCGAGCTGCACGATGAGACCGGGCAGGCGTTGACGTCCATTCTGCTCGGCCTCAAGGCGGTCGAGGGCGCAGGATCCCAGGAGGAGACGCGCCGCGCGGCGGAGGACCTCCGAGCACTCGTCGTGGCGACGCTTCAGGACCGGGATCGAGCTCCAGCTCGAGGCGCGGCTCGGGCCCGAGCGCTTACCGGGCGAGGTCGAGACGACGCTCTATCGCATCGTCCAGGAGGCGCTCACGAACGTCGTCAAGCACGCCGAGGCCGAGCACGTCAGCATCCTGATCGTGCGGCGGGAGGGAACGGTGACGGCGGTGATCGAGGACGACGGCCGCGGCTTCGACCCGGCGGCCACGCGCGAAGCCGGCCTCGGATTGCTCGGGATGCGGGAGCGAGCCGCCTTGGTCGGCGGCCGCGTGGCGGTCGAGTCGTCCGGCGAGTCCGGGACGACGCTCGTGGTCGAGGTTCCGGTCCGATGATCCGCGCCGTCATCGTGGACGACCATGCCGTCGTGCGGTCCGGGATCAAGCTCCTGCTCGAGCGCGAGGACGACATCGAGCGGAGGGCATAGGGCCTAATGACAGATCGCAGAAACTCCAGTCGTCGGCGAAGCCGGCAACGAGAAGGACGCGATCTTCCGCGCCCGTGCACTCAAGCCGGACGTGATCCTTCTCGACGTCGTGATGCCCGGACAAAGCGGGATCGAAGTCTTGCCGTCGCTCCTGAAAGAGGCGCCGGAGACGAGGGTGCTCGTCCTGTCGATGCAGGACGACCCGAGCTACGTGCGCGAGGCATTCGCCGCCGGTGCGTCCGGATATGTGCTGAAGGAGGCGGCGGACGAAGAGGTCGTCTCGGCCGTGCGCGAGATCGCCGGCGGCGGGAGCTACGTGCACCCCGCGCTCGGTGCACGGATGGTCGCCTCCGACGCGGCCGCACGCGCGGCCGCGGAGGCAGACCCGCTCTCCGATCGCGACATCATGCAGAAGCTCCGACTGTCCACCCGCGCCGAGCTCGTCCGCTACGCGCTGACGCACGGACTGCTCGAGGACGAGGCTTCAGGCTAGACGCCGAGGCCGATCCCGCTCTTCTGGTCGGCACGCGACCAGAAGTATCGCTCGTGCGCGAGCCGCGGCGGCCCGTCCACGAGGCCGCGCCACGGCGCGAGCGCCGTCGCGAAGACGGGATGGTCGATGACGTCGTTCACGAGCCACTCGACCTCCGGCGCCTCGAAGATGAACACGACGTCGGTCGCGGTCAGGTACACGCCGTGCCGGCGGAAGCCGAGCTCATCGGGCTCGAACGGCGGCCCCTCCTCGATCAATTCCTCGGCGCGGGTGTGCGCCCCATCCTGCAACCTCGCGACGATCACCAGCCGGTTCATGCGTCCCTCCCGCGTCGTTTCTCGTAGGGTCGCGTAGCGCGCTTCTCGCGCCATCCGGAACGACGCGGACGTCCGGCTAGGAGTTTCCCGCAGGCGTTCGCTCGAAGAGGACGAGCACGCTCAGCTGCTCATACGCGCTGAAGCGGTGGTCCGCCCCGGCCTCGACGAAGACCGCGTCGCCGGCCTTCATCGGAACCGACGTCCCTTCGACGTCGAGTACCCCTGAGCCCTCGATCACGATGTAGATCTCGTCGTCGTCATGGGGTTGCTGCCGGTCGGGCTCGGGCGCGACGAGGACGTAGACGCCGAGCTCGATGCCGGGCGACTCGTGGACGACCGCGTAGCCGCCGCCGGCGGCCACGAGACGCTCCCTCGTTTCCGCGATCGCGAATGCGTGCACGCTCGGCGAGGCTACTACGCGACGGTGATGGTGAGCCGGAGGACGTTGTCCTTGCCGCCCATCTTCATCTCGTGCATCCCCTTGTAGTCGTGGCCCGGCTTCGTCGTGAACCGGTAGACGCCGGCGCGGCCGAACGTCACCGTCGCGTGCGCGCGAAGACGGTTCATGTTGGGGGTGAAGAGATGCGCTCTTGGCCCGGCGGTCTGGATCAGCCTGTGCGGCATCACGTCGTCGTTGACGAAGAAGAGGCTCGTGTCGCGATCAACCTTCAGCTTCAGACCGGTCCTCCAGGGGCCGTTCGCAACCGACCAGGAATGACAGCCGCGCATCTGGTGGCGGATCGTGATCGTCTTCGGCATGTGCGCGGATGCGGTGCCTGCGACGACGACTGCGCCGGCGGTCGCCGCAAGCAAAACGCCGCTTCGAATCTTAATGGAGGTCATCGAACTGCTCCTTTCGTTGCACCGCAGTGTCGGCGCCGGCAGCGGCGGCGCCATCCGAACTTGCCGCCGAATCACATGCGGCTTTCCCGCAAGGATCGTGTGAGCGCTTCCGGATGGCAGTGTCGTTGGCCGCGGGCACGATGCGGCGCATGAATCCGAGCTACGCGGTCTCGTGGAACGGCATCGACGGCATGCGGTGCGCCGGCCGCCTCGACCTGGGCGACCGCGCGGTGAACCTCATCGGTACCGCACGCGGCACCCGTTGCGATCAGACGATCGCGTTCGACGAGATCGGCTCCGTCAGGGTCGAGCGCGGCCGGCTCCACGTCGACCGTCACGCCGGCGCAGCGCTCTGGATCGCGAGCCTCGACGGCCCCGGCGCGCTACGCGAGATCGCCGACCGACTCGCCGCCGCCGCGGCTTAGAACAAAACCGCCGCGAGCAGCCAGCCTCCTCCCGCCGCGGGAACCCCGGCGGCGAGCATCAGGTCCACGCGGTCGAGCAGCGCCCCAGCGCGAGAACGCCGAGTAAGACTGCGGCCGAGATGCCACTCGTGCACGCGCAGGCCGAGCAGGTGGAGCCGCATGCCGAGCCGATGGCGCGCGATCTCAATAACGCCTCGGCGCATCAACGCGCGTGCGCCTCGCGTCTGCGAGAACGGGCGGGCGGTCCCGCCGATGTGCGCTCCACCGCGAGCGCCAGCGTTGGGCACGCCGCGACGGCGCGCCGCGCCATCGGCTCGAGATCGCGTGGAACGTCGCCGGTGTCGACGATTGGGTAGCCCCAGTCGTCGAGGCCGATGAGCTCGGGCAGGAGCTCTGCGCAGAGGCCGTGTCCTTCGCAGGCAATCGGGTTGACTCGCAGCTTCACGACTTCCGGTTTCCTGTCGGCAGGGGGAGGACGCCACGCGTCGATGCGCGGCAGCGTCCGTACCGTAGATGGAGATCGATCTCGTCGGCGAAGACGTCGAGCGCAGATTCGACGAATCCGGCGGCTCCGTCGGGATGCCTGCAGGCGCCGCGACCGCGGACCATCTCGATCCAGCGCTCGAGTTGCGGCCGCGCGTCGGCGGCGCCGGACGCGAGCCGCTCCATCGCCGTCGCGATTGCGTCGAGGCCATGCACGCACGGGCCGCACTGACCCGCGCTCTCGGACGCGAGGTAGCGCGTCACGCGCGCAAGCTCGCCGACGGCGCACGTGTCGTCGGGGAGCGCGAGGATCGCACGGGCACCGAGCGCCGCGCGGTGGGTTGCGAGCTCGGAGTCGAGGAGCCGCAGGCGGAAGAAATCATCCGGCGCGACCCATGAGCCGAAGTAGCCGCCGATGAGGACGCCGGAGACGCGGCCCGTGAGACCCCCGGTCTCGGCGACGACGTCGGTGGACGGCGCTCCGAGTGCGAGCTCGTACACCCCGGGACGGTGGACGGCACCGGAGATCGTGGCGAGCACCGATCCAGGTTCGTCGCGCGTGCCGACCTCGCGGAACCAGTCACTTCCGAATCGCGAGATCAGCGCGAGTTGCGCGAGCGTCTCGACGTTCTGGACGAGCGTCGGCGCACCGCCGACGCCGCGCTCGAACGGTCGCGGCGGCGTGAAGGTCGGCTTGGCCGGGCCGCCATTCAGGAACTGGATGAGCGCTGTCTCCTCGCCCGTGACGAAGCCGGTCGGCGCTCTGGTAATGCGGATGGTCATGCGTGCGTCGAGGCGGTTGCGACGGCGCTCCTCGAGCGCGACCTCAAGCGCTGCTCGCTCGGTCGCCGCTCGACCGTCGACGGTCACGAAGACGTCGCGGGCGCCGACGGCATCAGCGACAGCGACTGCGCCGTCGAGCACGAGGTGCGGCAATGTGCGCAGGAGCGCGCGATCCTTGCCGCTGGCCGGCTCGCCCTCCGCACCGTTCGCGACGACAACCGGACGCCGGCGTGCACCGACGACGGACGCGAGCTTCACGGCAGTCGGAAAGGATGCGCCGCCGCGGCCCGCGAGCCCGCTCGCCTCGACCTCGGCAACGAGTGCGCCGCCGCTGATCGCGTCGGCAACCGTGCCGTAACGATCGACGTGGCTCCGGAGCGGTTCCGCGCGGCCGTCCTCGCGGAGCGACGCGAGGAGGCGCGGGAGACCGGCGGGGCCGCGCCGCTCGATTCCGTGGTTCTGCGTCGCGGCGGCGGTGCTCACGCTAGGACGCCTGCCCATGCACGTGCCCGGTCACCGAGCCCGTTGCTCGATCGAGTTGCAGAGCGACGGTCAACGCGAGCTGGGATCCGGCCGCGTTCGCAAGACGAGCGTCGACACGATCGCCGGCGAGCGACGCCACCTGGCCGACGTACGGCTCCGTCGTTCCGGTCGCGCCGAACGCGACGTCGCTCGCCGTCAAGGCGACTCCGCCGTTTTCGCCGGGCGCTCCCCAGAGGGTGATGCGGAGGGCGCCGCGGACGGTGCCCTGCACATGTGCATTGATCGAGATCGTGATCAACCCGTCGGCGCGCGGCCCCGACTCGTTGAGCTCGCCCGTGAGCTGTCCGTTGAAGGACTCGCGCGGGAGGGATCGGGACACCGTGGCCACAGCCGGCTGCGTCGCCGCGAGGTGAGGACGAAGCAGTGCGCTGGGCGTTCCTGCGCGGGCCGCCCAGCCGGTTCGGTTCGGTCCGGCGAGGTACCACACCAGGAGTGCGAACGGCACGGCGGCCGTTGCCGCGAACGCGGTGGCGCGGCGACCCGCTGGGGGGCTGCTCCGCGCGATCCGGAAGACGACGGCGGCGACTACGGCGGCGCAACTTCCGAAACCGACGAGCGCCATCCAGGCGAGGCGTGCATCGCTGCCGGTCCCGAGCGAGTGCACGACCGCAACCGGCCAGGAGGCGTACGCGAGCCAGTGCACGGTACGCCACAGCCGGAGGCCGAGCCGCGCCCGGGCGAGGCTCGTGACGACGAGCGCGAGCAGGAGATCGAACGCGACAGTGCCGAGGCCGAGCCAGATCGGCCGGTACGGCGACCGGAACGGGATCAGGCCGTCGAGCAGGTGGATCGGGGCGAACCCGTCGGCGACCGTCGTGACGACGTGGACGACGACGAAAACGATTGCAATGAGCGCGAGGTTGCGGTGCAGGCCACCGACGAGAAAGCGCGGAATGCGCGTGGTGCCCCAGCGGGCGGAGCTCAGGATCCCGAGAATGACCGAGGCGGTGAGGAGCAGAAGCGCGACGACGCCGGTGCCTCGCGTCAGGTACCAGAGCGCCTTCGCGTTGGTCGCGGCGACGATCACGCAGCCGCCGCAGGCCAACCGGGCGTCGACGAGACGGCGCCGTCGTACCGCACGAGGCGTGCCGGCAGCGCGAGCGCCGTCAGCCACGTGGTTGCTCCCTCGCCGAGGACGACGGCGGCGGTGCTCGCCGTGTTCGCGCCGACGCATGACGACGCGGTAACCGTCACCGTTCGCCAGTACGCGTCGGCGGAGCGGCCCGTGCGCGGATCGACGATGTGATGGAGCTCGCCGTCAGTTGTCATCCAGCGTCGGACGGTGGTTCCGGACGTCGCGAGGCCGCCGGTGACGATCGCGAC
>VAXB01000013.1:11279-13048 GCA_005883995.1 Actinomycetota bacterium
CGGTCGACATGAAAATCGCGCGCGCAGCGCGATCGGCGGCAAGTGCTTTCGCGGTCGCGCCGAGGTCGAGCTCCACCAGCTTCGGAAGTCGCACCGCGCTCCGCTCGTGGTCGAGCTCGATCGTCTGCCAGGTGGGATCCTTGGCGAACGACGGCCGCAGCGTTCCGTCGCGCCCGCGAACGACCGCGAAGGTTCGGTCGTATCCCGCCAACCGGAGCGTGCGTCCGATCGTCGGGTCGACGAGGCCGTCGGTCGCGCGGGCCGCGGCGACCGCGGTCTCGATCGCCTCGAAGAGCAGAGCGCCGACGCGCGTTTCCTCGCCCGCGGCGGCGTTCAGTCCAACCAGCTCGGAGTCGGGACGGAAGCGGCTGCAGGCACGGTCCACGGCGTCGATCTCGGCGTCCAACTCCCGAGATGCATCGTCGAACGCCGCCGCGTCGGTGACAGCAAGGTACGACGTCGTGCCGAGCACGTGCCCAACGGCGGATTTCACGACCCGCCCGACACCGCGGCGGGCGGGCTCGTCGCCGGCACGGGGGTGACGGCCGGCGGGGTCGATGTGGCCGTTGGTGCGGGAGACGGGGTTGTCTGCACCCCGGGTGCGTGCGCAGCGGGCAGCGGCGGCGTCGTCGCGCGGCGCGCCGCGACGGCCGTGCGCGTGCGCGTCGTCTGCGCTGCGCGTCGTGGGTGCGTCGAGCTTGCGGCGATTCCGGCGAAGATGGCCGAGAGGCCGAGCGCGCCCGCGACGGCTGCTCCCGTCAGCCGTTGCAGGCTCCTCAGCCCGGCGTCGCGGGCGTCGCGGGCGCGGCGCGGTGACAGCTCCTTCTCCATCGGGACTCAGCCTCAGCCTGCCGCGTCGACATGAGACGACGATGAGAGGCGGATTGGCGTTCGATTAAGGCTTACGCCGGAATCGCGATCCAGACGTCGGCGCCGCGCGGCGGGCGATTCGCCGCCCCGGCTCGTCCACCGTGGGCCTCGGCGATCAACTCGACGATCGCAAGCCCGAGCCCCGTCCCGCCGCTCGTCCGCGCGTCGTCGGCGCGGCTGAAGCGGTCGAACGCGCGGGGAATGAAGGCTTCGTCGAAGCCGGGCCCCTCGTCGATGACGTGGAACTCGACCGCTCCGTTACGCCGGTCGATGCGGAGGTCGACGGTGCCGGCTCCGTACGTGAGGGCGTTGGAGACGAGGTTCCCCAACGCTTGCTCGAGCCGGACCCGATCCGCGTCGATGACCGGGGAATCGCCAGCCTCGATCTGGATCGTGCGGCCGTGTCCCCCGGCCGCCGAGGCGAAGCGCCCGGCAACAGCGGCGACCACGTCCGCGGAGTCGATCGGCTCGGACCGAATCGGCAGGCGTCCCTGATCGGCGCGCGCGATCAGCAGCAGGTCGTCTGCGAGCCGGCTCAGTCGCTCTGTCTCCTCCCCGGCCGAGCGAAGCGCTGCTTCCAGCGCAGCGCGCGAACGTGGGTGCCGCAGCGCGACCTCCAGCTCGGTTCGCAACATTGCGAGCGGCGTTCGAAGCTCGTGGCTTGCGTCCGCGACGAAACGCCGTTCGTGCTCGAATGCCGCTTCGAGCCGCGCGAGCATGTCGTTCAGAGTCGAGGCGAGTCTCGCCAGCTCGTCGCGCGAGTCGGGCACCGGCAGCCGCCGGCCTGGCGTTGTCGCAGTGATCGCGGCGGCCCGCGCACGCATCGCCTCGACAGGCCGTAGGGCCGCGGCAGCGACGAGGTAGCCGGCGAGGATCGCGACCGCGAGCGCAAGCGGCGC
>VAXB01000013.1:13155-15439 GCA_005883995.1 Actinomycetota bacterium
ACATCAGCGACGGGAGGGACGCGGGCGTCGAGCGTACGAGGCTGCCGTTTCCGCGCACCAGCTGTCCGACAGCGGCCGCGCCCGCACGGTCGCGGTCGGCGAAGCTGCTGCCGGCCTCCGCGTGTCCGCTCAGCTCCGCGAGTTGGGCGTGCAGATTCTGGTCGACCGAGGCGAGGAGCGCGCCGCCGACGCGGACGTAGACGAACAGGGCCATCCCGGCGAGGACGAGCGCCATCGCCGCCGCGAACGGCAGAAGCAGACGGAACCGGAGCGGCAACCGGTGCATCAGCCGCCGTCCTCTCGGAGGCGATAGCCGGTGCCGCGTACGGTCTCGATCGCGTTGCGGTCGAACGGCCGGTCGACCTTCGCGCGCAGGTAGCGGACGTAGACGTCGACGATGTTCGAGCGATGCTCGTAGGCGATGTCCCACGCGCCCTCGAGCAGGTGCTCGCGCGAGAGCGTGACGCCGGGTCGTCGCATGAACAGCTCGAGCAACGCGAACTCCTTCGCCGAGAGTTCGAGCTCCATGTCGCCGCGCCACGCGCGTCGTGCGGCGGGGTCGAGCCGCAGATCGCCGACGGCGACGACGGACGGCCGCTCGACCGGGGCGCGGCGCGCGAGTGCGCGCAAGCGGGCGACGAGCTCCGCGAACGAGAACGGCTTGACGAGGTAGTCGTCGGCGCCCGTGTCCAGCCCTTCGACGCGGTCCTCTACCGCGTCGCGTGCCGTCAGCATCAGCACCGGCGTCCAGACCTCGCGCTTCCTGAGCTCCCGGCAGGTGGCGAACCCGTCGATCCCGGGGAGCATGACGTCGAGAACGATCACGTCGTACGGCGCCGAAAGCGCCATCCAGACGGCGTCTTCGCCGCTCGGCGCCACGTCCGCGACATGGCCGTCCTCGGTGAGCCCGCGCTTCAGGAGCCCGGCAAGCTTCGGTTCGTCCTCGACGACGAGCGCACGCACCTCGTCATTGTCACGCGCAGTGATGAGGGGATGGTGAGGGTGCTTTCATGTCCCTCTCATCTGTCGGTGGTGTACTCGGTCCGTGCACGCGCGGGAGATTTCGTCGGTCGTCCGGCCCGCTCGGGTGGCGCGGTTGTTACGCGGAGGGACAGAGGGAAACGCTCGGCTGACCGCGCTCACTGCGATCGTGCTGTTCGTCTTGCTCGCCGTCGAGGGGGTGTCCATCCTCGCAATCCGTCCGCTGCTGTCGCTGCACGTGTTCGTCGGGTTGCTCCTGATCCCACCCGTCGCGCTGAAGCTCGCGAGCACCGGCTACCGCTTCTTCCGCTACTACACACGCGACCTCGAATATGTCGCGAAGGGCCCGCCGTATGTGTTGATGCGGATGCTCGTCGCACCCGTCCTCGTGGCCGCTACGTTCGGCGTGTTCGCGACCGGGGTCGCGTTGCTGGTCGTCGGGCCGGGCGGTGGCATCGTCCTCGGCCTGCACAAAGCGAGCTTCGTGATCTGGGGCGGCGCCTTCGCGATCCACGTGCTCGCCTACGCGTTGCGCGTGCCGGGGCTCGTCGGGGCCGACTGGGGGCGAGGCCGCGGGACGCCGGGAATGGCGCTGAGGTACGCAATCCTCGCGGTCACGCTCGTGGCAGGGCTGATCATCGCCGTCGCCGCGCTGCCGGCGGCGCACCCCTGGCTGCACTGGCACGGCGGACACGACCGCTAGGAGGCCCGGCCCCGCTGACGCGGGCTGTCGCGTAACGGGAACCGCTGCGGCGACGCGGCTCTCGCGCCTCCGTAGAAGGCCGCACGCGGATCGGTGCCGGAACCGATGCTCCGGTTGGGGGCGAGGCGGACACTCGAACCGTGAACCAGGTCGAGTCGAAGCTCTGCACGCTCCACCTCGCCGACGGCCGCCGCGAGCCCTGCACGCGCGAGCGATGCACGTTCTGGGAGAACGGCGGCGCGGTCGTCGCGGGTGACTGCTTGATCGAGCGGCTCGGCCTCGACGTCCGAGACGGCGACCTGGCCAGGTACCTGCTCGAGGTGCGAGAGCGCGTCGAGCAGGCGCGAAACCGTGCCGAGGCGGAGGCCGCGCACCGCGAGTTCGCGCATCGCCTCGGCCGCGATGTGTGAAGGAGGTCAAGCGATGAAGCCGATTCTGCTCGCCACGGACGGATCGCCGAGCGCAGCCGAGGCGACGAAGAAGGCGATCGACCTGGCCCAGGCGTACGGCGCACCGCTCGTCGTCGCCACGATCTGGGAGATCAGCTACGAACCGGTCGGCCTCGCATTCGGCTCGATCGTTCCCGACCTCGACAATGTC